>CAZWZP010000070.1:4423-13721 GCA_964638925.1 uncultured Stakelama sp. | reverse complement strand
CGATTTCGGTTCCCAGGTCACCCAGCTGATCGCGCGCCGCGTGCGCGAGGCGGGCGTCTATAGCGAGATCGCCCCCTTCAATGCCGCCGCAGAGGCGTTCGATCGGATGAAGCCCGGCGGCGTCATCCTGTCCGGATCGCCCGCATCGGTGCTGGAGGAAGGCTCCCCGCGCGTTCCCGACGCTATCTTCGAAAGCGGCGTGCCAGTGCTCGGCATTTGTTACGGCCAGCAGGTGATGATGCACCAGCTGGGCGGGCGCGTGCAGCTGGGCGACAGCGGCGAGTTCGGGCGTGCGTTCATCGACATTGCCGATGGCTGCGCGCTGTTCAACGGGCTGTGGAGCGAGGGCGAGACGCATCAGGTGTGGATGAGCCATGGCGACAAGGTCACCGACCTCGCCCCCGGCTTCCGCCCGGTCGCGGCCAGCCCCGGCGCGCCGTTCGCGGTGATCGCCGACGACACGCGCCGCTACTATGCGATGCAGTTCCACCCAGAGGTGGTTCACACCCCCGATGGCGGCAAGCTGCTCGCCAATTTCGTGCGGCATGTCTGTGGGCTCAAGGGCGACTGGACGATGGCGGAGTTTCGCCAGACCAAGATCGCGGAGATCCGCAAACAGGTTGGCAGCGGCAAGGTCATTTGCGGCCTGTCCGGCGGCGTCGACAGCGCGGTCGCGGCGGTGCTGATCCATGAAGCGATCGGCGAGCAGCTGACCTGTGTGTTCGTCGACCACGGCCTGATGCGCAGCGGCGAGGCTGATCAGGTCGTGTCGCTCTTCCGCGGGCATTACAACATCCCGCTGGTCCATGTGAACGCCGAGACGCTGTTCATGAACGGCCTCGCTGGCGTCACCGACCCGGAGGCGAAGCGGAAATTCATCGGCAAGACCTTCATCGATGTCTTTGAAGCCGAAGCGAAAAAGATCGGCGGCGCGGAGTTCCTGGCGCAGGGGACGCTCTATCCCGACGTGATCGAGAGCGTCAGCTTCACCGGCGGTCCATCGGTGACGATCAAGAGCCACCACAACGTCGGCGGCCTGCCCGAACGCATGAACATGCAGCTGGTCGAGCCGCTGCGCGAGCTGTTCAAGGACGAGGTCCGCGCGCTCGGGCGCGAGCTGGGGCTGCCCGATGTGTTCGTCGGCCGCCATCCGTTCCCCGGACCCGGCCTCGCGATCCGCATCCCGGGCGAAGTGACCAAGGAACGCTGCGACATCCTGCGCAAGGCAGATGCGGTGTATCTGGAGGAAATCCGCAATGCGGGCCTGTACGACGCGATCTGGCAGGCGTTCGCCGTGCTGCTGCCGGTCAAGACCGTCGGCGTAATGGGCGATGGGCGCACCTATGACAGCGTCTGTGGCCTGCGCGCGGTGACCAGCACCGACGGCATGACCGCCGATGTCTATCCATTCGACGCCAGCTTCCTGACCCGCGTCGCGACGCGGATCGTCAATGAGGTGAAGGGCGTCAACCGCGTGGTCTATGACTACACTTCGAAGCCGCCGGGTACGATCGAGTGGGAGTGAACCGGGCGTTCGGCAAGAGATCCGTACGCCCGGTTGAACTGAGCCCAATCAGCGGGCGTTGTTGGTGCTTGTAGTCACGCTTTTGCCACAAGTGGCGCAGATTCCGCCCAAGGTGGTTGCGGTGAGTTTAACCTTTAGCAGGGCGGGTGGCGTGTCGCTGCCAGGCTGTGCAGGACAGGATGCCGATACACTGATGCCATCTGCAGGCGCAGGGGCGCGCATCGGCACCGTACGACACGCGCTTTCGGACGGGCCTTGCACACAGATGCGATATTCGCCGGCGAGCGGCACGGTGAAGGTAAAGTTTCCTTCCGAATCGAGTGCCGCTGATGCGACCGCTTGCCACACGCCGCCGCGCAGCTGCTCCAGCGTCGCCATTGATTGATCTGGCGTGTGCGTTGCCGATGGCGGCGCAGGCGCAAAGGCGGTTGCGCTGCGGATCACAGGACAACTGGTGGCAAGGCGTGCTTGGGGCAGCGTGGTGGCCAGCGCCGGTCCACCGACAATTGGCGGGCTGATACCGAAGGTGGCACAGACAGCAACGGATAGGGCGATGATCGGTGCTTTCATGACTTCCCTCCTCTCGCTTTTATCAATCGAGTTTGTAACGGTGGCGAATTAATCGCCGATTTACCATCACGACGGATCGGCTTGCTTGCGCCACTTGCGCAGGGATCTGGGCAAGGCGATAATGTAGCATGGATGACGCGGGTAATGTCGCGGCCGCAGTCGAGGCGGGCCTTAGATTGACGTTCGCTGCGGTGAAATCTGCCTATATGGTCGCCGAGATCGACGGCAGCACGCTGGGCTGGGAGTTCGGCGGCGCTCATTGCAGCCTGCCCGGCCTGTGGGGCAGTGAAGGGGAGAATGCGAAAGTGACATCTTTGTGGTCCGGCCAGGCGTGTTTGATACGATGACTGTCCGGCTTTACGGCATTCCCAATTGCGACACGGTCAAGAAGGCGCGGACCTGGCTTGACGCCAACGGCATCGCCTATGCCTTCCATGACTATAAGAAGGAAGGCGCAGACCCCGCGCGGTTGGCGAAATGGGTGGATGTTGTCGGCTGGGAGCCGCTGCTCAACCGCGCCGGCACGACCTTTCGCAAGCTCGACGAGGCCGACAAGGCTGATATCGACGCAGCCAAGGCGCTGGCGCTGATGGCGGCGCACCCCTCGCTGATCAAGCGGCCGGTGGTCGAATATCGCGGCGGACTGCTGGTCGGGTTCAAGCCGGAACTTTGGGCGACAGCGTTGCTGTAAGGGGCAGGGGGCTTATTCCCCCTCCCAGTTGAACACCTCCCCAAGCGGCTTGTCGAAGGCGCGGGCGATGCGGAATGCGGTTTCGAGCGTCGGGGAATATTTCCCCTGCTCGATCGCCGCGATCGTCTGGCGGGTGACGCCGACCCGGTCGCCCAGCTCGGCTTGCGTCATTTCACCCGCCATGAAGCGCAGCGTGCGGATATGATTGCTGATCGGGGGGTTAGCCATGCCAGCCCCGCCGATAGCTGGCGACGATGACCGCGTCGCGCACGATTTCGGCGATGATGATCGCCGCCAGCGCCGAGTTGGCGACCGCCCAGCCGGTGTCGGTCAGCGGCAGCATCACGCCGACCCAGAGCATCAGGCCGAGCAGGACATAATAGCCGACGGCTGCGCCGCGTCGCGCGATCGAACGGTCGCGCTCGTCGGGCTTGGCGCGCGCCTCGGCCCCCATCTGTGTCCGGAGTGTCAGCCAGCCCGAGCCGAGGATTAGCAGCCGCACCACGGTGGCTGCACCGAACAATGCGACATAGGTCAGCGTTTCCAGTCGACCCGGAGCGGGATCGACCATCCCGACACCGATGAAATATCCGCCATAGGCGATCACCATGCCGACCAGTTCGAGCCAGGCGAGTTTTTCGCGATAGGCCATGGTCAAACTCCCTTGCGATAGCCGAGCGCGGTGGCGCCGAACCGCACCGCTTCAGCGAGGATGAAAGCGCCAGCCAGAGCGAAGATCGTGTCCGGACCATGCAGGCCGAAATGCAGCCAGACGATCACCGCGGCGACGCCGAGGATCAGGGTTAGATAGGCGAACCCCGTCGCGCGCCGACCGACAGCGCGGTCGCGCTCATCTGCCGGGGCATTCGCCTCCTTGGGCGCGCCGATCGCCCAGATCGTCGCTGCCGCGATCATCACCGCCGCCTGTGCCACCGTCGCGACGATGAACGGGCCGAGCATCGCGAGCCCGCGCGCTTCGTGCGGGATCTGGACGAGGATGATGAAGAACGCGCCCCAGATCAGCACCGTGCTGAGAAACGCCACCCAGGCAATTTTTTCGCGAAACGCCATGCGCTTCCTCCATGTCAGGTTTATACGACTCAATGTTATACATAACGAACATTGAGTCAAGATCGTATGACATGAATGCTGTGCCCGCTGGCGCGGTCGCAATGGCCCCGCTAGAGCGCCACCCATGTCCACGACCTTCACCATCGACACCTCCACCAGCCGCGCGACGCCGACTCCGGCGCCGATGAAGCGGCTGACCGTCCCGGCGATTCAGGCGCGCAAGGGCAAGGAGCCGGTGGTGATGCTGACCGCCTACACCGCGCGCATGGCGCAGCTGCTCGACCCGCATTGCGACGTGCTGCTGGTCGGCGACAGCCTGGGGCAGGTGATTTATGGCCTGCCGTCGACGCTGGCAGTGACGCTCGACATGATGTGCGCGCATGGCGCGGCGGTGGTGCGGGGCAGCTATCATTCGGTCGTCATCATCGACATGCCGTTCGGGAGCTATGAAGCGAGCCCTGGGCAGGCGTTCGAATCGGCCGCCCGGATCATGGCGGAGACCGGTGCGGCCGGCGTGAAGCTGGAGGGCGGGGCGGCGATGGCGGAGACGGTCGCGTTCCTCACCAGCCGCGGCATTCCCGTAATGGGCCATATCGGCCTGACGCCGCAGGCGGTGAACGCGCTGGGCGGCTATGGCGCGCGCGGGCGCGGCAATGCCGAGTTCGCCAAGATCATCGGCGACGCGCGGGCCGTGGCGGAGGCGGGTGCCTTTGCCATCGTCGCCGAGGGCGTGGTCGAGACGCTGGCGAACGAGATCGTCGCCGCCGTGTCCTGTCCGGTGATCGGCATCGGCGCGTCGGCGCAGTGTGACGGCCAGGTTCTGGTGACCGAGGACATGCTTGGCCTGTTCGAACGCACCCCGCGTTTCGTGAAAAAGTTCGACGACATGGCTGGCCGCATTTCCGCCGCGGTCGAGCGCTATGCTTCGACCGTGCGCGATCGGAGTTTTCCGGGCGACGAACAAGTCTATAAGCCCAAGGACTGACGCTTTCGTTTCCCGTTCGGCGCGGCTAAGGTCCGCGCCCGCACCCCCTGATTTTCCCGATGGAGTTTCCCCTTGGCGCTGAGCCCGCAAAGCAACGATGCCTTTCTGCGTGAGGTCGATGAAGAGCTCCGCAAGGACCAGGCGTTGCACATTTGGCAGAATTACGGCCGCTGGATCATCGTCGCGGTGATCGCTGGACTGGTGGCGTTCGGTGGCTTTCTTTATTGGCAGAGCCATCAGGAGGGGCAGCGTGCGGCTGAGGGAGACAAGTTCTCCGCAGCGTTCAAGGCGCTGGGCGAGAACAAGCCGCAGCTTGCCGAAACGTCGTTAAAGGAACTGGCCGATTCAGGTACAGCGGGCTTCAGCACGAGCGCGCGCTTTACCCAGGCGACGGTGCTGCTGCAGAAGAACGACCTCAAAGGCGCGGCGGCGTTGTACGGTGTGATTGTGGCGGACAAGAATGTCCCGCAGGAATTGCGCGATCTTGCGCTGATCCGTCAGACCATGGTCGAATATGATACGATGAAGCCCGATGCTGTCGTCGCGCGGCTTGGTGGCCTCGCGGTCAAGGACAGCCCCTGGTATGGCAGCGCGGGCGAGCTGGTCGCTGCTGCCTATCTGCGCCAGGGCAAGCGCGCCGAGGCGGGCAAGCTTTACGGCGCGATCGCCAAGGACGAGAGCGTTCCGCGGTCGATCCGTCAACGCGCGGTTCAGATGGCCAGCGTACTGGGTGTCGACGCGATCGTCGACGAGGGTGAGGACAAGAAAGCACAATGATGAAGTCGGTTCGTATCCCCGTCGCGCTCGCGGCGCTGGTCGCATTGAGCGCGTGCGGTATCTTCAAGGGCGGCGGCAACAAGACTCCGGTCCTGGGGCAGCGCGTACCGATTCTGGCCGGTGAGTCGGGCATTACTGCCGACAAGGCGATCGCGGATGTACAGGTGGTGCTGCCGATGGCGGTGGTCAATCCGGGCTGGACCCAGCCGGGCGGCAATGCGGCCAAGGCGATGGGCCATGTCGCACTTGGCCAGACGCCGGTGCGGGTCTGGTCTGCGCGGGTGGCCGGAACGACGGGCCGGGTGCGGCTTGCGGCGACGCCGGTGGTTTCGGACGGCAAACTGTTTGTGGTCGATACCGAAGCGATGGTCCACGCCTTTGACGCGGGGACCGGTGCCAAGCTCTGGTCGCTCGCCACCTCGTCGGACAGGGAGAATCGCAACGCGGCGTTCGGCGGCGGTGTGAGCGTCGAGGGCGGACGCGTGTTTGCGACCAATGGCCTTGGCGATGTGGTCGCGATCGACGCGGCGGCGGGCACCGAGATCTGGCGCAAGAAGCCAGGTGGACCGCTGCGCGGCGCGCCGACCCTGTTCCTTGGCAATGCCTATGTCGTGTCGCAGGACAACCAGCTTTTCGCGCTGGCGCAGGCCGATGGCGCGGTGGTGTGGACCCAGTCGGGTACGCCGGAGACGCAGGGCGTGTTCGGAGTGGCAGCTCCCGCTGCGGCGCAGGGTACAATTGTTGCGGGCTTCTCGTCGGGTGAACTCAACGCCTATCGCTACGAAAATGGTCGGGCGCTGTGGACCGACACGCTGTCGCGTTCGACCATCTCGACCTCGGTCTCCAGCCTGGTCGATATCGACGCTGAGCCGGTGATCGATCAGGGCCGCGTCTATGCGGTCGGGCAGGGCGAGCGCATGGCGGCGGTCGAACTCGCCTCGGGCCAGCGCATCTGGGAACAGAATTTTGCCGGCATCTCGACCCCATGGGTCGCGGGCGAGTGGATTTTCGTGATGACCGACGATGCGCGCCTGGTCTGTATCGCACGCGGCAACGGCAAGATTCGCTGGATTAGCCAGATGCGCGCGTGGCGCGACGAGAAGGACAAGAAGGGGCCAATCACCTGGGTCGGCCCGGTTTTGGCCGGCGACCGGCTGTGGCTTGCCAATTCGCGGGGTGAGCTGGTTTCGGCCTCGCCTGCCGATGGCAGCATGGGATCGACGATTGAAATCGGCGACAAGGTCAGCCTGCCTCCGATCGTCGCGAACAACACGCTGTACGTCCTGAGCGACAAGGGCGAGATCACCGCCTATCGCTAAGGCAGCAGTTGCGGTAGGAGGCGCGGATGCGTCTTCCTACCGTAGCGATCATCGGCCGCCCCAATGTCGGCAAATCGACCCTGTTCAACCGGCTGGTCGGCAAGCGCCTTGCGCTTGTCGACGACCAGCCCGGCGTCACCCGTGACCGGCGCGAGGGCGATGGCGACCTGCTCGGCTGCAAGTTCCGCCTGACCGACACCGCCGGGTTTGAAGAGGATGATCCGGCGAGCCTTCCGGGCCGGATGCGTGCGCAGACCGAGGCGGCGGTGCGCGAATCGGACGTCGCCTTGTTCATGATTGACGCACGGGCAGGGGTGACCCCGCTCGATGCCGAGGTTGCGCGCTGGCTGCGCAGCTCGGGCACGCCGATCGTCCTGCTTGCCAACAAGGCTGAGGGGCGCGCGGCTGAACCGGGCATCCATGAGGCAATGGCGCTGGGTCTGGGCGACCCGGTTCCGTTCTCCGCCGAGCATGGCGAGGGGCTTGCCGACCTGTTCGAAGCGCTTCAGCCCTATATCGATCGCGAAGCGGATGAATTCGAGGAGGAGGACGACGAATCCCCCGATGCGCCGCTCAAGCTCGCGGTGGTCGGGCGCCCCAATGCGGGCAAGTCGACTCTCATCAACAAGATATTGGGCCAGGACCGGCTCATCACCGGTCCCGAGGCCGGGATTACCCGCGATTCGATCGCGATCGAATGGCTGTGGACCGATGATGAGGGCAAGCAGCGCCCGGTGCGGCTGATCGACACGGCCGGTATGCGCAAGCGCGCCAAGGTGCAGGAGAAGCTTGAGAAGCTCTCGGTTTCCGATGCGTTGCGCGCGGTCGATTTTGCCGAAGTGGTCGTTCTGTTGCTCGATGCGACCAAGGGACTGGAAGTTCAGGATCTCAAGATCGCCGACAAGGTGCTGCAGGAGGGCCGCGCGCTCGTCATCGCGCTCAACAAATGGGACGTGGCCGAGAACCAGTCGAGCCTGTTCAACGGGGTCAAGGGCGCGCTCGACGAAGGACTGGCGCAGGTGAAGGGCGTGCCGCTGCTCACCGTGTCCGGCGCGACCGGCAAGGGGCTCGACACGCTGATCAAGGTCGCGTTCGAAACGCGTGAGGCGTGGTCGCGGCGTATCACAACGGGCCAGCTCAATCGCTGGTTCGAACGCGCGATCGAAGCGAACCCGCCGCCAGCGCCCGGCGGCAAGCGGATCAAGCCGCGCTATGTCACGCAAGCCAAAACGCGGCCGCCGAGCTTCATTCTGTTCGGCACGCGCGTCGACCTGTTGCCCAAGAGCTATGAGCGCTATCTGGTCAACAGTATGCGCAAGGAGTTTGATTTCGGCGCGGTGCCGGTGCGACTGACGATGCGGCCATCGAAGAACCCGTTCGATCGCGAATAGGCCGGCTCGATCAGCCGTTCCAAACCTCCACAGGAAAACGGTTTCCCGTCAACCGGACGTTTACCGGCTTACTCATATTTGTAATCCCGACGGGTTGCGTAAGCTGGAGGTTGATGTGGCGACGCTCGATGGGGACCGGCTGGTGGACTGGACGGCGTTCGCGCAGGCCAGGACGCAGCTTGGCGCCAATTTCGTCCGCATTCTCGGCTATTTCCAGGAGGATGGCGTCAAATCGGTCGCGCTGATCGAAGAGGCGATGCGGGCGAACAACCCCGCCGCGATGGTGTTGCCCGCCCATACGCTGAAAGGGGAATCGCGCCAGTTCGGAGCCGAGCCGCTGGCGGAATGCGCTGCAGCGATCGAGGATATCGCCCGCCATTGTGTCGAGAATCGCTATGAACCGAGCGAGGCGCTGAAGCATGTCGTCGAGTTGCGCCCGCTGTTTCAGGCGACGCTGACGTTGCTGGAACGCGAAGCCAATCCGCTGGTCGAGCGGCGCCCGATGTTCGGACGCCGCCCGGCGGCGTGAGGCTTACTCCGCCGCTTCCGGCTTGGAATTGAGCTGGATATAGTTCTGGATCCCCATCCGCTCGATCATCTCGAATTGGGTTTCGAGCGTGTCGACATGCTCTTCCTCGCTGTCGAGGATGCGCTGGAACAGGTCGCGGCTGCCGTAATCACGCACCTTCTCGCAATGCTCGATGGCATCCTTGAGCAGTGCGACCGCTTCATATTCCAGCTCCAGATCGGCCTTGAGCGCCTCTTCGACCGTCTCACCGATGCGCAGGCGACCGAGCAGCTGGAAATTGGGCAGGCCGTCGAGGAACAGGATGCGCTCGGCGAGCATGTCGGCATGTTTCATCTCGTCGATCGACTCGTGGCGCTCGAACTCGGCGAGCTTTTTGACGCCCCAGTGGTCGAACAGGCGATAGTGCAGCCAATATTGGTTGATCGCGGTCAGCTCGCCCT
>CAZWZP010000070.1:0-4282 GCA_964638925.1 uncultured Stakelama sp. | reverse complement strand
GTGGGGGAGCGGGCCGGTACCGCGATTCAGCGGTGCTGAATCAAACTCTGATACGCGCGAGTATAGCGCGGGCAAGGCGCTTGAGACAGTCAGAAAATGGCTGATTTCTGCGGGTTAGCGCAGGTGCGAACGCTACGCAGCAGCGCGTTCGGCGTCGATAATGGCTCGCGCAAACGGCACGCACTGGCCGCATTTCGGCTGACGACCGAGTGCGCGATAGGCCTGGCAGGCGCTGATCGCGCCGTCCCGCGCCGCAGCGCGGACATCTTTCTCACGAATGGCATTGCAGACGCAGACGACCATCAGACCCTCTCACTCTCTCGCATCAACTAAGGCGATTGAGAGTGATTCGCAAGCCTATTGCGAGGCATTCGCGAAAATGTCGATTGGCTGCCGGATTGTGACGTGGAACAACGCGCTATGCGCTTTTTCCTCTCGCTCGCCCTGATTCTTGCCCCGATGTCAGCCGTCGCGGCGGACAAGCCGCGGACGCCGACTGCCGATCTGACGCCACCGGACGAGGTGGTTCGGATCGTCAACGCGGCTATGGCCGACCTGTTGGCACCTGGCGACCAAGCCACGCCGAACTGGGAGGTTCAGGGCGTCGATCTCGTCGCTCGGATGGCGACGCATCCGGGCGGGCTTGATCAGACGGCGACGATCAGCGACGCGGCGGGCGATCGGTCAGTCGATCACTATGGCGAGGGGGCGCTTCCGACTCCGCCGGGACTTGAACCCGTGCTCGACCTGCCGGGGCAGCCGATGTCAGGCGACGTCCGCTGGCAAACCATGTCGGAATTGGGCGAGGGCGTCTGGATGCGCGCCAGCGCAAAGCTCGTGCGCCGCGGAAACGCCCGTTGTGGCCGAGGTTGGGAAGCGCTGACCATTCTGAAATCTGGCGACGCACCTTTGAGCGAGGAAATGCGCTTTGCGGTGATGTTCGTGCGACTGATGGCCGAACGGATGCGCGAGATGGAGGTCTGCTCGATTGCGTTCGAGCAGCCCGACGGGAGCCTGATCGAGCGCAGCTTCTTGCCCGATGGACGGCCGCTGCCCAAGTTGGACGAGCAGAGCAAGCCAGTCCGCATCCGCCCGATCACCGAGGCCGCCGTGATCCTTACCCCTTGATCAAGGCGCCGCCCGCCATCGTCTGAAGCCGTCCGCGCGACAGGCTGCGCCACAGCCATTCGAGCGGACCATAAGCGAATCGCTCAAGCCAGGGCTTCGACCAGAGCAGGATCAGCGCCCACACCATCAGCACGACCAGATAGACCTCGGCGCGTGAGAGTTCGCCATACCAGCCAAGGCCATAGCCATAGAAGATGGTGGTGCAGATCAGGCTGGTCACCAGATAGTTGGTGAACGCCATCCGTCCCGCCGCCGCCAGCCGTTCGGTAAGCAGTCCGCCGGGTTGCATCAGCAGCACGATCAGGCTGGCCCAGCCCATGATCATCAACGGGCGGACAGGGACGGTGAACACCATCGCCGCGCTCGTGACCTGGACGAGGCCGAAGTCCGAGCGGATCATCCACAGCGCCAGCGCAGTGTAGAAGGGAATGCCCACTCCAAAGCCGATCGCGACCCAGCGCCAATAGCGGCGGCGTTCCCATTGCCCAGTCAGCATCCCGTTGCGGAACGCAGCCATGCCGAACAGCATATAGGCGAGTGTCTCCCAGCCATATTGGATGATGCCGATTAACGGCCCCCATGCGGCTTCTTTGAACCGCTCGACTGCGATGCTCCACCAATCGCCCCGGTGGAGCGCGACCTGCTCGGTCAGCCAGTCCGAAGGAGGGCGGCCAAAGGCTTGCTCCAGGCCGGCCAAACCTTCCCGCATCTGGGGTGTGTCGGGTGCCACAAGCGCTAGGGCTGCGGTCAGCGGGATAAAGGCAGACACGATGAACTGGATCACCAGCAGAATGCATCCGACGATCAGCAGCGTCTTTACCCGCGAATTGCGGAACAGGAATGCGGCCATGCCCATCAGCGCATAATTGTTGAGGATATCGCCCCACCAGACCAGCCAGAGATGAAGCAGGCCAAAGACGAGCAGCCAGACCATGCGGGAATAATGGACCTTGGCGGCATTCTCGCCCTTGGCGGTTGCGCGCTCGATTACCAGCAGCGTCGATGCGCCGAACAGGAAGGAGAAGAGCCCGCGCATCTTGCCGTCGAACAGCACGAAATTGGCGAACCATGCGGCAAGGTCTGCGCCCTCCGCGCCGCCATAGGCGGCCGGGTTGAAATAGGCCGCCATCGGCATCGAAAAGGCAATGATGTTGAGCAGCAGGATGCCGAGCACCGCGACCCCGCGAACGGTGTCGAGCGTCAGATGACGGTCGCCCGCCATGGTCGTGGCCATGAAGTGTCTCCCCCGTGTTAGCGGGCAAATACACCTCTGCGCGCGATTCCGCCAGCCTCGTCAAAGCCAGCTGGCGATGTCCTCCAGCGGCTTCTTGCTCAGCGCATGAACGGGGATGGCGGCGTCGGGCGCGGGATGGCCGACCGCGACGATCATCACCGGCTTTTCGGTATCGGGACGTGCACAAACGGCGTTGAGAAACTTCATCGGATTGGGCGTGTGGGTCAGCGTGGCGAGGCCCGCAGCGTGGAGCGCGGCAAGCAAAAGGCCGGTCGCGATGCCGACGCTTTCGGTGACATAGTAGTTCTGGAAGTCATCGCCGGGGTTCAATCCGCCGCGGCGCTGGCCGAAGATCACGATCAGCCAGGGCGCGATTTCGAGACAGGATTTGTCGGCATCGGTGCCGAGCGGCGCGAGCGCGCGGAGCCATTCCTCGCCCGCCTTGCCTGCATAGAATTCACGTTCCTCGGCCTCGGCGCCTGCGCGGATCGCGGCCTTGCCTGCCGCGCTCTCGATGACCGCGAAATGCCAAGGCTGGTGGTTGGCCCCGCTTGGCGCTGTGCCGGCCGCGCGGATCGCCCATTCGATTGCCGCGCGCGGGACCGGGGTCGGAGCAAAGGCGCGGCATGAGCGGCGCGTGGCGCTGGTCTCATAAAATGCGCGCGCTGCGGCGATGCGTTGCGCATCGTCCATGTCGGGATAGGGGCACCAAGGGACCGACGGCACCTTATCCATCGGCACGCAATTCCTTGCGGATCATCAGCTTCAGCCCCGACCAGATGTCGTCTACCGCGCACACCTTCACATCGACCAGGCCGAGCGGCAGGGCGACTTCGCGGATCGTATCCTCGGTGATGTCGGTTTCTACCTTTGCCGCCTTCTTGGGCCACGAGACCCAGATGAAGCCGCTGGGTGCGATCAACTGGCGCAGCGCGTTCAACTCGCGGTCGAGCGTCGCGCGGTCAGTGACAAAGACATGCGCGGCGTCGATCCCGGTGCAGGGCGCTGCGAGAAGTTCGAGGCCGAGGTCATCGACCAGCGCTTCCTCCCGCACGCTGGCGGGCATATCGGCGATGAACAGCCGCATACCGGGCTTGAAGCCGAGCTTGTCGGCGAGTGGGGTGGTCGAATAGCCGGCGGTCATTGGCCCCTCCTGCGGGTCGATACGTCGCGATAACGTCCATGCCTACGCACAAGGCGTGGATTGGCTGCATCACGACGAGTCGCGGGGGAGGGTGGCAGATTAGCGGCTTGGAGGAAATGCGCCGAAACTCCTCCCCTGCGGGGCAGGGGAGGAATGAACGTCACGCCATCGCGGCATCGGGTCCCATCAGCGCGGGGAAGAAGCCCTCATGCGCCGCACGCAGATCGTCGATCGTCACGCACCAATCGCCTTCGTCGAGTTCGAAGATCAGCCGGTCCTTGATCGTGCGGCCCATCGGGTCGGCGGGGACATCGGCGGCGGCGGCGGCGGTGAGGAATTCGGTCAGCGCCTCGTCCGGCACGGTGACGATGAAGAGGCCCTGATCCTCGCCAAAGAAGCTGCCCGCGATGCCGAAGGGCTGGGCCTGATCGATCGTTGCACCAATGCCGCTGGCGAGCGCCATTTCGGCGAGCGTCACCGCGACGCCGCCGTCGGACACGTCATGCACCGCGTTGACCAGCCCGCGCGTGATCATGTCGCGCACGAAATCGCCGGTGCGCTTTTCAGCCTTCAGGTCCACCGGTGGGGGCGGGCCTTCCTCGCGGCCATGGATTTCGCGCAGCCAGATCGACTGGCCGAGATGGCCCATGCGCTCGCCGACCGCGATGATCGCGTCGCCGGTCGCCTTGAACCCGATCGTCATCGACTTCGACCAGTCGGCGAGGATGCCGACGCCGCCGATTGCGGGGGTGGGGAGGATCGCCGATCCGCCGCCG
>CAZWZP010000069.1:0-14127 GCA_964638925.1 uncultured Stakelama sp. | reverse complement strand
ATGGCCCATGTCGGACGCGAGCATTGCCCTCAACCGGTTCGGACTAGGCGGAAGGGCGGATGCGCCGGCGCCCGCCGACCCGCGACGCGCGCTGATCGATCAGATGGCGCGGTTCGAGGCGCGGCCTGGCCCGATCGCGGCGCTGCCAACGACGCAGGTGGTCGCCGGGCAGATCGCCGATTATCTTGAAGAGCTCAGGGTTGCGCAGCGCGATCAACGGCAGGAGCAGCGCGCCGGCGAGGCAATGGAGACCGCAGCCGACAGCGATCCGGTTCAGCGCGCGCGCCAGTTCGGACGGCAGCAGGGGCGCGATTTCTACATGACCGCAGTCGGCGCCCGCGCGCAGGTGGCGGTGGCAAGCGAAACGCCGTTCGTCGAGCGGCTGGTCCATTTCTGGTCGAACCATTTTGCGGTGTCGGCGGACAAGGTGACGATGATCGGCCTGGCCGGGGCGTTCGAATTCGACGCGATCCGGCCGCATGTGCTGGGCAAGTTTCGCGACATGCTGCACGCGGTTGAGCGGCATCCGGCGATGCTGCTCTACCTCGATCAGGCGCAGTCGGTGGGGCCGGGCAGCATGGCGGGGCAGGCAGCGGCGCGGCGTGGCGGGCCGCAGCGCGTGGGCCTCAACGAAAATCTGGCGCGCGAGATCCTGGAGCTGCACACGCTGGGCGTGCGGACCGGCTATACTCAGGCGGACGTGACCGAATTTGCCCGCGCGATGACCGGGTGGAGCGTTGCGGGGATCACGCGCGGCCCGGCGGCGCGCTTTGCGGGGCTGGAGGGCAAGCCCGGGAGCTTCGTCTTTGCCGACCGCATCCATGAGCCGGGCGCGCGCACGATCCTGGGCAAGAGCTATGCCCAGCAGGGCGAGCGACAGGCGGCGGCGGTGCTGGACGATCTGGCCGCGCATCCGGCGACAGCGAAGCATATTGCGACCAAGCTGGCGCGGCATTTCGCGGGGGATGAGCCGCCCGCGCCGCTGGTCGGCAAGCTGGAAGCGGCGTTCCTGAAGTCGGGCGGCGATTTGCCGAGCGTGTATCGCGTGCTGATCGAGGCGCCTGAGGCGTGGGTGGACAAGCCGGTCAAGTTCCGCACGCCGTGGGAATGGTCGATCGCGGCGATGCGCGCGCTCGGCACGCGCGAGATTCCGGGTGAGGCGGTGCTGGGGCTGATGAACCAGCTCGGCCAGCCGGTGTGGCGGCCGGGATCTCCGGCGGGGTTCGACGATATCGCGGCAAGCTGGGCCGGGCCGGACGCGGTGATGCGCCGGGTCGAGGCGGCGGAGCGGATGGCGGCGCGCACCCGCGACACGATCGATGCGCGGGCGCGGGCGGCGGTGCTGTTCCCCGGGGCGCTGAGTGCTACGACCAGCCAGGCGATTGCGCGCGCCGAAAGCGCGTCCCAGGGCGTCGCGCTGATGCTCGTCGCGCCTGAATTCATGCGGAGATAATGTGATGATCAACCGCCGCAATCTTGTTCTGACCGGCGCAGCGGGTGCGCTGTCGCTTGGTTTCGCGCCGCGCCTTGCCTTTGCGCAGGCGGCGAGCGACCGCCGGTTCGTGTTCATCATTCAGCGCGGGGCGGCTGACGGGCTGGGCACGCTTGCGCCGGTCGGGGATCCGGCCTTTGCCGCGCAGCGCGGGGTGCTGGCGCAGGATTTCGCCGAGGCCGCCAAGCTGGATGCGATGTTCGCGCTGCATCCGAACCTCAAGAACGTCGCGCAGATGTATGCGGCGAAGGAGGCGCTGTTCGTCCACGCGGTTGCCTCGCCCTATCGCGACCGATCGCATTTCGATGCGCAGAATGTGCTCGAGACCGGTGGCGTGGCGGCGTATCAGCTCAAGGACGGGTGGATGAACCGCCTGCTCGCCGTGCTGCCCGATGACGAGCGCAAGGGTATCGCGATTGCCGCGACGATCCCGATGGCGCTGCGCGGCAAGGTTGAGGTGGCGTCCTATGCGCCGTCGGTGCTGCCCGATGCGTCGGACGATCTGCTTGGGCGGGTGGCGATGCTCTATGCCGAAGATCCGCAGCTGCACGCGATCTGGGAACAGGCGACGGCGACGCGGACGCTGACCGGCGATCTGGCGGCGAATAATGGGCGCAATGCGGCGGCGACGGGCGCGCTCGCCGCGCGGCTGCTGGCGGCGGAGAATGGCGCGCGGATCGCGATGATCGAGACCGGCGGCTGGGACACCCATGCCGGGCAGCGCGGGCGGCTGGGCGCGCAGCTCAATGGAATGGATCAGATGATCGCGGCGCTGAAGACTGGCCTCGGGCCGCTCTGGGGCAAGACGATGGTGCTGGTCGCGACCGAATTTGGGCGGACGGTGAAGGTCAATGGGACGCAGGGCACCGACCATGGCACCGGATCGGTCGCGTGGCTGCTGGGCGGCGCGGTCAAGGGTGGGCGCGTCGTCGCCGACTGGCCGGGGCTAAGCGATGCGGCGCTGTATGAAGGGCGCGATCTGCGTCCGACGGCGGGGCTGGATGCAGTGATCGGCAGCGCCGTGGCGACGCATTTCGGGGTCGATCCGGCGCGGGCGCTGCCGGCGCTGTTCCCGGGGCAGAAGAGCGCGCGGGTGATGGACGGGCTGGTGCGGGTTTAGCGCAGTCGGGCGCGATGCGCCGCGAGATAGGGCTGGCTTCGCGGGTCGACGCGACGCAATCGCGCCTGGTCGAGTCCCAGAAGGGCCAGCGTATCCGGTTTGAGCGTGGGGGATGAGATGAGCAGCCCCTCAGCGTTGAAGCTCACCAGAAAGGCGTCGAACAGCGCGTCAAGATGGGCACCGAGCAGCAGGCCGTTATGCGGGTCGAGCCGCTCGCGGTCGTCGGCCTCGCGCCACGGCTTGATGTGCGAGGCGCGGAGCATCTCGCGCACGCTCAGCCCGGTGACCGCGCAGCGCCCATCCCAGATCGCGTCGAGTTCGGCGCGAAACCGTCCCTGTCCGATCCGGGCGAGCCGCCTCGTTTCGCGTTCGGTCTCCTCGGGCGTGCGCGCGGCGCCGATCTCGACCGGGCCGTCAGGCGTCGGGATAAGCCGGTGGGCGTCGAGCAACGCGACGACCTGTTCCAGAGCGTCGGAGTCGCGGCAGACGAGGTCGATGCCATAGCGCCCCGGCTTCTCGCGCCCCGAATGCAGCCACGGCGGGAAGTACGACATGTTGCTGTTGGCGTAGAAGGCAAAGGGCGTTTCCAGCGTTACGCCGTCGATCGCGCGAAGCGCTCCGAGGATCGCCTCATAATAGGGGTGGATGACGATGGGCAGGCGGTTCCCGGCTTTCAGATAAAGTATCAGCGGCCCGCGTTCGAGGCAGGTGACCTTGCCGGTGCGGTGGGTCTCGGCGAACCCCAGCTGCTTCAGGGCCGTCGCGATTGCGGCGTGCGCGGGGGAAGCCTTTGAGGGTCGTGGCGCGAGCGTTCCGATGACGATCGGCTTGTCATTCCCCCGTGCGTGTTGCGCCCAGCTGCGCTCGCTTCGGTTCCAGTCGATCCGCAACCGGTCGATCTGCTCGGCGAGCAGGTCGGTTCGCTCGGCGCGGAATAGCTCATAGTCCTTGTGCTGCTTGTTGGCGCCAACCTTCCTGCCGGTCAGCGGGTCGAGCCAGTCGACAACTCCATCCGGTATCAGTTCAACGGCATAAAGGCCGACGAACAGCGTCTCCTGCTTGCTCGGTGCCACGAAGCTCGCCCAGTATCGCGGGTTGCGGAACCGCGGCTGCCCAGCCTCCTGCGTCGTCTGATACAGGTCGAACCCCGCCGGATCGCGCTGGCGCAGCAGATAGGGGGTGTCGCCCTGATCGGTGACCGTCTGGTGACGCAGCAGCGTCACCTCCGCCGGATCGATCCCAGCCGAAACGAGCAACTCGTTGAACGTCCGCATAGCGCCCCTCCCACGAGAGGAGCCTATGCGCAATCATCCCGTCTCTCAACATCGGCGGAACTGCCAGTTGGGCGCGATGCGCGCGGCCTGTGCCCGGACGGTTCAGCCCGGCTGGCGCGCTATCCCGACCAGCGCGGTCGAGGTGATCCCCTCTGGGGGCAGGTCGGCGGCGAGGGCGGCAGCTTCTTCGGCGAAGGCGGCGCGCTGAGCGTCGTCGAGCATCCGCCAGACCGGCGACCAGCCATAGGCAAGCTTGGCGTGTTCGCGGAACCAGTCGACCGGCGGGGCGGGCCAGGCATAGTCGATGCGATGCACCTGTTCAGGGCGCAATCCGGCTTCGACGAACGCGGCGTCGAGCAGTTCGGGCGTGTTGAACAGGCGCGACACCGGCAGCGGCACTGGCTGGCCGGGAAAAAGGCGCTGAGCGGCTTGCGCGAACAGCTGTCCGGGACCGGCTCCGGTCGCATTCTCCCACACCGCGACGACGGCGAGGCCATTGGGACGCAGCACACGCGCCATTTCGGCGAAGCCGGCGGCGGGATCGGGGAACATGAATACCCCGAAGATCGAGAAGGCGGCGTCGAAGCTGCCGGCAGGGAAGTCGAGATTCTGGCCGTCCATCACCAATGCGCGGTCACCCGCTGCGATCTCAGCGGCGCGCTGTTGGGCGATCTCGACCATGCCCTGCGAGAAGTCGATGCCGACCGCGTCCGCGCCGTCGCGCAGCGCCGAGACCAGGAGCGCGCCTGCTCCGGTCGCGACGTCCAGCACGCGCGCGCCGGGGGGCAGCGCTGCAAGCTCCCACGCGGCCTGCGCATAGCGGCCGGTCATCCGGTCGGCTTCGGCGGCGTAGTTGGTGGAGACCGAATCCCAATGCGCGGGATCGTGGATCGCGGGGGCATTTGAAGGCATGACATTCCCATAATGATATAATGTTACATGCGTCAAGTGCTTGCGTGGTGGGCCATTTGATCGCACCGACCATGATATGGGCTATGTCACGCTTTTTCTGCTCGCCTTCGGGGTCAATCTGCTACCGGCCTTCGGGCCGCCGACCTGGTCGATCATCGTGCTGTACGGGGTCAATGGCGATCAGCCGCTCTGGGCGCTGGTGCTGATCGGCGCGCTGGGGGCGGCGCTGGGGCGGCTGATGCTGGCAATGGGAGCGCGACGGTTCGCGCACTGGTTGCCGCAACGGATGCAGGACAATGTCGCGGCGGCGCGCGTGGCGGTGGAGCGGCGCAAGCACAATGTGCTGATCCTGCTGGCACTGTTCGTGATCTCGCCGCTGCCCTCGGCGCAGCTGTTCATGGCGGTCGGGCTGGCGCGGGTGCCTTTTCTGGGCTTTACCGCCGCATTCTTCACCGGGCGGCTGTTCACCTATGCCTTTTATGGCTGGACCGCGCGCAAGGTGCGGGAGAGCGATATCGGCGAAGTGATGTTCGCCAATCTGACGAGCCCCTGGGGCATTGCGTTGCAGGTGGCGATGCTGGGTGTGCTGGTGGCGCTGGTGAGCATTGATTGGGCGCGGTGGCTGAAGGTCGATCGCGACGATCCGCCGAAGGACTGAAGAGGGCTCGCGGGTCCCGAAACGAAAACTTTCAGACACTTGCCTTTCCGCAGCGCAACAACGCACCTATCTCGGCGCACATGGCCCGGTCCGATCCGCCCCCAGCGCCCGTGCGCCTCGACCGCGCCGGGCTGGTTCAGGGCTTTGCGGCCTATGGCATTTGGGGCGTGCTGCCGCTGTTCTTCTTTGCCCTGAAAGGCGTCGGCGCGGGCGAGGTGGTTGCCGGGCGTGTGCTATGGTCGCTGGGGCTGCTCGCCATCGTCATCCTCGCGCTTGGGCGGACGTCGGCGATCATGGCGGCGCTACGCAGTCGCCGCGCGATGCTGTTGCTGAGCGCCAGCGCGGCGCTGATTTCGGTCAACTGGCTGGTCTATATCTGGGCAGTGCATAACGGCCATGTGCTGGAGGGGAGCTTGGGCTATTTCCTCAACCCGCTGGTCAATGTGCTGCTGGGCATCGTGCTGTTGCGCGAGAAGCTTGGGCGGGCGCAGACGGTGGCGGTCGCGCTGGCAGGACTCGGGGTCGCGGTGCTGGCGCTGGGTGCGGGGCAGGGCATCTGGATCAGCCTGACGCTCGCCTTTTCGTTCGGCTTCTATGGGCTGGTGCGCAAGGTCGCGCCGGTCGGGGCGCTGGAGGGGCTGACGCTGGAGACCGCGATCCTCGCGCCGTTCGGGCTGGCCTATCTCTACTGGCTGTCGACGCATGGCGGGCTGGAGTTCGGCAATGAGCCGGTGGCGACGATGTTGCTGGTGCTGTCGGGCGTGGTGACGGCGGTGCCGCTGCTGCTGTTTGCGGGCGCGGCACGGCGCTTGCCCTATTCGACGCTCGGGCTGCTGCAATATCTCGCGCCGACGATGCAGTTCGTGCTGGCGATCACCTATTTCGGGGAGCGGGTGACGACCGCGCACCTGATCTGTTTCGCGCTGATCTGGACGGGGCTGGCGATTTACGCCGCCGATGGACTGCTTGCCGCGCGCCGCCGTCGCGTCACCGCGTGACGAACCGCGCGCGCTGCGCTAGAGGGTCCGCCTCCTGAAACCATCGGATCTGCACATGACGCTCTATCCCCGTTTCGCTGCCCATCTCGACGCCGCGCTGGATGCCCTGGTCGCATCCGGCGATCTGCCGGCGGGGCTGGAGCGACGCGCGGTGACGGTAGAGCCGCCGCGCGACGTGACGCATGGCGACCTCGCCACCAACGCCGCGATGGTGCTGGCCAAGCCTGCCGGGACCAACCCGCGCGCGCTGGCCGAGAAGATTGCGGCGGAGCTGGAGAAGATCGACGCGGTGTCCTCCGTGTCGGTCGCCGGGCCGGGCTTCATCAATATGAGCCTGACCGATGCGACGTGGCGCGACGAGCTGGCGGCGATCCATGCGGCGGGCGACGCCTATGGCCGGTCACAGGGCGGCGCGGGCGTGACCGTGAACATCGAATATGTCTCCGCCAACCCGACCGGCCCGATGCATATGGGCCATTGCCGCGGCGCGGTGGTGGGTGATGCGCTCGCCAGCCTGCTCGAAGCGGTCGGGCACAAGGTGATCCGCGAATATTATGTCAACGACGCGGGCGGCCAGGTCGATGTCCTCGCGCGGTCGGCGCACCTGCGCTACCGCGAGGCGCTGGGCGAGACGATCGAGATCCCCGAGGGGCTGTATCCGGGCGAGTATCTGAAGCCCGTCGGCGAGCGGCTGGCGCGCGAGCATGGCGATGCGTTCATCGGCAAGGACGAGAGCGCATGGCTGGCACTGTTCCGCAAGGAAGCGGTTGCCGACATGCTGGTGATGATCCGCAACGACCTCGCGTTGCTCGGCATCCATCACGACCTGTTCTCGTCCGAGGCCGAGTTGCAGGCGGCGGGCAAGCCCGAAGAGGCCGAAGCGTGGCTGCGCGCGCGCGACCTGATCTATGACGGCGTGCTGGAAGCACCCAAGGGTGAGCTGCCCGAGGATTGGGAGCCGGTCGAGCTGCCGCTGTTCCGATCGACCCAGTTCGGCGACGATCAGGATCGGCCGATCAAGAAGTCGAACGGCGCGTGGACCTATTTCGGCGCGGACATGGCGTATCATTTCCAGAAGGCGCAGAGCGCGACATCTGGGGCGCGGACCATGCCGGGACGGTCAAGCGGATCGTCGCCGCCGTGACCGCGCTGACCGAGGGCAAGACGCGGTTCGACGTCAAGCTGGTGCAGATGGTGCGCCTGCTGCGCGCGGGCGAGCCGGTGAAGATGTCCAAGCGCTCGGGCAATTTCGTCACGCTGGCGGATGTGGTGCAGGAAGTGGGCAAGGACGTGGTCCGCAAGGCCGATGCGCAGATGGATTTCGACTTCGCCGAGGTGGTCGAGGCGTCGAAGGACAATCCGGTTTTCTATGTTCAGTACGCCCATGCGCGCGTCGCTTCGCTGCATCGGCGCGCGGCGGATGCGGGGCTCGACCTGTCGGGCGATGCCGACCTGTCCCTGCTTGATACACGCGAACTGGCGCTGGTGAAGCTCGCCGCGCAATATCCGCGCGTGGTCGAGGGGGCGGCGGCAGCGCGTGAGCCGCATCGGATTGCCTTTTATCTCTATGACTTGGCCGCCGAGTTCCACGCCTGGTGGAATATGGGCAATGACGATCCGTCGCGCCGCTTCATCCTGCCCGACAATGTGCCGCTCACGCGCGCGCGCCTTTCCCTTGCCGACGCAATCGGGCAGGTTATTCGTAACGGTCTCAACATCATGGGGGTCGAGGCGGTTCAGGAGCTGAGCTGAATGAACGCAGGCGAGGATTATAATGACGACCGGCTGCCGTGGCTGGAGACGGCAGACGATGATTATCGCGAGGGGCCGTCGGTCCTGCGCATCATCCTGCTGGTCCTGGTCGGGCTGGCGATCATCGCGGCGGCGGCCTTTGGCTGGTGGTGGTATCAGCGCACGGTGACGGGGGAAGGCACCGGCGCGCTGATCAACGCGCAGGAAGGCGATTACAAGGTCAAGCCGGACGAACCCGGCGGTATGAAGGTCGAGGGCGAAGGCGATACCGTCTTTGCCGCGAGCGAGGGCGCGACCACCAACGGGTCGGTCGATGTCTCGGCGGTGCCGGAAACGCCGGTGGACGGCAAGGCTGCCCCCAAGGCGAGCCCGACCCCGGTCAAGGGTGCGAGCCGCGTGGTTGCGCCGATCCCGAGTGGGTCCGTGCCCAAGGCTGCTGCACCGACCCAGGCCGCACCGGGACGGTCGGCGGGCAGCGCGACGATCCAGCTCGGCTCGTTCCCGACTGAAGCCGAGGCAAATGCCGCCTGGGCGCGGTTGTCGAAGCGGTTTTCCTATCTTGCGCCGCTGGGCAAGGGGATCGCCAAGGCGGATGTGAACGGCAAGACCTTTTACCGGCTGCGCGTCAATGCCGGCAGCAATGGGCAGGCGCGCGAGCTGTGCGGCAAGCTGAAGGCTGCGGGCGAGGCGTGTTTCCTGGCCGGGAACTGACGGTCCGATCCGAGCCGAGCCGGGCCGTGACGCGGTGATCCAGCGTGCGCACGCGTTGAACCCGTTCCGCGAGGCTACGCCCCGCCGTCGCGCGCCAGCTTGAGCACATAGCTGATGACCTCGGCCACCGCCTGATGATGTTCCAGCGGGATCGGGTGGTCGATCTCGGCGCTGGCGTGCAGCGCGCGGGCGAGCGGGCGGTTCTCGACCAGTGGCACGCCATTCGCCGTCGCGATTTCGCGGATTTTGAGCGCGATCGCATCGGTGCCCTTGGCGACGACGACCGGAGCATTCATCGCGCCGTGATCGTAGCGCAGTGCGACGGCATAGTGGGTCGGGTTGGTGATGACGACCGTCGCAGTCGGCACCGCCTGCATCATCCGCTTGCGTGAGCGCTGCATACCGATCTGCCGCATCCGGCCCTTGACCTTGGGGTCGCCCTCCTGCTCCTTGTGCTCGTCCTTCATGTCCTTGAGCGACATCATCTTCTGCTTCGTCCAGCTGTGCCGCTGATAGACGAAGTCAAAGGCGGCGATCGCCGCGACCAGCACCACCACAATGACCAGGACGCTCCACACCATATTCTGCGCCAGGTCGATGATCGTACCCGGACCGATGCCGACCATCGTTTCGAACCCCGGAAGATAGGGCCACAGGATCAGCCCGCCGATCCCGGAGACCGCGCACAATTTGGCGAGCGTTTTGGCGAACTCGACCAGCCCTTTCATCCCGAACATGCGGCCAAAGCCGGAGATCGGGTTGATCTTCGAAATCTTGGGCTTGATCCGGCTGAAGTTGATCATTGGCCGTCCCGACATCAGGCCGCCGAGCAGCGCGAAGCCGAATAATGCGCCGAGCAGCGGGAGGATGCCCGCCGCGATCTCGCTGAGGATGAAGCCACCAAAGGCCTGCGCGCCCTGCGGTTCGAACAGGAAGCTGTCGGCGCGGCCCCAGATGCGCGCGAGCGACCCGGCCAGCGTCGAAACGGCGTGCGCGCCGAGCCCACCGGTGACGACGACCAGCCCGGCGAACATCGCGGCCTGGCGCATCTCCGGTGCCATCGGCACATCGCCCTTCTTCCGCGCATCGTCGATGCGCTTCTGACTGGGGGCGAATGTTTTCGAGTCCTTGTCTTCCGACTCCGATCCACCGGCCATCGCGTCAGCTCCAGCCCATGTTCATCCACGCCGCCAGACTGTTCGCGAAGGTGACGAGCGTCGCCCCGAACGTTGCCGCAGCGATGGTGATGCCGAGCAGCAGGTTGAGCGGCTGGGCGATGAAAAAGACCTGCAAGGCCGGCGCGACGCGCGCGGCGAGGCCAAGGACGGTGTTGAACACGATGCCATAGACCAGCAACGGTGCAGCGAGCGAGACGCCGAGCGCGAGCGAGTTGCCCGCGACGCGTATCGCGAGGTCGGCAAAATCCTGGCTATTGGGGACCACCCCGATCGGGAACAGGCCGTAGGATTTGATGATCGCGCCGATCCACAGATGGTGGACCGCCATTGCAAAGCATACGACGGCCGCCGCGACGCCGACAAACTTGGACAGGATTGGTGCCTGACCCGACTGGCTGGCGTCGAACACCATCGCCGAGGTGAGGCCGATCTGAAGGCTGATGAGCGATCCCGCGATCGAGATCGCCTGATACATGATCCGCATGATCAGACCCAGCCCTATGCCGACCAGCAATTCGGCAACAAGGATCGCGGCGAGCTGAAGATCGCTGACAGCGGCCATCGGGATCACCTTGGCCGAAAGGAAGCTCCACAGCCCCAGCGTCATGCCCATCCCTGCGAAGAGCCGGATCTGCGCCGGGACCGCATCCTCCGAAAAGACCGGCAGCAGCATCAGCACCGATCCCACCCGCGCGAACAGGATGAGAAAGGCGGTGGCGTGCAGCGGCAGGTCAGCGATCATCGGCGGGTCAGCCGCCCTGAACGATTTTGTCGCCCAGCACCGCCATGAAGTCGCCAAGTGCGGAACCGATCATCGGAAAGCTGAGCAGCAGGGTGATCCCCATGACGATGATCTTCGGCACGAAGGTCAGTGTCTGTTCCTGGATCTGGGTCAGCGCCTGGAGCAGGCCGATCGCGACACCGGTGAACAAGGCGGCGAACAGCAACGGCCCGGCAACGGTCAGCGTCAGGATCAGCGCGGCGCGCCCGATCTCGATGGCGGAATTGGCGTCCATTGGACTAGATCTGCATCCGCATGATTTCGGAATAGGCGTTCACGACGCGGTCGCGCACCGCGACCACCGTGTCGAGCGCGACTTCAGCGGCACCCATTGCGGTCACCACGTCGATCAAATCACCCTTGCCCGCAATCTGGCGCGTCGAAGCGGTCTCGGCGGCCTTGAGGCTCGATGTCGCGTCGCCGACCATGCCCTGGACGAGCTGGCCGAAGCCGCCCGCAGCAGGAGCTTCGGTCCCGCCGGGGCCGCCAATGCCGGGACCGCGCGAGAGCGGCGATACGCCGGCGGCGCGGCCATAGGCGGATACCGCGTCAAGTGCTCCGATGGACATGGATGCTTCCCTTATTTCAGCAGGTCGATGGTGCGCATCGTCATGCCCTTGGCGGCTTCGATGGCGCTGAGATTGGCTTCGTAGGAGCGTTGTGCGGCCTTGAGGTCGGCGGTCTCGACGAGACCGTTGACGTTGGGCATCATCACATAGCCCTTGGCGTCGGCGGCGGGGTTACCCGGCTGATAGACGCGCTGGAAAGCCGACTTGTCGGTGGCGACACCCTTGACCGACACCTTGGTCGCGCCGGTCGCGCGATCCACTTCTGCGGCAAATGTCGCCACGCGGCGGCGATAGGGGTCGCCGCCAGGGGTCTGCGACACCGAGCTCTGGTTGGCGAGGTTCTCGGCGATAACGCGCATCCGCAGCGACTGGGCACGTAGGCCCGAGGCGGAGACCGAGACGGCGCTTTTGAGGTCCAGGATCCCACATCCGGCGCGGCGGGCAGGAATTGCCCCCGACAGCTTTCTTATAGGCAAGTTTTTCCGGGTCGGTCGGACCGGGGGCAATTTCTGCCGCCTATAATCATCGCATGACGAACACGCAGGGGAACGCTGTGCTCAACGATATCATGGTCGAACTGTCGATCGTGCTGGGGTCCACCCGGCTGCCGATCCGCCAGGTGCTCAAGATGAGCCGCGGCGCCATCGTCGCGCTCGACAGCACCGACGCCGACCCGACGCTGATCTATGTCAACGATACCTTGGTCGCAAAGGGCCGGGTGATCGTCAGCGGCGAGCATATGTCGATCGAGATCTCCGAAGTCCTGCCCGCGAGTGCCGTGGCATGACTGTGCTGGCTCTGCTGCGCATGTTCGGTGCGCTCGCCATGGTGCTCGGCCTGCTGGGCGGCGCGCTATGGGCGGTGCGCCGCTTCGATATCCGCCTGCCCGGACGCCTCGGCGCGGGCGGCACCCCTGAAAAGCGGCTTGAGGTGGTCGAGCGGCTGACGGTCGACCAGAAGCGCTCGCTGCTGCTCGTCCGCCGCGACAATGTCGAACATCTCGTGCTGATGGCGCCCGAGGGCAATGTCGTGCTGCATGAGGCGCGCACCGACGCTCCGGCGCTGCGCCTGCTTGATGCTCCCGCGCCCCAGCCCGCAATTGCCGCGCCGGTGGAACCGGCTCCGGTTGCGATGACCCCGATATTCGACGCAGCGCGCGACGGTCGCGACGTGCAGGGCTCGACCAGCTTCCTCAGCAATCTCGAGCGCTTCCAGAGCTTCGCAACCGCGCGGATCGCCGGTCATGCCTAAGCTACTGCGCTACGGTCTTGCGGCAGTCCTGCTGCTCGCCCCGGCCACCGCCGCAGCCGCTGCGGCGGGCGCGGGGGCAGGGGGCTCGCCGCTCGATCTGGCCGGCGGGTCGCTGAGCGGCAAGGCGATCGGCATGGTCGCGCTGCTGACCGTGCTCAGCCTCGCGCCCGGCATCCTGATGACGGTGACGTCGTTCACGCGCATCGTCGTCGCACTGTCGCTGCTGCGCACCGGCCTTGGCGCGCAGGGCGTGCCGCCGAACCCGGTCATCATCAGCCTGGCGCTGTTCCTGTCGATGTTCGTGATGACGCCGACGCTCGAGGCGGCGTGGACCGCCGGGATCAAGCCCTATACCGAAGGCAAGATCACCGAGGATGTCGCGTTTGAAAAGACCGCCGCGCCGTTCCGCAAATTCATGATGAGCCAGGTCCGCGACGACGATGTCGCGCTGTTCAACGGTCTTGCGGCGGAACCCGCCAAGACCCGCGCCGAAGTTCCGCTGGGCACGCTGATCCCAGCCTTCATGATCTCAGAGCTGCGCCGCGCGTTCGAGATCGGCTTTCTGCTGCTGCTGCCGTTCCTCGTCATCGACCTTGCCGTATCGGCGGTGCTGATGGCGATGGGGATGATGATGCTGCCACCGACGACAATCGCCTTGCCGTGCAAGATCATCTTCTTCGTGCTGGTCGACGGTTGGGCGCTGGTCGCGGGCAGCCTGATCCGAAGTTTCGGGTCGGGGTAGGTCGACCATCGAGCCTGACAGTTCCTCCCTTGAGCTTGCTCGGCGGGCAGCGGGTGGTGGAGAGGCGTCCGCACAGACGACCGTGAACAGCCCGGCAAAATTCCGTCGCTTGCAGCCAATGGATTGTTCCGCAAGCTTGCTCCGCTGCGGAGTAGGAGAGGATGGTGCCTTCCCGGTGTCGCACCACAGTCCTAACATGCCCCTTCCCACAGGAGGAGCCGGCAGGATGATTCTCACCACCACCAGTACCGTCGATGGCGTCACCGTCACCCGCTATCACGGCATCGTGACCGCTGAAGTCATCATCGGCGCAAACGTCTTTCGTGACCTGTTCGCGGGCATCCGCGACATCGTCGGCGGTCGCTCGGGCAGCTATGAGCGCCCGCTCAAGGACGCGCGCAAGACCGCGCTCGCCGAACTTCAGGACGAAGCCCGCGCGCTGGGCGCGAACGGCGTGATCGGCATCGACTTCGATTATGAGGTGATCGGCAAGAACGGGTCGATGCTGATGGTCTCCGCCTCCGGCACTGCGGTGACGCTCAGCGGGGTGTGATCTGCGGCTAGGCATTGCGCGCCAGCCGCTGCCTCGCCTAGAGACGCCCGCATCCAATTCCATAGAGACACCCCATGGCAGGCCATTCCAAATTCAAGAACATCATGCACCGCAAGGGCGCGCAGGATAAGAAGCG
>CAZWZP010000068.1:14108-14306 GCA_964638925.1 uncultured Stakelama sp. | reverse complement strand
CAGGTCGAGAAGAAGATCCGCTCGCGCGTGAAGCGCCAGATGGAGAAGACCCAGCGCGAATATTATCTCAACGAACAGCTGAAGGCGATCCAGCGCGAGCTGGGCAATGAGGGCGAGGAAGGCGAGGGCGACGAGATCGCCGAGCTGACCCAGAAGATTGCCACGCTCAAGCTCAGCAAGGAAGCGCGCGGCAAGGCG
>CAZWZP010000068.1:13800-14021 GCA_964638925.1 uncultured Stakelama sp. | reverse complement strand
GCCTGCCCTGGGGCAAGAAGTCGAAGCTCAAAAAGGATCTGGTCGAGGCCGAAGCAGTGCTCGACGCGGATCATTATGGGCTTGAGAAGGTCAAGGATCGCATCATCGAATATCTCGCGGTGCAGGCGCGGACCAATAAGCTCAAGGGGCCGATCCTGTGCCTCGTCGGCCCGCCGGGTGTCGGCAAGACCAGCCTCGGCAAGTCGATCGCCAAGGCGACC
>CAZWZP010000068.1:13029-13725 GCA_964638925.1 uncultured Stakelama sp. | reverse complement strand
TGGCCACCGCCGCACCTATATCGGCTCGCTGCCGGGCAAGATCGTCACCAACCTCAAAAAGGCCGGGACCAGCAACCCGCTGTTCCTGCTCGATGAGATCGACAAGCTCGGCCAGGATTTCCGCGGCGATCCGGCCTCCGCGCTGCTCGAAGTGCTCGACCCCGAACAGAACAGCAAGTTCAACGACCATTATCTCGAGATTGACGTCGATCTGTCGGACATCATGTTCGTGACGACGGCCAACTCTCTGAACCTGCCCCAGCCGCTGCTCGACCGCATGGAGATCATCCGGCTGGAGGGCTATACCGAGGACGAAAAGGTCGAGATTGCCAAGGGCCATCTGCTCGCCAAGCAGATCGAGGCGCACGGTCTGAAGGCCGGCGAGTTCGAGCTGACAGAGGCGGGGCTGCGCGACCTGATCCGCTACTATACGCGCGAGGCGGGCGTCCGCACGCTGGAGCGCGAGATTGCCAAGCTGGCGCGCAAGGCGCTGCGTCGTATTCTTGAGGGCAAGGTCGAGAGCGTCGTCGTGACGCCTGAAAACCTCCATGAGTTCGCGGGCGTGCGGAAATATCGCTTCGGCATCGGCGAGGAGGAGCATCAGATCGGCGCGGTGACCGGGCTTGCCTGGACCGAGGTCGGCGGCGAGCTGCTGACCATCGAAAGCGTGACCGTGCCGGGCAAGGGCGCGGGCAA
>CAZWZP010000068.1:1794-13003 GCA_964638925.1 uncultured Stakelama sp. | reverse complement strand
AAAGCGTCGACGCGGCATTCAGCTTCATCCGCGCGCGCAGCCCGAGCTATGGCATCAAGCCGAGCATCTTCGCGCGCAAGGATATCCACGTCCATTTGCCCGAAGGCGCAGTGCCCAAGGACGGCCCGTCGGCCGGCATCGGCCTCGTCACCTCGATCGTTTCGACCCTGACCGGTGTGCCGGTGCGCAAGGACGTGGCGATGACCGGCGAGGTGACGTTGCGCGGGCGCGTGCTGCCGATCGGCGGGCTCAAGGAAAAGCTGCTCGCGGCGCTGCGCGGCGGGATCGAAACCGTGCTGATCCCGCAGGAGAATGAAAAGGATCTCGCCGAAATCCCAGCGAATATCCGTGAGGGGCTCACGATCATTCCCGTCGCGCATGTCGATGAGGTACTCAAGCTTGCGCTGACCGCGCCGTTGACCGCGATCGAATGGAGTGAAGCTGAGGATCTGGCCGTGTTGCCGCCCTCAGCGGTACCCGATCCGCTCCGCCATTGATGGTTGAGCGCGGGTAAAGCCACTTTTTGCCGCACTTTACCGGTCATTGCGCCGCTTTCCGCTTTACAGCAGCGCGCGGACACGTTTTTCTGTCCAATCGGCGTTTCGGCGCCGTGCGATATCCGATACTCGCCTATCAAGAAAAGCAGGGGTTCAAAGGGCATGAACAAACAGGAACTGATCGCCACGGTCGCCGACACCGCAGGCCTCAGCAAGGGGGATTCCAGCAAGGCCGTCGAGGCCGTGTTCGACGCAGTGACTGCGGCGCTCAAAAAGGGTGACGAAGTCCGTCTCGTCGGCTTTGGCACCTTCTCGGTGTCAAAGCGCAAGGCATCGACCGGCCGCAACCCGCGCACCGGAGAGCCGATGACGATCAAGGCGTCGTCGCAGCCCAAGTTCAAGGCCGGCAAGGGCTTGAAGGACGCGGTCAACTAAAAGGCTTCGGACGGGGCTGGACAAGCCGGTTCCGTCCTTTTAGAGGCTCCGCTCCCCGGACCAGTTCGGGGAGTTCCGATCCGTCGGATCCGCTGGAGATGCCCATAACGGGCATTACGGCATCGGGCGCGTAGCTCAGTGGTAGAGCACTGTGTTCACACCGCAGGGGTCGCTGGTTCAATCCCAGCCGCGCCCACCATTCCCAAAGGCCCGTCGGCATTGCCGGCGGGCCTTTTGCGTTGTGCGACAGTCATATGTTGCAGCGCAGCCACACCATGTGCGGGTCGATCTGCCCGGCAGGCGCTACCGACGCCCGTCATTCGCTGGGGCAGCGATGAGGGTCCCAAAAATATTACATTGATTACAGGGGCTTGCAGGATTTTCTGCAACGGTGTTGTCACATCACTGCAACGCGATTCATAAAAAAGTCATGAGATAGTCACCGATCTTTCTCTCAAATCCCATCCCACCGTCACGGACGCACCCTAGCGCAGCCTTCGTGATCGGCAGGGGGAATGTTCCGAGTCGATCCAGGGCGCTCGCCCATCATCCTGCAAACCGGGATCGACCGGAACGGAGAAATTCATGGCCGACTTCAAGCGTATCAGCCTCATCCTGATGACCAGCGTCGCGGGCGCAACGCTCGCCGCTTGCGACGGCGCGTCCAGCGTTGCCTCGCCCGGCGAAGGCGTGATCGTCGTCCCCGCGCCGGCTCCTGCGCCCGCGCCGGCACCGTCGCCCAGCCCGTCGCCGACCCCGGCTCCGGGTACGCCGGCTGCCAGCTGCCCGACCGGCACCACCGATGCCGGCATCGTCGGCAGCTTCCGTGGTTGCCGCCTCCCGGCGCTGATCACCAACCTGACCCTGCAGAAGCTCCCGGGCGTTGCGTATGAGCTGAACGGCCGCGTCGATGTTGGCGTGGATCGCGGTGGCGCCGGCACCGCCGGTACTGCGGGGAACCTGACGATCCAGCCGGGCGTGATCGTCTATGCGAACACGACCAACTCGGACAACGACTTCCTGGTCATCAACCGCGGTTCGACCATCGCGGCCGAAGGCACGGCGAGCCAGCCGATCATCTTCACTGCGCAGCAGAACCTGACCGGTGGGGTCACCGACGAATCGCAGGGCCTGTGGGGCGGCATCGTGATCGCGGGTCGTGCGCCGATCTCGAACTGCAACCTGTCGGGCGTCGCCGGCGGTGCGGTGAATTGCGAAAACGTCGTCGAAGGCACTGGCAACGCGCTGTACGGCGGCGCAACCCCGGGCGACAATTCGGGCGTGATGCGCTATGTTCAGGTGCGCTATTCGGGCACCGTGATCAGCCCGAACAACGAGCTTCAGGGCATCACCACCGGTGGCGTCGGCTCGGGTACGCGCTTTGAATATATCCAGATCCACAACAGCTCGGACGATGGCATCGAAATCTTCGGTGGCACGCACAATATGCGCTACTTCGTTGGCACCGGCATCGACGATGATACCATCGACACGGATGTGGGTTGGAAGGGCTTTATCCAGTTCGCCATCGCCATCCAGAAGCCGGGCAACACCACCAGCGACAACTATGCGATGGAGATCGACTCCAACAATAACGAAGACGCGCTGCCGCGCCAGAACGGCCGGATCGCGAACTTCACCTTCGTGACCACGACCACCGGTACCAATGCCGGCCTGCGTCTGCGCGGCGGTGCTGACTTCACCTTCGTCAATGGTATCTTCGTGTCGAGCCGTCCGTGCCTCAACATTGTCGCTGGCACGACCGACAATGGTGGCAAGTCGACGATCCGCGCGGCCAACCCGGCGATCGACGAAGCCGGTCCCCCGGTGTTCCACTCGATCTACTTCGCCTGCACGGGCGGTCTGACGACCGAAACCGCACAGAACGGCGTGACGGTTACGAATGCCGAGCAGGAAGCACTGGTCGATGCCGGCACTAACAACGTCAAGAACGGCACTGCGGCAGCGGCGCTGACCTCGGGCTATCTGCCCGGCACCGGTGCTGCGGCGGTGACCGCGTTCAATGCGTCGACGCTCAACCCGGCCGGCACGTCGTTCCTGGTCAACACCAGCTATATCGGCGCGATCAGCGGGCCGAGCGATACCTGGTACCAGGGTTGGACCTGCAACTCGAACCGCGCGAACTTTGGCGCTGCCAGCGGTTCGTGTCTGACCGTCCCGACCACCTGATCGGGTGATCGGCCAACCGGAACCGGCGGAAAAGGGGCCGCCGGTTCCGGTCCTCCCTGGCGGGACCAGCCTCTGAGACGGATCGCAAAGATGAAAAAGACCACCGCATTCGGAAGCCTTCTGCTTCTGACCTCGCTTCTCGTCGCGCCGCAGGCGCTTGCGCAGGCCGCCCAGGACGCGGCCGCCGAGCCCGTTGCGCAAGAAGAGGAAGAGGTTGAAATCTCCGCCCCCGGCGCCGGTGACACCAGCCAAGAGATCGTTGTCATCGGTCGCAACATTCCCAACGTCATCAAGGCGACCCCGCAGGTCGTTTCGGTGCTGTCCAGCGCTGACATTGCCCGCTCGGGCGAAGGCGATATCGCTGGCGCACTGACCCGCGTCACCGGCCTCAGCGTTGTCGGCAATGGCTTCGTGTTCGTGCGCGGCCTTGGCGATCGCTATTCCTCGTCGCTGCTCAACGGCCTGCCGCTGCCGAGCCCCGAGCCGCTGCGCCGCGTCGTTCCGCTCGACATCTTCCCGACGAACATCATTGCCTCGGCGCTGGTTCAGAAGAGCTATTCGGCCAACTATCCCGGCGAATTCGGCGGCGGCGCGATCAACCTGACCACGCGCGCGGCTCCGCGTAAGGGCTTTTTCGAGATCGAGGGTTCGATCGGGTTCGACACCGCGACCACCAGCGAGCTTGGCTACACCTATGATGGCGGCAGCCATGACGTGTTCGGCTATGACGATGGCGAGCGCCGCGTTCCCGCTTTTCTTCTCGCAGCGGGCCAGAATGGCACCTCGGTCACCAACGCTGCGCAGTTGATGGAGCTGTCGAACGCGCCGACCACGGTGGTGTTCGAAAACAACCACATTCCCGCCGATTGGTCGGTCGGAACCAGCTTTGCTAAGACCTTCGACGCCGGTGCCGTCCGTATCGGCGTGATCGGTGCCGCCGGCCTTTCGAACAGCTGGCAGACCCGCGCACAGAAGCAGCAGGTTGCGATCGGCGCCGATGGCGGCCTCGCCAGCGACTTCAACCAGGTGACGACCGACAACCGGATCATCGCCAACGGCCTGTTCGGTGTCGGCGTGGAAATGGGCGAGCATCTGCTGCGCTTCACCAACGTCTATATCCATGACACGCTGAAGCAGGCGATCATCGGCCTAGGCGATGAAGAGAATTTCGGCATCCCCGGCCAGTTCGGCGTGCCGTCGCTCGCAACGCAGAACACCAACTGGTTCGAGCGCCAGCTGTTCACCAGCCAGGTGGTCGCCGAGCTGGATTTCGGCGCCCTCGATGTTGATCTGCGCGGCGCCTATGCGAACACCAAGCGCAAGGCGCCGTATGAGCGGTCGTTCCGCTACATCTGGGATCCGGTCGTCAACGACTATACCAACGCGCTCAGCACGCCCAGCGCGGCAACGATCGCGTTCAGCGACCTGAACGAGGATCTGTGGACCGGCGCGGTTGACCTTGCCTATGAATTTGATTTCGGGCGTCCGGTCACGCTGTCGACGGGCTATGCCTATTCGGATACGGCGCGTTCGTCCTACCGCTACTTCTTCCGCTTCGTCGGTCCGAACAACGGTCCGGTGAACCAGACTGTGGCACAGCAGCGGCCCGACTATCTGTTGTCGGACTATAACATCCAGACCTACGGCATCACGCTGCGCAACGAATCGACCGGCACTGGTGCCGCCGCCTATGATGCGTCGCTCGAAGTTCATGCCGGCTATATTCAGGGCGAGGCCGAGCTGGCCGACGGTCTGCGTGTGTCGGCGGGCGTGCGCTACGAAACCGCGAAGCAGCAGGTGCTGCCCACCGGTGCCGTCGCGGGGACCAATCTCGACAACAGCTATTGGCTGCCCGCAGCCACGGTGACCTGGAACTTCGCCCCCGACATGCAGCTGCGCGTGCACGGGTCGAAGACGATCGCCCGGCCGCAGTTCCGCGAGCTTGCGCCGCAGCTGTACCAGGATTTCGAGAGCAGCCGCCAGTTCATCGGTAACCCGCTGCTGATCGACTCGCAGCTCTATAACGCCGAAGCACGGCTCGAATGGTTCTTCGCGCGTGACCAGCGGGTGACGGCGGCGGGCTTCTTCAAGAAGATCGACAATCCGATCGAAGCAGTGGCGTTCGTCGCGGGCGGCTCGACCTCGCTCCAGACGGGATTCTCGAACGCACCCAGCGCCAAGCTGTGGGGCGGCGAGATCGAGACGCAGAAATATTTCGCGCTCGATACGCTCGGCGGCGACTTCTTTGCGACCAAGCGGCTCGTGGTGATCGCCAACTATACCTACACCAAGTCGGAGATCCAATCGGGCAACCAGCTCGTGCCCAGCCCGATCCTTGGCGCTCCTGCGGTCCAGTCGTCGCTGTTGTTCGATGACGGCGCGCCGCTGGTCGGACAGTCGGATCACCTGGTCAACTTCCAGCTCGGGTTCGAGGACACTGCCTCGCTCTCGCAGCTGACCGTGCTGTTCAACTATGCGAGCGAGCGCGTGACGAACCGCGGCCCGGTGGTCGAGGGCGTTCGCCTGCCCGACATTATCGAGAAGCCGGGCCTGACCATCGACCTCGTTGCGCGTCAGGGTTTCGAGCTGGCGGGCGCGGATTTCGAGCTGAAGTTCCAGGCGCGTAACCTGACCAAGACTCGCTATCAGGAATATCAGATCTTCCCGAACGACGTTCGCGCCGACACCAACACTTATGATGTCGGCCGGAAATTCTCGCTGAGCCTCAGCGCGAAGTTCTGATCGCTACAAGCGGAATGTAGAAAGGGCCGTCCCATTGGGGCGGCCCTTTTTCGTTTATCCTCCCTTCGCGTCCGAAGGGGATCCGGCCATCACCCCCAGGGGCGTTCGCGAAACCACTTAGTGATCACGTATTTCGTCCCCGCGCGCACCTTCATTGCATGATGCAGCGTCGACGGGTTGGGCGTGCCATTCGCGCGCAAATTGCTCCATGCCAGCAGTTTGCCGGGCTCGGGCTGGACCAGCTTGTCGATCGCCTTGAACCGCGTCGCACCGCCCGCTTCAACCGTGTTGAGGTAGATCATCACCGTCCAGGTCCGCTGCCCGGATACGGCGCAGAATTTCTCGAAATCCACCCCGGTCGGCTCGAAATAATCGGTATGCGCCTTGAACTCCTGTCCCACCGCATAACGCTGTCCCTGCAGCGGTTCGCCATGTGCCGGGTCGAGCCCGATAAAGTCGCAGATCATCGCGTCGAGCCGCTGCGACGCGGCACTTTCGCCGGGGAGGTCGCAGGTCTCGCTCGTGCGGAACACGTCGTCGCCATTATAGTCCGACACCAGCGACGGTCGCCGGTCGCGGTCGATCATCGTCATCAACTCGGCGCAGAACGCGGCGTCGAGAAATCCCTTGCGGATGAACAGGGTCAGTTTGGGCGTCGGCACCTTCTGCACGCCGGGACGGGCGGTGAGGCGGTCGATCACGGGCTCGATCGGGAACCCGGCGGCGGGGGAGGGAGCGATCATGCGGCGTATCTGCCAGATGCGATAGCGCGCATCCAGAGGGTCGGCACGACTTAAAACGGTCATTTCTACGCAGTGTAAATGTCACATAATCGCCATAGCGCAGCAACATGGACGACTCCGACAGTCTCGACCAACTTGTCCAAGCTGCAACCGATGCGGGCATCCCGGCGGTGCACCTGGTGCGTGACGGGGATGGCGTCCGCATTCTGGTGCGCACCGTATCCGGACTCGCTCCCGTGCGCAGCCTGACCGCGACCGGTGCGTGGCTCGATGCAGCGCAGGCACTGCCCAATGCGACCCGGCGGGCTGACCGGGTGGTGATCGACCTGGTCCATCAGGGATCACGTGCCGGGGGACTTGCCGAGATCGGGATGCCGGGGGCGATGCGCGCCGCGATCGAACGCGCGACACTGGCGCCAGGGGGCGTGATCCTCGTCGCATCGGAAGACGCCGCGGCGCTGACCGCGACCATGGCCGCTGTGGTGCACGCGCCGGGCGAGCGCCATATCGTCGAACTCTGCGGCGACCGTGCCGATCTCGACATTGCCGCACAGATGGATTGCGATGCGATCCTGTTGCGCGGCGGAGAGGACCGCGCATTGCTTGCCGCGGCCTTCGATCATGCCCAGCGGGGCGTACGGATCGTCCTCGGGATCGACGCGCCCGATGTGATGGCGGCAATCGCACGGCTGCGGGCGGCACGGGTCGAGCGGCATGTGATTGCCTTTGCGCTGCGTGTCGCCATCGCCGCGCGGCGGGAGGAGGGGTTGTGCTCCGCTTGCCGTCGTCCCGCCCAGGCGATGGGATCGGAGTCGGCATTGCTGGGGGTTGATCCGGGGACGGTCATCTACCGCCCGGTCGGCTGCACAGCGTGCGACGGTACCGGCTTTGCTGAACCGGTGACGCTGTTTGAGACCGTGGCAGTCGATCCGGGCCTGCGCCGCTTGCTTGCCGAGGGGGGCGATGTTGCCATCCTCGCGCGTCATGCCTTTGTCGGAGCTCCGACGCTGGCGGGTTCGGCGCGTGTCTTGGCGCGGGAAGGGCGAATCACGGTCGATGCCGCGATCCGGATCGCCCGCGCGGCCGGGGCGGCACCGGTTGCAGCGGTGGCGCATCCGCATCTGCTGATGGCGTGAGCGGAGGCGCTTGACGGTCGCGGGGCGCGCCGCTAAGCGCGCCCCTTCACGGCGATCGTAGTTCAATTGGTTAGAGCACCGGCTTGTGATGCCGGAAGTTGCGGGTTCAAGTCCCGTCGGTCGCCCCATTTTCCCGCCGCTGACATTTTGGGCTGGCGCTGGCTGGCGCGGAAGAATATTACGCGCCCTCGAAATATTCTTAGCCGACTGGAAGCGCCATGACCGCCGTGTGGGACCTGCCTGATTTCGACGCGCATGAGGGGGTTCACCTCATCACCGATCCGGCCAGCGGGCTGCGCGCAGTGATCGCGGTCCACTCGACCAAGCTTGGCCCTGCGGCGGGTGGTGTGCGCTTCTGGCACTATGCCGACGGTAGCGCCGCGATCACCGACGCGCTGCGGCTGTCGCGGGGCATGAGCTTCAAGAACGCCATGGCCAGCCTGCCTTTGGGTGGCGGAAAGGGCGTCGTGCTCGCCCCGCAGCCCGGCGCGACGATCAGCGAGGCGCAGCTGATCGCATTCGGTGAGGCGGTCGAATCGCTCGGTGGCCGTTACGTGACGGCGGAGGATGTCGGCATGTCGGAGGAGCGGATGAAGGTCATCGCGACCCGCACCCGCCATGTCTCGGGTTTGCCCGTCGCAGGCGGCAATGCCGGCGGCGATCCGGGTCCGTTCACCGCGCTCGGCATCTATCTCGGCGTCAAGGCGGCGGCGAAGCGCGCGCTGGGTGCCGATTCGATGGCCGGCGTGCATGTCGCAGTCCAGGGCGTGGGCAGCGTCGGCGGCGGCCTTGCCCGTCGCCTCGCCGCCGATGGCGCCAAGCTGACGCTGGCCGACGTCAATGCCGACAAGGCACAGGCGCTCGCCGCCGAACTCGGCGCAGACGTCGTTGCGGCGGACGCGATCGCGACGGTCGAGGCGGAAGTGTTCAGCCCCAACGCCCTCGGCGCGATCCTGACCGAGGACAGCATCGCCGCGCTCCAGTGCAAGGTCGTTGCGGGCGGCGCGAACAACCAGCTGGCAAAGCAGGGCGACGGTGCCCGCGTCCACGCCCGCGGCATCCTCTACGCGCCGGATTACGTCATCAACGCGGGCGGCATCATCAATGTCGGCTTGGAGTATCTCGGCCAGGGCGACCGCGCCGAAGTGGAAGCCCGCATCGCAAAGATCCCAGACCGGTTGAACGAAGTCTGGGACGAAAGCGACCGCACTGGCGACCCGGCGAGCGAGGTTGCCGACCGGATTGCGATGCGGTTGATCGGACGGGGGTGAGGGCGATCCTACAAACAAAGGGCCCTTAGTACGGGCGATACCTTGCGTTGCGCCCCTCGACGACAGCGATAAAGACCTGTGCCGCAAACCCTAAAATCATAAACGGCACGAACCACGGTAGTAGGTCGGCGAAGCGCATGTTCTGCGGATCGGACCAACTCGCGACCATCATAGCGACGACCCCGAGCTGCACGAAAAACAGCAGCGTCATCGAAGCATCGTTGCCCGACTGCTTTTCCTTATTGGCCATGTATGACCAAGGGGCGGTTGTGATCGAATAGGCCCACAGCAGGTGAAACAAGCCAGAACCGGGTCGATCTATGACGTTGTAGAACACCGCTATCACTGACACGGTGACCACGATGTAGGTCCACAGCAGAGATGGAATGCAAGCCACGACAGCAACGAGCATGTTGTCGCGATTGGACGCCCACATTGCTAAAGGCGCAAATATCATTCCGGGAAGCAGTGCGAACGAAAGTACGAACGCTCCTACGAAACACCAGGCAATCCCAACAAGCAACAGGCTCCATTGCCCTTGAACAGCAAGACCAATGCCGCCCGCGAGACCGCCTAGCAAATTTAGGATTATCAGCGGTAATGCCACGAGCATCATAAGCGCGTTCATAATTGCTCCCCCCATCACTCGTTTGGGAAAGCTAGCGCACATCTAAGCGGTCCGCCATGGCTTACTACCTCACGGAACCTGACCATAACTTCTGGTATGCAGCTGGCGGAGAGAGTGGGATTCGAACCCACGGTGGGCTTGCACCCACGGCGGTTTTCAAGACCGCTGCCTTAAACCACTCGGCCATCTCTCCGCGCGGCTTGCGCCTTAGGGCTTTCGGCGTGTTTTCCGCAAGAGGGCGTGTTTTCGCCGCCTAAAGGGGTTCATGCCCGCCGCGCCCTGTGGCAGAGATGCGCCATGCGTGGATTCAACGGCCTGTCACGGCGATTTACCCTCATCGGAACGGCGCTCGCGATGTGCCTCGCGGCGAGCGCGCCTGCGGTGGCGCAGGATGAGGCGGGGTTCCAGGCCTATATCAACGGTCCGTTGCGCGAGCAGGCGCTGCGCGAAGGCGTGAGCGCGCGGACGCTCGACGCGGTGCTGCCCTCGCTGACCTATAACCCACGCGTGATCGAGCTCGACCGCGATCAGCCGGGCAGCTCGACCGGGCCGATCCCCAATTTCGCGCCGTACAAGGCGCGCCATGTCGATGCCGCGCGGATCAATCGCGGGCGAGAGACCTATCGCCGGCTGCGCTCCAAGCTGGAGCGGGTCGAGCGCGAGACCGGCGTGCCCGAATCGATCATGGTCGCGATCTTCGGGCATGAAACCAATTACGGCAGCTACACCGGCAATTTCGATCTGCCGCGCAGCCTCGCAACGCTCGCCTATGAGGGCCGCCGTCGTACGCTCTTCGCGGGCGAGTTTATTGCGACCATGAAGATGGTCGATCGTGGGGTTCCGCGCGAGCAGCTCAAGGGCAGCTGGGCTGGCGCGTTCGGCTATCCGCAATTCCTCCCCTCGGTCTATCTGCGCCTCGCGCGCGATGGCGATGGCGACGGAGTCGCGAACATCTGGTCGAACGAGGCGGATACGCTGGCGTCGATCGCCAATTATTTCGTCGCCTCGGGCTGGCGTCCGGGCGAACCGTGGGGTGTCGCGGTCAATGTACCGTCCGGCCTCAACCGCGCTGCTTTGGTCAATCGCACCGTACCGACCCGCTGCGCGCGCGTGTTCGAGCGGCATTCGCAATGGCGGACCATGGCCGAATGGCGCGCGCTGGGCGTGATCCCGCAATCGGGGCGCTGGCCCGCCGATTATGTTCAGGCGACGCTGCTGGAGCCGGACGGGCCGGGCAAGACCGCCTATCTGCTCACCGGCAACTATCGCGTGATCCTCGATTACAACTGCTCGAATTTCTATGCGCTTTCGGTGGGGCTGCTGGCCGATGAAGTCGAAAACTAGTGTCGTCGCCGCCGCTGCGCTGCTCGCGGCGTGCGGCGGGGGCGGGGGGCTTGAGGAATTGCCGCCAGCGTCGGCTGCGCCGCAGGAGGCTGCGCCGTCCGCCCCGGAGGGCGGCCCCGGTGCCGGCGAAGGGCCACAAGGCAGCTCGCGCCAGCGCCCCGGTGAGGAACGCTATGACCGCGTCGGTTATGCCGGCTATGCGGGGGCGGGAGAGGGCGTGTTC
>CAZWZP010000068.1:0-1721 GCA_964638925.1 uncultured Stakelama sp. | reverse complement strand
CGCGGGCAGGGAAGCGGGTTGATCGACCTGTCAGCGGGAGCCGCGCGTCAACTGGGCGTCACCGGCAACCCGCCTGTCCGCGTCCGCCGCACCAGCGTGACCGGTCAGGATGCAACCTTGCTCGCCGCCGGCCAGCCCGCGCCGATGCGCGCCGATGCGCCGCCCGCCTTGCTTGCCGGCCTGCGCCGCCGCCTTGGCGATACGCCGCGCGAGGTTGCATCGACCCCGCCGCCGCCACGTCCGACTACCCAGCCAACCCCACGCTCGACGCAAGCGGCCACACGCGGCCTGTTCGTGCAGGTTGCAGCGCTCTCAAATGCCGCCCGCGCCCGCGCACTCGCCGATGAGCTGGGTGGCATCGTCCGTCCGGGTGGCAGCGTGTATCGCGTGCAACTCGGTCCCTATCCTAACAGCGCCGCTGCAGAGCGCGCGCGTGCCGATGTCGCGCGGCGCGGCTATGGCGACGCGCGCATCATTTCCGTTCCCTGACACCCTCAAGCCCGTGGACCGACAAAACCCCATGAAGAAGTTCCTCCTCGCCGCCACCGCCGTCTCGCTCACGCTTGCGCCCGCCACTGCGCAGACGCCCCCGTTCGAGACGGCAGCCCCGGTCGCCTATCTTGAGGATCTGTCGTCCGGTGCGGTGCTCTTTGCCAAGGATGCCGATCGCCCGATGCCGCCCGCGTCGATGGCGAAGATGATGACCGCCTATGTCGCGTTCGACCTGATCAAGCAGGGCAAGCTCAAACTGTCCGACATGGCCGATGTCCGGCCGGAGACGTGGCGGAAATGGCATGGTCCGTCAGCGGGTTCGACCATGTTCCTGTCACCCGGTCAGAAGGTCAGCGTCGAAAATCTGCTCAACGGCATCATCGTCGTGTCGGGCAATGACGCGTGCGTCGTGCTGGCCGAGCACATCGCCGGGACCGAGGAAGCCTTTGTCAACCTGATGAACCAGAAGGCAAAGGAGCTGGGCCTGAACGCCAGCCGCTTCGGCACTTCGATGGGCTGGCCGGATCAGGGACGCACGGTCGTGACCGCACGCGATCTGGCCAAGCTCGCCAAGGCGACGATCACCAACCACGGCGATCTCTACAAGCGCTTTTACCCCAAGCCGAGCTTCACCTTCGGCACCACCATGGGCGGCGCACCGATCACCCAGGCGAACCGCGATCCGCTGCTTGGCCGCGTGCAGGGCGCTGACGGCCTCAAGACCGGGCACACCGAGGAGGCCGGCTATGGCTTCACCGGATCGGCCGAGCAAAATGGCCGCCGCCTCGTCATGGTCGTCGCCGGCCTCACCAGCTTCAACCAGCGCGCCGATGAATCGGTCAAGTTCATGGACTGGGGCTTTCGCGCCTGGTCGTCGCGCAAGCTGGTGACCAAGGGGCGCACGGTCGAGCAGGCGGATGTCCAACTGGGCGATGCGTCAAAGGTCGGCCTCGTCGCTCCGCGCGATCTCGCCATCGCCATCCCCTCGGGCGCAAATCCCGATCTGCGCGCCACTGTCGTCTATCAGGGGCCGATCAAGGCGCCGATCAAGGCGGGCCAGCATATCGCCGACCTCGTCGTCACCTCACCCGGCCTGCCCGAGCAGCGTCTGCCGCTCGTCGCCGCCGCAGATGTCGGTGAACCTGGTTTCTTCGGCCGCATCTGGGCTGGCCTGCTGTCGCTGTTCGGCGCGTGAGGGACGTCTTCCTCAGCCTCGAGGGCGGGGAGGG
>CAZWZP010000067.1:13793-14582 GCA_964638925.1 uncultured Stakelama sp. | reverse complement strand
AATGGGCCTGATTGCCCTCGCTCTGCCGCTGCGCGCCCGGGCCAAGCGCGGGGGGCACGAACAGGCGCGGAGCGCTTTTCGGGGGCCATGCGGGGGTTGCGGGCATGGCTTGGCCCTAGGCCCACGGCGGGCTAGGAAGCAAGCGATGAACACAGGGATCGTCCCCGACAGCGAGCACCGCGGCCTGGTGGCGCGCCTGCCGCAAGGCCTGCGCGACCTTGCCCTGCTTGCCAGGTTCGACCGGCCGATCGGCTGGTGGCTGCTGTTCTGGCCGGGAGCCTGGGCGATCGCGCTGTCCGGCGGCGCGGTCGAGCGCTGGGACCTGATCCTCTGGTTTCTGCTCGGCAGCATCGCGATGCGCGGCGCGGGGTGCGTCTATAACGACATTGTCGACCGCGACCTCGACCGGCAGGTCGCCCGCACCCGCAGCCGCCCGCTGGCCAGCGGCGCGGTCAGCCTGAAGGCCGCGTGGCTGTGGCTCGGCTTCCTGTGCCTGATCGGCCTCGTCGTGCTGGTCCAGCTCAACCCGTTCGCCGCAATGATCGCGATCGCCAGCCTCGCTCTGGTCGCCGCCTATCCGTTCATGAAGCGGATTACCTGGTGGCCCCAGGCATGGCTCGGCCTCGTCTTTTCCTGGGCCGCGTTGGTCGGCTGGGCGGCGGTCGCGCGTGAGATGCCCCTGCCCGGCCTGCTACTCTATGCCGGGTGCATATTCTGGGTGATCGGATACGACACCATCTACGCGCTGCAGGATGTCGAGGACGATGCGCTGGTCGGCGTCCGCTCCTC
>CAZWZP010000067.1:13062-13761 GCA_964638925.1 uncultured Stakelama sp. | reverse complement strand
ACGCCCTCGCCCTGGCCCTGTGGGGCGCCGCCTTGTGGCAGGTCCGCCCCGACCCGCTCGTCCTCGCCGCGCTCGCCCCGATGGCGCTGCATCTCGTCTGGCAGGTCGTCACGCTCGTCCCCGCCAACGGTGCCAACGCGCTCCACCGCTTCCGCACCAACCGCAATGCCGGGCTGCTGATGTTCGCCGCCTGTTTCGTCGTGGGGACCACTGCCTTTTGACCTTCGCCCCTGCACTTCCTAGATCGCGTCGATGCTGACCCCCGATCAAGCCCGTGACCGCGTCCACGACGCCATTGCCCGCGCCACCCGCGCCGGTGCCGACGCCGCCGATGCGATGCTCTCCGCCGGCGAATCGCTGTCGGTCTCGGTCCGGCTCGACGCACTCGAGGACGTCGACCGCGCCGAACATCTCGAACTCGGCCTGCGCGTGTTCTGCGGCCAGCGTTCGGCGAGCATTTCGACCACCGACCTCACCCCCGCCGCGCCCGACATCCTCGCCGACCGCGCCGTCGCGATGGCGCGTGAGGCGCCCGAGGACGAATGGGCCGGCCTCGCCCCGGTCGAGCGGCTGATGCATGGCGCGGTGCCGCAACTCGACCTCGACGATGGCGCGCTGGGCGATCCGGCAGCGCTCAAGGAAAGTGCCCTCATCGCCGAACGCGCCGCCCGCGCCGTCCCCGGCGTGACCAACAGCGAA
>CAZWZP010000067.1:9577-12960 GCA_964638925.1 uncultured Stakelama sp. | reverse complement strand
CGCGCGACGCCGGAGCGACGGAGCGCGAGTACGCTCGGCACAGCGCCCGCCACGCCGCCCGGCTCGACGCCGCCGAAGAGATTGGCCGCCGCGCGGGCGAGCGTGCCGTCGCGCGCGTCGGTGCCGGTCGCGTCCGGGGCGGCGCGATGCCGATCGTCCTCGACCCGCGCGTCGGATCCAGCCTGCTCGGCCATTTGAGCGGCGCGATTTCGGGCAGCGCGATCAACCGCAAGACCAGCTTTCTGCTCGAAGCGATGGGCACCCGCATCTTTGCCCCCGGCATCGACATCATCGACGACCCGCACCGCCCGCACGGCCTGCGCTCGCGCCCATTCGATGGCGAAGGGCTGCCGGTCTCGCCGATGAAGCTGGTCGCCGACGGGATGCTCGAAACCTGGCTGCTCGACAGCGCGGCTGCGCGTCAGCTCGGCCTCGAACCCACCGGCCATGCCGTGCGCGGCGTCGGCGGCGCGCCCAGCGTCGGCCCGAGCAATCTCTACCTCGCCAATGGCAAGACCCCGGTCGCGTCGCTGATCGCCGACATCGACTATGGCGTCTATGTCACCGACCTGATCGGTCAGGGGATCAACCTCGTCACCGGCGACTATAGCCGCGGCGCGGCGGGTTATCTGATCGAGGGTGGGGTCATCACCACGCCGGTCAGCGAGTTCACCGTCGCCGGCACGCTGCAAACGATGTTCCGCGAACTGGTCCCGGCGAATGACCTGAACTTCCGCTATGGCATCAACGTGCCGACGCTGCGGATCGACGGGATGACGGTGGCCAGTGGCTGACGATCTCGCCGCCGCCGTCAGCGCCATCGCCGCCGAAGCGGGTCGGCTGGCGCTCGGCCGCTATGGCACCGATGTCGAGAAGTGGGAGAAATCGCCCAACAATTTCGTGTGCGAAGTCGATCTGGCGGTCGACGAACTGCTGCGCAACCGCCTCTCCGCGCTCCTCCCCGACGCCGGCTGGCTGTCGGAGGAGACCGCCGACGACTTGGCCCGCCTGTCCCGCCGCCGCGTCTGGGTGGTCGATCCGATCGACGGCACCCGCGATTATCTGCGCCAGCGTCCCGGCTGGGCGGTGTCGGTCGCGTTGGTCGAGGATGGCCAGCCGGTGATCGGCGTCCTCGACGCCCCGGTGCGCGGCGAACATTGGCTGGCGGTGAAGGGCCAGGGCGCGATGCGGAGCGGCAGCAGAATCGCGGTGTCGGACCGCACCGACCTGACCGGAGCACGCGTCCCTGCCGACGATCTGGCCAAGGTCGACCGCCATCTGGTCACGGTCGACAAGCCCAATTCGATCGCGCTGCGCATGGCAATGGTCGCGGCGGGTGACGCCGATCTGCTCGCCACCTTCCGCTGGGGCGCCGACTGGGACATCGCCGCCGCCGTGCTGATCGCGCGCGAGGCCGGCGCGACCGTCACAGATGCGCTGGGCAAGAAAATCCGCTTCAACACACCGCGCGGCGAAAGCTTCGGCCTGCTCGCCGCCGCCCCCGGCATCCACGCCGCCGCCGCCGACCACCTGCGCGCGCGGGCAGTGGAAGCGCTTGGGCGGCCTTTATAGCCGCTTTTTGATTCACGCTAAGGCGCTAAGACACGAAGAATAAGAAGAAACTTGTTCGCGCGGAGGCGCGCAGATGACGGGCTTGCCGCGCAGCGGCTCTATTGCCTAACGCGGCCCAGTTCCCAGAGATTAAGCGCGCGGCTGTCGCCGCAAAGCAACAGAACTCTCTGCGCCTCCGCGCCTCCGCGCCTCCGCGTGAACAAATCTTCTTCGCGTCTTAGCGCCTTAGCGTGAATTCAAAACCTATCCGCTGACCTCATCATCGCCGCGATAGCGAATCTGGAGATACCGCCCGCGCGTCGCCAGTGCGTCGAGATCGCCCTGCGCCAGCTGTGCCGACATCTGCGAAATCTCCTGATCGATCAGCGCAAGCCCATCGACCAGTTGCTTGTCCGGCGACTGACCGAAGCGATCGACACGGCGCAGATTCTCCGGAACGCGCTGATAGCCTTTGATCAGCTCGGGCAGCTGCTCGCCGACCAGCTTGCGCACTTCCGCCGCCGCCGGCTCCGCCTCGTTCAGCGCCTTGAGCTGGCCGGCCAGCACATCCAGCTTGACGCCGATCCCGTCGACCAAAGGCATCGCCGCCCCCGGCAGGCTCGGACGCTGCCGGTCCAGCCACTCCTCGGTCTGCAATGGCAGCGATGCCAGCGACACTTCGCCGAAGCGTTCGGGGATTGCTTCCCGGCTAGTCGGCATCAATCCGAAGAACAGCGTCACACCGATCAGCGCCGCCATCACCAGCAGCGCGCCGCCCATGCCGAGCGGGATGAACCAGCCGAGCACCATCGCGCCCACCAAAATCGCGCCCACCGCAGCCGCGATGCGTCCGATCCGCCCGAGAATCTCGGCCTCACGCCGTTTCTTCGCGCGCGAACTCAGCGTCGTGTAGCGTTCGCGCGAGCGGTTGAGGACTTCGCTCGCGCGGTCAATCTGGCGGTCGATCTCGGTCGGCACGGGTGGTTACAGAGCCTCCAGCTTGAACGTGTCGTTGGCGCCGCCGATCTGGTTTTGCGCCGCGCCCTCGGCCCGGGCGATATAGCCCTTGGACTTTTCGACTTCGGTCGACAGCACGGTGACCGTGGTCTTCATGTTATCGAGCGCCTTGACCTTGAACGTGTCGATCACGTCCATCGTGTCATAGATATTTTGGAACGCGCGCTGCAGCGTTTCGATCGGGATCGTCGCGGACGCCGCCTGTTCGTGGATGCGGCCGGTATTGTCCTTGAGCAGCTTGCCGGTCGAATCGATGATGTTCGCGGTCGTGGTGTTGAGCGCGGTGATCTGGTCGAGCACCAGCCGCTGCGCGGTCAGCGCCTGCGCCACCGTCACCGCGGTGCGCAGCGCGCCGACGGTGGTGGTGCTGGCGCGATCGACGCCCTTGACCAGCTCGACGTTATTTTTCTTGACCAGATCGAGCGCGAGATAGCCCTGCACGGTGACGGCCATCTGGGTCAGCAGGTCTTGCGTGCGCTGGCGGGTGTAGAACAACGCCGTCTCGCGGATCGCCTTGGCCTTGGCCGGGTCGCTATGATCCAGCTCATTGGCCTTGTCCTCCAGTCGCTGGTCCATTGTCTTGGAGATGTGGATCATCTGTTCGAGCCGACCCATCGCCGCCCACAGATTCTGCCGCTCCACGTCGATCGCGGCATTGTCCATCAACAGCTCGTCCTTGCCGGACTGCAGGCTCTTCAGGATCGCGGCGATATGGCCCTGGCTCGACTTGTAGCTGTCGAAATAATTGCGCAGCGAATTGCCGAACGGGATGATGCCGAACAGCTTCTTGCGCTGGGTCAGGCTGCCGCGCTTGC
>CAZWZP010000067.1:0-9449 GCA_964638925.1 uncultured Stakelama sp. | reverse complement strand
ATCTCCTTCGATCCCATCGCGGTGATTGCATCGACCCGCTTGCCGAATTCGGGCGAGTTCACATCCTGCGCGACCAGGTCGTCGATGAAGCTTTCGACGCGGGTCACCAGTTCGGACTTCTTGGTCTCGTCCACGGGCACGAGTCCCGACATTTTCTCGATCGGGCGTTCCTTCAGCGGCTCGGGCGCGGTCAGCACCAGATCTTCGGTCTTTTCGGCAGTCGCGGTCTCGGTCGACATCCCATCCCTCCAGCGGTTCCCCCCTAGATGAACGGGAACCGCGTCACCTTCAAGTGTATCGCAAATATAATACACTCTCGCTATCGTGCAACCGACTGCATATGTCAGTGGTTGGCGCTGCGCGGCCTGTTAACATCTCGGCGCTACGGAGGAGTCATGGAACGCAGGCTCAGGATGATGATCGCCGGTTCGATCGCGGTGTGGGTGCCGGTGGCTTCGGCCGCCGATGCACGCCCTGCGGCTGTCGATCTGGGGAAACTCTATCGCCTGAAGGCCCAGCCTGCGAAAGATGCGCCCCCCGTCATGGAGGATCATGCGCGCCAAAATCTACCCTGAACGTCTGATCGCGGTTCTGCTGACCGCGCTCGCCATCCCCGCTTCTGCATCGCAAGCGGACCTCTGCCAACAGACTTATGGCCAGCGCGCGTGCAAGGGCACCGCGCTCGCCCCGCTTCGCGCCGAACTGACGCATAAATTCGCGGCGGTGCTGGCGCTCGGCAACCGCACCGCAACCTGGCAGGCCCGCCACGACGCCGTGCTGCGCGAGATTCGTGCGGCGCTGAATTATGACGACAAGCCGATGAGCGACGTCGAGCTCGAACAGACGTTCCGCGACGCCATCGCCGACTATGACAAGGCGCTGGCGCAGGCGCAGGGTGTGCGCTCCATGATCAAGACCCCATCGGCGCGCAGCCAGACGTGCATGGCCACATGGCTCGACCAGGGTTGCGGGGTGACTGCGTCGGGCATCCTGTGGCGCAAGGATGGGCAGCCGGTGCACTGGCAGATGATGAATGGCGCATCGGGTGAGGACGGCATCGGTGCGGGCATCGTGCTGTGGGCGGAAAGCGGCCATGGCACCGCCAAGCTGATCGGATGGTCGTTCGATGGCGTCTTCTACGAACCGCCCCGCATGACTCAGGGCGGGATGATCTGGGTACCGGGCCGCACGATGGGCACCGGTAACGGCAATGCCGACCTGCTGTTCAAATGGGACGCCGACAGCAAAAGCTGGCAGGATATCGAGCTCGACAGCTGGCGCGACGCGCTGCCCGCGAAATTGCCCAAGGGTTTCGGCATCTGGAAGGGCGTCGATTATGATTTCGAGGGGATGGCGGCGACCAGCAAGCTGTGGCGCGACCAGGACGGAAATTGCTGCCCCACCGGCGGCGAGGCGCTGCTCGACTTCACGATTGCGGGGCGCAGCCTGATGCTCGAGGACGTCCGCGTCGACATTGTCGAGAAATGGGCGCCGCGCAGAAAAGACTGAAGGCCTTCCCGCGCCGCACAATTTCCGCTATTGGCGCGCCCGAACCGCATTTCAGCGACATCCAGGAACTCGTATGAATCTTCGCAACGTGGCGATCATCGCACACGTCGATCATGGCAAGACCACGCTCGTCGACCAGCTTTTCCGCCAGTCCGGCACCTTCCGCGACAATCAGCGCGTCGAAGAGCGCGCGATGGATTCGAACGACCTGGAAAAGGAACGCGGAATCACGATTCTGGCCAAGCCGACCTCGGTCGACTGGTCGCCCGACGGGACCGAAGAAAATTCGATCCGCATCAACATCGTCGACACGCCCGGCCACGCCGATTTCGGCGGTGAGGTGGAGCGCATCCTGTCAATGGTCGACGGCGTCGTCCTGCTGGTCGATTCGTCGGAAGGCGCGATGCCGCAGACCAAGTTCGTGACCGGCAAGGCGCTCGCGCTGGGCCTGCGTCCGATCGTCGTGGTCAACAAGGTCGATCGCCCCGACCAGCGCATTCAGGAAGTGCTGGACGAAGTGTTCGACCTGTTCGTCAGCCTCGACGCGAATGACGACCAGCTCGACTTCCCGGTGCTCTACGCATCGGGCCGCAACGGCTATGCCAGCGAAGACCCCGACCGGCGTGAAGGCACGCTGGAGCCGCTGTTCCAGAAGATCGTCGATCATGTCCCGCCGCCCGCGCTGGACGTCGATGCGCCGTTCACCTTCCTTGTCACCCTGCTCGACCGCGACAATTTCCTCGGCCGCGTGCTGACCGGTCGCGTCACCAGCGGCAAGGTGCGCGCGAACCAGGCGATCCACGCGCTCGACATGGACGGCAACATCATCGAGACCGGCCGCGCGTCGAAGATCATGGCGTTCCGCGGCCTCGACCGCGTGCCGGTGGACGAAGCGCAGGCCGGCGACATCATCTCCCTCGCCGGCCTTGCCGTCGCGACCGTGTCGAACACCATCGCCGACACCTCGGTCAGCGTGCCGATCCAGGCGCAGCCGATCGACCCGCCGACGCTGTCGATGCGCTTTGCGGTCAATGATTCGCCGATGGCCGGCCGCGAAGGCACCAAGGTGACCAGCCGGATGATCCGCGACCGCCTGTTCCGCGAAGCCGAATCGAACGTCGCGATCAAGGTGACCGAAGCCGCCGACAAGGACAGTTTCGAAGTCGCCGGCCGCGGCGAGCTTCAGCTGGGCGTCCTGATCGAAACGATGCGCCGCGAAGGTTTCGAGCTTGGCATCAGCCGCCCGCGCGTGCTGCTTCAGGAAGAAGACGGCCAGAAGATGGAGCCGTATGAAACGGTCATCATCGACGTGGACGAGGAATATTCGGGTACGGTCGTCGACAAGATGAACATCCGCAAGGCCGAGATGACCGACATGCGTCCCTCGGGCGGCGGCAAGACGCGCATCACCTTCAGCGCGCCCAGCCGCGGCATGATCGGGTATCATGGCGAGTTCCTGTCGGACACGCGCGGCACCGGCATTATGAACCGCCTGTTCGAGAAATATGGCCCGTACAAGGGCGTGATCGAGGGCCGCAAGAACGGCGTGCTGATCTCCAACGGTTCGGGCGAGGCCAATGCCTATTCGCTCAACACGCTGGAAGAGCGCGGCATCCTGTTCGTCGGCCATGGCGAAGCGCTGTACGAAGGCATGATCATCGGCGAGAACGCCAAGCCGGACGACCTTGAGGTCAACCCGATGCGCGCCAAGCAGCTGTCCAACGTCCGCTCGTCGGGCAAGGACGATGCGATCCGCCTGACCCCGCCCAAGAAAATGACGCTGGAACAGGCCATCGCCTATATCGACGATGACGAGATGGTCGAGGTCACGCCCAAGACGATCCGCCTGCGCAAGCGCTTCCTCGACCCGCATGAGCGCAAGCGCGCGAGCCGCGCGAAGGCGGCGTAACTCCTTATTGATCGGGGGTTTCCTTCGCGCCCGTAAATGGGCGAAAGGAGGCGCATGACGATCGCAGATCTGGCCCGCGCTTATCACGACTCGGTTCATGCCGCCGAACGATCGGCAGTGCGCGGCGAGGATGAGGCCCAACTGACCACCCCGGTCAGCAACCTGCTGAGCGGCCTGATCGCAGAGGCAGGCTTCGGCACGCTGCATCTGATCCGCGAGACGCGGCTGGACCGGACCCGGCCCGATTTCGCGGCGCTGCTCGCGCGCGGCGGCAAGACGATGCAGAAAGGCTATGTCGAGCTGAAAGCACCGTCTGTGCCGGTCGATGCCGACAAATGGGCGGGCCGCAACGCCACGCAATGGGCGCGGATGAAGGATGAAGCGGACATCCTCATCGTCTGCAACGGCGTCGACGCCCAGCTCTATCGTGCCGGGATTGCGGTCGGCCCGCCCGCCAGCCTGCCTTGGCGTGATCCACAGCAATGGGACGCCGCCCCGCTGACGGCGCTGCTGGCGCGCTTCATCGACATGAAGCCCGCCCCGGTCACCTCGATCGACGATCTGACCCGGCGGCTCGCCATTCGCACCGCCGATCTGCGCGACCGCATTTTGTGGCTAATGGAGCAGGATGACGCGGCGGCGCAGGCCGCGAAGGGCGGCTTCGCATCGTGGCGAATGCACGTCTATCCGCAGGCGAGCACGCGCGATTTCGCCGACGGCGTGTCCCAGGTCATTGCGTACGGCATGGTCCTGGCGGCGCTGACGCCGGGTGCCGCCGATGCCGATGGCGATGGGCATTTGAGCGTGGCGGAAGCACGCGCGGCGATCCGGATCATCAGCCCGGTATTGGCCGCCGCCTTTGCGCCGCTGATCGACAAGCCGATCTTGCAGGAAGCGGTGCGTGTCGAGCTGGGCGCGCTGGAAACATTGGTCAGCGCGATTGATGCGAAGAAGGTCGCGACGCCGGATCGGCGCGGCGATCCGTGGCTGCGCTTTTATGAAGACTTTCTGGCGGTTTACGACCCGGAGGAACGACGGCAGGCGGGCGTCTATTACACGCCAATCGACGCGGTCGCGGCGATGGTGGCGATGACCGATCACGTGCTGGTCAACCGCTTTGGCAAGCGGCTGGGCTTTGGCGACGCATCGGTGGTTACGCTCGACCCGGCGACCGGCACCGGCACCTTTCCGCTGGCGGCGATTGATCGTGCGGCAAAGCGGGCACAGGCGGCACGCGGTGCGGCGGGCGAACAGCAGGCGGCTGCCAATCTGGCGAAGAATCTCTATGCGTTTGAATTGCTGCCCGGCCCCTATTCGGTGGCGCATCTGCGCCTGTCACAGCGGCTGACCGGGCTGGCAAAGACGCCGCACCACGCACAGGTGGTGCTGACCGACACGCTGGAATCCCCCATGGCACAGAGCGTGGCCCCGGAAATGTTCGGCGATGCCGAAGTGCTGGCGCATGAGCAGGACCGCGCAAAGCGGATCAAGCTGGAACAGAAGGTCACCGTCGTCATCGGCAACCCGCCCTATCGCCGGGTCGAACGCGATCTGAAGGGGCGCGGATCGGGCGGATGGGTGATCGACGGCAAGGTGCCGGGTCGCAACAGCGACAAGAGCCTGTTCGACGACATGCTGGACGTGGCCAAGGCGCACACGATCTTCAGCCACCATGCCAGCCTGTACAATCTGTATGTCTATTTCTGGCGCTGGGCGATGTGGAAGGCGTTCGAGGCGCATGGCGAGGGGCCGGGCGTCGTCGCGTTCATCACGGCGAGCAGTTGGCTGCACGGCCCCGGTTTCGTCGGATTGCGCCAGCTGGCGCGGGAGAGCGCCGATGAAATCCGCGTGATCGACCTGGGCGGCGATAACAAGGGCGCGAATCCGGAAGAGAATATCTTCGCGATCGAAACCCCCGTCGCCATCGTCGTGCTGATCCGCGACGGCGCGGGGGACAAGGCGACCCCCGCCCCGGTGCATTATCGCCGGTTGCGCGGAACCGCGGAAGCCAAGCTGACGGCGCTGCGCGAGATCGCGAACGCGGACGATCCGTTTGCCGGCGAATGGCAGGATGCCCCGCGCGGCTGGCTCGATCTGATGCTCCCGCCAACCGGCGATGCCGAGTGGGAGGATATGCCGCTGTTGACCGACCTGTTCCCGTGGCAGCAGCCGGGATGCATGTTCAATCGGACTTGGCCCGTCGCACCCAGCCGCGACTTGCTACAAGCACGTTGGAAGCAGTTTGCAGCTTCCGATCCAAGCGAGCGACCGGAATTGTTCGTAACCGCGAACAGCGGGAGGACAATCAGCACCAAAGTCGCAGGTCTCAAGATTCTTGCCGATGTGTCCCGTGGCGAAGGTCCGCAGCCGATCAAACGATATGGCTTTCGCAGTTTCGACCGCCAATGGACGTTCGACGATCCCCGCCTCATCAATCTTGACCGTCCATCGCTTTGGCAAAGCGAGTCTGACCGGCAAATTTTTTTAGCCTCGCTGCTAACCGCACAGATCGGCGCTGGGCCGGCGATCACCGCTACGACTGGCGTGCCTGATAAGCACTTTTTCCGGGGTTCATTCGGTGGAAAGGACATCATCCCCCTATGGCGCGACGCTGCCGCGACGCAGCCCAATCTGACGCGCAGGCTGGGAGCGCAACTCGGCCGGGTGCTCGGCATCGCGCCGCCAACGGTGGAGGATGTCGCGGCCTATGCCTATGCGCTACTCGCCCACCCGGGCTATCATGAACGCTTTGCCGTCGCGCTGGAACGCGCCGGGCTGCGCCTGCCGATTTCCGCGGACGCCGATTTGTGGCAGCGTGCCGTGGCGGCGGGCCGAGAACTGCTGTGGCTGCACAGCTTTGCCGAACGCTTCGTCGATCCGGCGGCGGGCCGCCCGGGACAGGTCCCGCTGGTGCCGGGGATTGGTTGGGACGCACCCGTACTGACTCTGCCCGAGACCATGGCGGAGGTGCGCTACGACGAAGACACCGGAACACTGATGATCGGCGACGGCCGTGTCGGCGGTGTGCGACCCGATGTGTGGGCCTATAGCGTCAGCGGGATGCAGATCCTGCCCAAATGGATCGGCTATCGCACGCGCAAGGGCACAGGACGTGCCGCCAGTTCCAAAAGCGCGCTCGACCATATCCGGCCGAGCGAATGGCATGATGACTGGAATGACGAGTTGCTCGACCTGATCCGCGTGCTGACGCTGACCGTGGATCGACAGACGGACTTGGCGGCGTTGCTGGAGGAGGTTTGTGACGGCCCGTTGATCCCCGGCGCGACCCTGCCCGCGCCCGATGCCGACGAACGCCAGCCTCCGCCCACCGCACGCTGAGGGCAGCCGGACTCTTTTGCACGCTATCCACGTTATTCACAGATACCCGGCAGGTGATCGCTGCGGCATGACCGCATGATGAGCGACCAATTCGATATGTTTCCGCAGGCTCCGCGCGTCGAGACAGTGGACCCCGCCGATGTTCGCGCCGAACTCGTCACGCTGCTGGAAACGGCGCGCGCCGCGCGCGATGCCGCGCCATGGGACCGGCGGACCCAGCGCTATCACCGCACTGTGTTCCCCCAGATGGCCCGATGGCTGCCAGATGACGAGGCGGCGCAGCTGTGCTTTGAATTTCTCTGCGAACTTGACCGGATCGAGGCACTGCTCGCCGCCTGATTTGGGGTCTGCTTCCGGCACCCCCTACCGGGCCAGCGGCAGCAGGATCAGCGTGATCCGGTCATGCCCGACCGCGATATCGAGCGTCTCGCCCGCAACCACGTCGATCGGCGCGGGGAAGCTGTGCAGGATCTGGAGCCAGCCGCCGTCGCTGTAGCGGTCAGGGTGGTTGTCGAAGCTGATGCCGGGCCACAGGTCGATGTGCATCCACTGGACGATGCCAATCGCACGGCCGCTGGCGGTGACAGGGATGCTGAGGCGCGCGAGCGTGCCGTCATGCTTCTTATGGGTCAGGTCGAGTCGGACCAGCTCCACATCGTCCGACAGCCGCTCCCACGCGGTCATCGTGCCGTGGATCGGCAGACGTTGCTGGGCCAGCGCGTTGAAGGGGGACAGGTCGAACCCGGAAACGTCGCTGACAAAGGCATAGTCGGCCAGCGTGTCGCTCGCCACCAGACATCCCATGGCGCTCGCGGCGCGCGGGATGACGATGGCGTCGGGGGCGAGCAGGCGGCGATGCGCGTCCTCGAACGTGTCCAGTACCTTTTCGGTGAGCAGGTCGCTGGACAGGATTTCGGAGACCAGGATTTGCGCCGGCGCGTCGAGTTCGACCCCGACGGCAAGATCGGTCGACGGCTTGGCATGGACGGTGATGCGGTCGGCATAGCCGTTTTGCGCGACGATCTGCTGCGCCATGTCGGCGATCAGCGGCTCCATCTCGCACGCCACCACATGCTGCGCCCCGGCCCGCGCGGCCATCAGCGACAACAGCCCGCTGCCCGCACCGATATCGAGCACGCGTGCGTCCGGGCCGACGGCGGCAATCGCGGCCGTGATCGCCGCCTCGAACGCGTCGTTGCGCGGCGCGTCGTTCATCATCGGGATGTGCCAGAAGGGCACCGACGCCGAAGCGAGCCGGCGCAGCTGATGGTGGAGGTGGAGATTGCCCGGCTGGAGCGTGAGCGCGCGCCGGAAGTGGCGGATCGCGTCAAGATTGCGCCCCGCATCGGCAAGGACCACGGCCAGGTTGCCGATCGCGATCGAATTGTCCGGGTCGATCGCACAGGCGCGCTCCAGGCTGGCAATCGCTTCATCGGTGCGGCCGAGCCAGTGGAGCGTCAGCCCCTTTTCGTGCAGCGCAACGGCATGGAATGGTTCGAGTCCCAGCAGCTGCTCCCACGCAACCAGCGCATCCTCCGCGCGCGACAGCCGGCCGAGCAGGCCGGCGAGCAGGGGCAGCACGTCCGTGGGTCGATAGCCCAGCGCGAGGACATGGCGATAACCAAACTCGGCGCCTTCGAGATTGCCCTGTTCGTGCAACGCCATCGCTTCAGCAAGCGCCGCACGGGCCGCGCTCAGGGAATCAGAGGAATCCAGGTCGGTCACGTCACATCCCAAAGCAAAGATGCGCCACTCGATAGGCCAACCACCCATGCGCGCGATAGCCTTCACGTCACGTGGAGCTGGGGACCGGGATTTCGCGCGCGGATTGCCACGCCTTTGCAATCGGTTAGGATCGCTTCCGAATCAACCGGGGGATATGATGGACAAGATTTTGCGCCCATGGCGACACTATGTCGATTTCAGCGGGCGATCGACGCGCACCGAATTCTGGCTGTTCTTCATCATCTTTTACGGCGTGATCGCGGCGTCGTTCGTCGTGACCGATGTCATGATGGGTGGGACGGCATTGCAAGACTCGGCACCGAGCGAGGACTTCTCGCCAATCTACATTCCGGTGGTCCTGTGGATATTGGCGGCGATCCTGCCGAGCATTGCGGTCACGGTGCGGCGTTTGCACGACAGCAACAAGAGCGGGTGGATGTATCTGCTGACGATCATCCCCTATCTGGGGTTCATCCTGTTCATTGTGTTCGGTTTTCTGCCCGGCACGCAGGGCGAGAATGACTATGGCTTCGACCCCCGGCTGGGCGAAGGTGCCCCTGATTTCGACGCCCCGGAAATTTTCAGCTGACCGTGCGGGTGACGGCTGGCGTCGTCACCCGTCGAACAACCCGTCCTGCGATCCGGCGGGCGGGTTGAGGCCAAGATGCTTCCACCCCGCCGCGTTGAGGCAGCGGCCACGCGCGGTGCGGGCGATCAGGCCGATCTGGATGAGATAGGGTTCGATCACCTCCTCGACCGTGTCGCGCGGTTCGGACAGGCCGGCGGCGAGCGTCTCCACCCCGACCGGGCCGCCGCGATAGATGTCGGCGATCATGGTCAGGTAGCGGCGGTCCATCGCGTCGAGGCCGAGCGCATCGACCTCAAGCCGGTTGAGCGCGGCGTCGGCGGCGCGGGCGTGCACGACCGCCTCCCCCGCGACATTGGCGAAATCGCGCACGCGGCGCAG
>CAZWZP010000066.1:2328-14937 GCA_964638925.1 uncultured Stakelama sp. | reverse complement strand
TCATGAATCAGAAAACCGCGATCCTGGGAATCCCGTTTATGGGTTCACGACCTAAACCGTAGTTTTACTGCCTGGGAAAATTCGATGATCGCGAAGTACGAGCGTGGTCGACGCCGCGTCGCTGGAACGCGGGATTGAATTTTTAAGAACAAACCACAAACAAACTCCTTTCCTACAAGCCCCCTCCCAGCACATAAACTGGTGGATGAACGACTCACCCACCCCGCCCGCCCCATCCTCAACCGGCCTGTGCGCCGAGGATGAAGCCATCCTCGCCTTCACGCCCGCCCCTACTTGTGGCCGCGCCGATGGCTGGACTGCGCGACGACAAACGGACTTCATCCACGCGCTCGCCGTCATGGGCACTGTCACCCGCGCCTGCAAAGCCGTCGGCATGAGCCGCCAGACCGCGTACAAATTGCGCGAGCGGCCCGAGGCGGCGGACTTCGCCCGCGCCTGGGACGCGGCGTTGATGATGGGCTATGACCGGCTGTTCAGCATGGCGATGGACCGCGCGCTCAACGGCGTCACCCGTCCGCGCTATTATCGCGGGCGTCAGATCGGCACGATCACCCGCCCCGATTTCCGCATGGCAATGGCCGCGCTCGCCGAACCGCCCGAGCCGCCGCAACGCCATCGCAAACTGACAGAATGAAACGCGTTGCGCGGAACTTCGTCAGTTTCGCGGAGGCACCGGCTCCACCCGCACCGCGCCGACCGCCCACAGCGCCCACCACATCAGCAACGGCTGCACCAGCAAGCGCGGGACATGATACCACGCCGACAGCCCCATCCCGCTCCCGCCCAGCCACGCCAGGTCGATCATCGCGTGCTTCACATTGGCCGGCCACACGCACAGCGCATACAGCGCCAGCGCCCACCCGGCCGCCAGCCGCCACTTCCGGGTCATCAGCCCGGCGACACAGATCAGCTCGGCTGCACCGGTGGTCAGCACCACCTCGCGCGCGTCCCATGGCACCCATGCCGGCACGATCCGCACCATCGCATCGGTGAACAGGAAATGCGCCACCCCCGCCGTCGCGTAGAACAGCGCAAGCAACCACCGCCCGATCCGCCGCGCCCGCGTCTGCGGCAGCTCAGCCATCGGGGTTACAGCGAAGCCGCCGCCGCGATGATCGGCACGAACTTCGCGGCGGTCAGGCTCGCCCCGCCGACCAGCGCGCCGTCGACATTGTCCACGGCCAGGATCTCGCCCGCATTCGAACCCGTGACCGACCCGCCATACAGGATGCGGATCCCCTCCGCCTTCTCCGCCCCGACCATCATGCCCAGCTTGGCGCGCGCGATGGCGTGGATCAGTTCGATCTCTTCCAGCGTCGGGGTCCGCCCGGTGCCGATCGCCCAGCGCGGCTCATATGCGAGAGTGAACCAGCTGCCGTCGGCATCCTCCGGCACCGATTTCTCGATCTGCGCCTGCACCACCCGCTCGGCGCGCCCGGCATTGCGCTCCGCCTCGGTCTCGCCGACGCACAGGATGACGTTGAGGCCGTGGCGATGCGCCGCCGCCGCCTTGGCCCATGCGTCATGGCTGGTCTCGTTCTGGTCCGCCCGCCGCTCGCTATGCCCGACGATCGTCAGCGTGGCGCCCGCGTCCTTCAGCATCGGTGCCGAGATGCACCCGGTATGCGCGCCGCTGTCATGCTCATGGCAATCCTGCCCGCCGATCGGCATCGCCCCCGCGACCGCAACCGCCGGGGCGATCAGCGTTGCCGGGGGGCACAGCGCGACATCGACGCCGGGATGGGCCGCAGCAGCCTTGGCAATCGCCGTAACCTCGCCCAGCGAGTCGGTGACGCCGTTCATCTTCCAATTGCCCGCCACCAGCTTGCGCCGCATCCCGCTTCCCCTGTCTGTCCACTATTGGACAAGGCCGATAGGCCGCACCGCAACGCCACACAAGCATCTTGCCCGCCGCACTTCCCCGCTTCGCATCCGTTGTCGCTTGATGCCCGCCCCCCTCCCCCCTAAAGCGAGGCCAATCCATCCCTCTTCAGCGGGTATCCATGCTCACCAACCTCCGGCGCGCCATCTTCTCGACCCCCGGCAAGATCATCGCCCTGATCATCCTCGTCATCATCGCCATCGCTTTCGGCATGGCCGACATCACCGGCGTCGGCGGCGGTGCTTCGGCAAGCGGGCCGCTGGTGCAGGTCGGCGACAAGAAGCTGACCCGGCAGGATCTGGAAGACCGCCTCCGCAACGCGTTGGAGCGGGTGCGTGAGCAGCAGCCGATGCTCGACATGGCGCAGTTCGTCCGCACCGGCGGCTTCGATCAGGTTCTGAATGAACTAACCGACGCCATGGCGGTTGAGGAATATGCGACGCAGCAGGGCATGGCGGTTTCGCAGAAAGCGATCGACGGCCAGATCGCCTCAATTCCGGCGTTTCACGGATATGATGGCAAGTTCAGTCAGCAACGCTTCGACCAGTATCTCCGCGATCAACGGCTGACGGCAGAGCAGATCCGCGCGGATGTGCGCCGCCAGACTTTGTTGCAGTGGCTGATCGAACCGATCGCAAGCCCCGGCCCGGTCCCGGCCGAGATGGCGCTGCCCTATGCCTCGCTGATGCTGGAACGGCGCAAGGGGTCGGTCGGCTATGTTCCGATCGGTGCGATAGCGCCGGGCAACCCGCCGACCAATGCCGAGCTTCAGGCCCACTACACCAAGAATACCGGCCGCTACATGGTCCCTGAACGCCGCGTGATCCGCTATGCCATCGTCACCCCGACCCAGTTCGAGGCCGGTGCCAAGGCGACCGAGGCGGAAATCGCCGCCGAGTATAAGAAGAACGCGGCACAATATGCCGCCAGCACCCGCCGCACCCTCACGCGGATCGTGGTCGCCGACGAGACCGCGGCCAAGACGATCGCCGCAAAGGTGAAGGCCGGCACGTCGATGGCCGACGCCGCCAAATCCGCCGGTCTTCAGGCCGCGACGTTCGAGAATGCCGAGCAAAAGAGCTTTGCGACCGCCAGCAGCCCGGAGATCGCCAATGCCGCGTTTGCCGGTGCGCAGGGGACCGTTGTCGGCCCGCTCCGTGCCCAGCTCGGCTGGCATATCGTCCGGGTCGAGGCGGTCGAACAGGTTGCCGGCAAAACGCTGGACCAGGTGCGCGGCGAACTTGCTGACACCATCGCCAGGACGAAGCTGGCGACGGCGCTCGCCGATCTGCGCGCCAAGATCGATGGCGAAATCGCCGATAATTCGACCTTTGACGAGGTGGTTGCCGGTTCGAAGCTGAAGGCGGAAACCAGCGCTCCCTTGTTCGCCGACGGCCGCTCCATGGCCGCTGGCGATGCCGCGCCCGACCCCGTGCTGGCACAGATCGCCCAGGCCGCTTTCGGCATGGAAACGGGCGACGACCCCCAGTTGATCCCGCTCGGCGAAGAAGGCGCGTTCGCACTGGTCAAGACCGACCGCGTCGTCGCCGCCGCACCCCGCCCGCTTGCCGAAATCCGGCCCAATGTGGCCGAGGATCTGGTCCGCAGCCGCCAGCTCGACGGCGCGCGCAAGGCCGCCAATGCGATCCTCGCCAAAGTGAACAAGGGCGTGCCGATCGCTCAGGCGATGAAGGAAAGCGGCCTCAACCTGCCCGCAATCCAGCCGCTTGACGCCTCGCGCGGCCAGCTCTCCCAGATGGGCGACCAGCTGCCCCCGCCGGTGCGCCTGATGTTCAGCATGGCGGAGAAAAAGGCCAAGACCATCCCCGCGCCCCAGGGCGGCGGCTATTGGATCGTGTGGCTCGAAGACATTGAAGAAGGCAATGCCAAGGGCAATGCGGATCTGATCGGCCAGACCCGCGGTGAACTTTCGCGGCTGATCGGCAATGAATATGTCGAACAGTTCGCCGCCGCCGCCCGCAAGGCAGTGAAGGTCAAGCGCAACGAAGCCGCCATTGCCGCGCTCAAGGCGCAGCTGAGCGGTCAGGCGACCGGCGGCAATTGATCGCGATGCGCGGGGGGATTGAGGGGCTCGACACCGCCCGCGCAGCGCTGGCCGCTGGTCGGCCGGCGCTGATCTGGCGGCGGCAGTTGGCGGACACCGACACCCCGGTCGCCGCCGCGCTCAAGCTGATCGAGCCGGGTCGGGGCGACTTTCTGCTGGAATCGGTTGAGGGCGGTGCGGTGCGCGGCCGCCACAGCATGATCGGCCTTGCCCCCGACCTCGTCTTTCGCGCGCAAGGCCAAGCCGCCGAGATCAATCCGAGCTGGCTTACCGACCGCGACGCATTCGTCCCGGCAGATCGCCCGACGCTCGACGCGTTTCGCGCACTGGTCCAGTCTTGCCGCATCGACGTCCCTGCCGAGCTGCCGCGTGCCCTTGCCTGCCTGGTCGGCTATTTCGGCTATGAGACGATCGGCCTGGTCGAAACCTTGCCCCGCGCGGCGAATGACGCACTTGGCTTGCCTGACATGATCTTCGTGCGCCCAACGGTCATCCTGATCTTCGACCGGCTGGCGGATTCGCTGTTCCTTGTCGCGCCGGTCTGGCCCGACGCTGCGCGCGATCCGGAGCGATCGGTCGACGCCGCTGCCGAGCGGATCGAGGCAACCGCCGCCCGCCTCGCCGCCGCCCCGCTGCCACCGCGCGCCGTGGCCAGCCTGTCCGACGTGACGGCCCAGCCGGTTCTGCCCGCCGCTGACTATGCCGCCATGGTCACCCGCGCCAAGGACTACATCACCGCCGGCGACATCTTTCAGGTCGTCCTCGCCCAGCGCTTCACCGCGCCCTTCGCGCTGCCGCCTATCGAGCTGTATCGCGCGCTGCGCCGGGTGAACCCCTCGCCCTTCCTCTATTTCCTCGACCTGCCGGGCTTTGCCCTGACCGGATCGAGCCCCGAAATCCTCGTCCGCGTCCGCGATGACGAAGTGACCATTCGCCCCATCGCCGGGACCCGCCCGCGTGGCAAGGACACCGCCGAGGACATCGCGAACCGCGACAGCCTGCTCGCCGACGCGAAGGAGCGCGCGGAGCATCTCATGCTGCTCGACCTTGGCCGCAACGATGTCGGCCGGGTGGCGGAAACCGGGTCGGTCAAGGTGACCGACAGCTACACCGTCGAATTTTACAGCCATGTCATGCACATCGTGTCGAACGTGGTGGGCAAATTGCGCCCCGACGCCGACGCGCTCGACGCGCTGTTTGCGGGTTTCCCCGCCGGAACCGTCAGCGGCGCGCCAAAGGTGCGCGCGTGCGAGATCATCGCCGAACTCGAACGCGACCAGCGCGGCCCCTATGCCGGCGGGGTCGGCTATTTCTCCCCCGATGGCTCAATGGACAGCTGCATTGTCCTGCGCACCGCGATCGTGAAGGACGGGACGATGCACGTCACCGCCGGCGCCGGGATCGTTGCCGACAGCGACCCGGTTTACGAGCAGCGCGAATGTGAGGCCAAGGCGGGCGCCCTGTTCGCCGCCGCACGCGAGGCCGCGGCCCGCGCCGCCGAGCCCGGCTTCGGCCAGTAATCAGTCGTCGAGTTCGGCACCGCGCGGCATCGCCGCTTCCTCGTCCTTCTTCGCCTTCATCTCTGCCTTCCACTGCTGCAGCATCCGGATCGTACAGCCGCTCTGGCCGTAACTACCGATCGGGCTGCAGCTGCCGGGCAACGTCGCCCGGTTGACCTCATCGACCAGCTCGGCACGGCGGACCCAGCTCGTTCCCCCCGGCCCCGGTTCGGTCTTGCGCAACGCCTTGGGAATGCGGAACGGCGAGTCGCCGGGGCGCGCGCAGATCACCACCTCGTCCGGCCCGTCGGGTTTCGGGCATGACTCCTCGCCATACAGCAGCACGCTACGCACCCGCTGTGGCGGTGCGCTGCTGTCAGCGCCCTCCCCTTCCTGCGCCAGCACGGGGGAAGCGGCCAGCAACGCGATCAGGAAGGGACGGATCATACAGGTCTCCTAGGCTACGTCCTGTCTATCGCACGCCGCCCGATTAAGCTTCGCTGAACCGCCATGCACAGCGGCAACGTCATTTACCCCGAGCGGGTGAATTTCGTACTTGCATTTATTTACCCAGCACGGGTAAGGCCACTGCATGACGACATTAGCTGGTTCCAAAATTCGCCGCTTCCGTGAGGAACGCTCCATGTCCCGCGCCGCCTTTGGCGCGTGGTTCGACACGCCCGGATCGACCGTTCAGGGCTGGGAAGAGGACGGAAAACGCGCCTCTCCCGCCGTGCTCAACCAGATCGCGGCCAATGGCATTGCACATCATCAGGACTGGTACGTCCATGTCCGCAACCTGGAGCAGGCGATGGACTGGACCCCTGACAGCTGGACTCGCGCCGAAGCACGGCAGCTGCCGATTTACCCCGACAGCGCCGCACTGACCGCCGCGACCGACACGCTGTCCAATTTCCCCCCGCTGGTCTTTGCGGGCGAGGCGCGCGCTCTGACGCAGGAGCTGGCGCGCGTGTCGCGCGGCGAGGCGTTCCTGCTGCAGGGCGGCGATTGCGCCGAGAGCTTCGCCGAGTTCCACCCGAACAACATCCGCGACACGTTTCGCGTGATTCTGCAGATGGCCGTCGTGCTGACCTTCGCGTCGAAACTGCCGACCGTGAAAGTCGGCCGCATGGCGGGCCAATTCGCCAAGCCGCGCTCCGCAGATACCGAGACGATCGATGGCGTCGAGCTGCCCAGCTATCGCGGCGACAATGTCAACGACATCGCCTTCACCCCCGAAGCGCGCATCCCCGATCCGCAGCGCATGATCCGCGGCTATACCCAGTCAGCGGCAACGCTGAACCTGCTGCGTGCCTTTGCCAGCGGCGGCTACGCGAACCTGCATCAGGTGCATAAGTGGACGCTCGACTTCATGGGCCGCAGCCCCTGGGCCGACAAGTTCGCCGATGTCGCCGACCGTATCGGCGAGGCGCTCGACTTCATGGAAGCGTGCGGGATCAATCCCGAAACCGTGCCGCAACTCAAGCGTACCGATTTCTACACCAGCCACGAAGCTTTGCTGCTCCCGTACGAGCAGGCCCTGACGCGGCAGGACAGCCTGACCGGCGACTGGTACGACACCAGCGCGCATTTCCTGTGGATCGGCGATCGCACCCGCTTTGACGGATCGGCGCATGTCGAATTCCTGCGCGGCATCGGCAATCCGATCGGGATGAAGTGCGGCCCGACCCTGGAGCCCGACGCGCTGCTGCGCCTGCTCGACACGCTCAACCCCGCCCGCACGCCCGGCCGGATGACGCTGATCACCCGCTTTGGCCACGACAAGATCGAGGACGGCCTGCCCAAGCTGGTGCGCGCGGCGAAGCGCGAGGGACATCCGATGGAGCGGAGCTGCGACCCGATGCACGGCAACGTCATCAAGGCGGCGAACGGCTACAAGACCCGCCCCTTCGATCGCATCCTCGCCGAAGTGCGCGGCTTTTTCGCCGTCCACCGTGCGGAGGGCACCTATGCCGGCGGCATCCATGCCGAGATGACCGGGCAGAATGTCACCGAATGCACCGGCGGCATGATCGACGTCAGCGAACACGACCTTGCCGACCGCTACCACACCCATTGCGATCCGCGCCTCAACGCGGGCCAGAGCCTGGAACTCGCCTTCCTGCTCGCCGAAATGCTCAACGAGGAGATGGCCGAGCGGCGCAAGGCCGCGTGAGGGGTGGCTTACTGCCAGTTCCCCAGCAGTACGAAGGGTGCCCAGTAAAATGGGTGGGCATAGCCGGTGACTGCCGGGCCGGTCGGCCCGTCCTGTCCTGACCGCCCCTTGCCGCGATCGGCACCTGTGCCGCCCTGCGCGATCATGAGTGCGATCTGGGCCTGACGCAGCGCTTCGGCCTTGCTCGTCCCGCCCTTTGCGTGGATTGCGTAGAAGCGCTGCATCAACACTGCGGTGGATTCATCGGCCACCGACCATAGCGAGGCAAGCACCGCGGAAGCCCCGGCATCCTGTGCCAGCTGGGCAAGGCTATCGACCTCCGACCCGTTCTGATGGGTTGCCGGAACACCCGTCTGACAGGCCGAGAGGGCGAGCAGATCGACACCGGTCGCGGTAAAGCTTCCGTCGTCGATGAAGTCGGTCAGCGGCAATTCCTGGCCGTTGCCGAGCAGCAGGAAGGATTGCCCGGCGCTCGACGGGTCGAGTGAAAAGTGCGAGGCGATGTGGATCACGCTGTAGCGACCGCTCATCGCAGAGCCAAGCGACGCGCGGTCGAATGCTGCGTCGAGCCGGACAACGCCCGGCAATACACCCGTCGTACCGCCGCCGTCGGCGCGGACGATTCCCGTCAGCTCCGCTGGCACTGCCGGGAGCGGACTCAATCCCGCGCCGCCCTGGCTGGCACCAAGCGCCGCAACGCGCCAAGTCTTGGCGTCCGACGCGCCGCCCGTCACTACCTCGTCAATCGTGCGGAAGGCGCTGAATGCATAACGTTTGGCGAGCCAGTCCTTGCCGTCGTGCAGTGCCGCCATCGGCACGTATCGCAGCGCATCGTCGAGCGAGAGCATGACCTGCGTGATGCCGGCAGCGCGCAGCACCTTGTCGACCGGCTCAAACGCCGCCTTGTAGAGCCGCGATGCCGGGTCGGTGATGAACACCGCCTTGTCGCTGATTGCCTGGCGATAGGTGCCGATATCCTTGCGCAATGCCGTGATGTCGATCGGCACGACAATCGATTTCTGATAGGTCGCGGTGGTCAGCAGCCATTGAATGCGGTCAGGCAATACGACGGCGTGCAGCGCTGCGACATCCTTGCCCAGATCGCCGACCGCCCTCATCAGGCGCGGCTTGACCGATGCAATGAGGTCCGCCTTCTTCTTCAAATCGGGTGTTTTGGCTGCGTCCAGCGAGGCAACGATGTCGCCAAGCCCTTTCAGCTCTGCCCTGAACGCGGTGTGTGCCGCAGTGATGGCGGTCTCGGCCGATGCCAGTTCTGCCTGCTGTGCGGCCGTTAGCGTCCCCAGCTTCTGAAGCTCGGTCAGCCGGTTTTGCGCGGCTGCCGCTTGTGTCAGTGCCGCAGTCGCCGCGTCAAACGCCGCAATGCTCTGCTGCTGTTTGGCATCGAGCGGCATCTGTTCGAACGCATCGCCCTCGCGGCGTTTGTCACGGGTGTAATTGTAGCTCTCGAAATCCTTCAGCATCGCCAGCACATGTTCGGCCTCGCCGAACCGGCCCATTTCCATGAAGATGCCGGCGAGATAGCGATAGCGATCCTGATGCACGCGGATGAAGCATTCGCGGATCGAAGGATCGAGGTCGGCGATGCGCTTGCGCGCGTCCTGCAGCTTGTTGACCGCAACCTTGGCAAAGAACAGCGCCGCCTCACGCCGACCGCCGCCATGCGCCTCGGTCGCCGCGCTCGACCAGTGGCAGGAGGATTCGATCAGCGCGAAATAATTGTCGGGACTGCCAAACCGGTGGGTAAGCGCCGCTTCCTTGATCGCCAGCGAGCGGACCTTGGTCGCGAGATACTGGTCCATCTTGCCGTAGAGGAGATAATGTTCCTCAAGGCTGCGGAACCCTTCGAACACCGCAATTTCGGACCCGTTGTCAACCGCGGTGTCGAGATCCTTGCGCAGCGTCACCTCACGCGTCGCGAACACCGGCTCGGGCGCAACGCCTTCGGTTTCCGGACCGATCGGTAGCGGGGTAAAGCCCTCAATCTTGAGCAGACAGGTGATCGTGGCCTGGGTTCCACAGGCCGCCTGCCACTTCTTGGCATCGTCACTCCCGCGCCGCACCGCTTCCGCCAGCCAGTAACGGGTCTGCTTGAGGTCGGGCTTCATCCCCCACCCCAGCGCCGACGCGCGGACCATTGCCAGCGCCCCGCCGCTCCACGGAGTCCCGGCGGCGTGCTTGAACCAACGCAGCGCCATGTCGGGATCCTTCGCCACCCCCGATCCGTGGAGATAGGCCTCTCCAAGCGCCACCCGCGCGCTATAGTCGCCGCAATGCACCGCCCAGCGCAGCAAGCGGATCGCCTCTTTCGGATTTGCCTTGGTCCCGTCGCCCGCCAGATACATGCGCGCCAGCAGCACCGCATTGGCATAGCTGAACGACGCTGCGCGCTGCATCCACTCGAACGCGGTCGCGCGGTCGATGGCAGGCGCGCCGACACGCTGCGCATCGGTGAAGTCGAACTCGCCCTTATAGTAGAGCGCGAGGCTCATGGCGGCGCTGGTCTCGCCACGACGATAGGCCTCCTCCCACGCGCGTACGGCCTTGAGCGCATCCTTCTCAACGCCAAAGCCCTTGAGGTGGAGATAACCGATCGCGCGCTGGGCATCGGCCGATCCGCGTTCAGCCGCAATCGTGAACCATTTCCACGCGGCGACGGCGTCGCCCTTGCCATCGTCGAGCAGCCGCCAGGCATATTTAGCCGCCGCTTCCTTCATCCCCAGGTTCGCGAGCGCCGCAAACAAAGGGATGTGGGACGCATCGCCATTGAAATTGAACATCACCGGCGTGTCGAACTGGGCGATAAACGCAGTCCGCCGCTCGTCGGGCAGCGCCTTGAACTCGTCGGTTTCGGCGTAACGCGCCAGTTCGCGTTGCGCAGCCTCCTGCAGCCGCAGGTCGATCATCAGCTTGAGCTGATATTCCTTCGCCACCGACGGGTCGCTCGCGGCCTTGGCATATTGCAGCGCCAGCCCGAATTGCTGTTTCGCCAGCTTTCCCGCTTGCAGCGCCTTGGCGACATCGGTCAGTATCTTCGGGTCGGTCAGCGCCGCGATCTTCTCGCGCCACGCCGCGCTGTCGATCTTGAGCCCAGCCGCTTCGATCATCGGCCCGGGATGCGCCAGTGCGGCGAGCGCCCAGCCCTCGCCCTTCGCGGCGTGCTCGGTCAGAATGCGCAGCGCATAGGCCCGTTCCGCATCCCCCGGATTGTCGCGCAGCACCACTTCGACAAGCGGTCGCGCAACATTATCGACATCTGCGGCGAGCGCCTTTTCATAATATTTCCGCGCCGATTTCAGGTCCATCGGCACCACCTTGCCCTCCGCCAGCGCGTCAGCGGCGACCGCGGCGTCGTCAGGATCGTCGGTTTCAGCAAGCTTGTGATACCATTTGAGCGCAGCGGGATTGTCGCTCGGAACACCGGTAAACTCGCTCGACGCCAAGCCAAAGGCGAGCTTGCGCATTCCCCGACCATTCCCCGCTTCGGCGGCCCTGCGATACCAGTCGCGTCCAGCCACCTCGTCGCGCGGCATCCCCTTGCCGTTGGTGGCAAGGTCGCCCAGCTCGACCATCGCATCGGCATCGTTCCGATCTGCCGCCTTGCGATACCAGGCGATCGCCATATGGATGTCGCGCTCCACCCCGGTCCCGTCGCGATAATAATTGCCGAGCCGCCACATCGCTCTTGCCTGGCCGCGATCTACCGCCAGTCGCATATAGCGCGCCGCCTCAGCTGGATCGGCCGAACCACCGCGACCGGTCTGGAACATCCAGCCAAGATTTTCCGCGCCCCAACCCGATCCGCGATCCGACGCCAGTTTGTACAGCTTGCGGGCCTCTACCGGGTCGACGGCCCCGCCAAGACCGTTGTCAGTCATAAAAGCAAGCGCCGCGACCGCATCATCATGGCCCAATGCCATCGCGCGCGCGTACCATTTTCGCGCGAGAGCATAATCGCGCGTTACCCCGTAATTGGCGAAGCGATAGGTCTGGCCAAGCGCATTGGCGGCGTTGGCATTGCCCAGCTCTGCCGATCGCACCCAGTATGCGATACCGCGCTTGGTATCGACAGGCGTGCCGACACCCATCATGTAATGGTCGCCCAGAATCCCGGCGACGGTCACATTGTCGCGATGTTCGGCCGCCTTGGCATATGCAAATGCGCGGGCGGGGTCCTGTGGCACGCCGCGACCGGATTTGTACATGCTCGTCAGTGTGTTGAGCGCCTGGATATTCCCAGCCTCTACTGCCCGTTCGAGCAGAGGCAGCGCCTCTGAGTAGCGCTCGGCCTTGTACAGCGCACGCGCCAGGTTCGCCATTGTTGCGACATCCCCCGGCGCGGCGTCGAGTGCGCGTCGGCAGACCTCAATCGCCCGATCGGCCACCATATCGTCAAATTGAATGCCAGACCTGTCATCCGGCGTCGGCATCTTTGCTTCCTGCACGCATGTCTTGCGCAGATTGCCTTCCTGCGCCTCCGCATGACCAGTAATCAGCGCCGCAATCGAAACACCGGTGCCAAACAGGATGCCGCGTGTCATGGTTCGCCTCCACCTTCTTATCCCCAGCGGTGGATGCGGTGACAAGCCCTGCAATTCAGACGAAATCAGGTGCCAGAGGGCCTGTAAGCCGGGTTCTGTCCACGCGGCCCTTTCCCCGAAGGGAGGTGCGCGCGATAGGCGACCATTCCTCTAGGCCCGCATTTACATGGGGGCTCAAGCAATCAACCCGGACCGCGGGGCGGAACTCCCCATGCGCGGTCCCTATTCGATCTTGCTCCCGGTGGGGTTTGCCGTGCCGCTTCCGTTGCCGGTCGCGCGGTGCGCTCTTACCGCACCCTTTCACCCTTGCCCTCAGTCCGAAGACCAGTGGGCGGTCTGCTCTCTGTGGCACTTTCCCTGACCCCGGCGAACCGGGACCGCCGGGCGTTACCCGGCACCGTGTTTCC
>CAZWZP010000066.1:1241-2318 GCA_964638925.1 uncultured Stakelama sp. | reverse complement strand
TGGAGCCCGGACTTTCCTCGCGCGCTTGCGCACCCGCGGCCGCCCGACCCTCTGGCGCTGCGAGCGATAGGCTCAAACGCGCGGTCGTGCAAATAGCGACCGGGCGGCTGGCCACCACGACAGCCAGAGTTCCACCGCCAGCAGCGGCAGGACGAAGCTGAGCCATCCCCGCGTCGCGGCGCGCAGTTCCGCATTCTCGATGAATCCGAGCAGCACCCCGTCCCCCGCCGCCATCATCCGCACCCAGACAAACGACAGCGCGATCGCGGTCGCGCGGATCACGAACGCGCGGTGCACATCGAACCGCCGCCGCCGCGCCGCCTGCCACGCGATCAGCACGAAGCCGATCCACACTGCTGCGAACAATGTCAGCGGCACCTGCGTCTCCTGCGCCGCGATCGTGCTGGCCAGATGCAGCGCAAACAGTCCGGCCAGCAGCGATGCGCCGAGATACACCCGACCGAGCGCACGATGCAGCCACGACCAGCGGCTGCGCACCGACGCCGCAAACTGGAACGGCGCGATCAGCAGCACAGGGATCGCCAGCGCGACATGCGCGAAATACCAGATACGACGCCCCCATAGCGTCTCCCCCGTCGGTACTTCGCGCGATGCGATAAAGGCGAACGAGTCGGTCAGGAACCAGGCGGCGGCAATGGCGACGATCAGCCAGAATACTGCCCAGCCCCATCGCCGCGCGGCATTCACCGTTTGGCTGCGCCCTTGACCGTCGCGGGCAGACGATAGCGCGCATCGTCGATCGCCACCTCGATCGCACCCTTGTCGATGATCGTCACGGTCGCCGCCTGCGCCCCATCGGCGGCGATCACGCCGCGCCCGTCGCGGGTGACGCGCAGCCGGTGAAACCCGCCATCGGGATGGCGGACCGTCAGCATCAGCCCGTCCTGCGTCTGCGCGCGGTCGATCGTGCAGCGCGTGGTGAAGTCATCGCCGCCGCCCAACGCGCAGGGAATGCGCCCCTCCGCGGCCTCACGCGCCTGTTGCGCGCGCGCTTCTGCGGCACGATCAGCCTTGGTCTTGACCGGGCCGGGATCGCAGGCGGCGAGTGCTAACAGC
>CAZWZP010000066.1:0-1188 GCA_964638925.1 uncultured Stakelama sp. | reverse complement strand
CCCCGGATGCGTTACCGCGCCCTTATAGGCAGGTCCGACGCTTTGCGCATAGCGCCACAGCGCGCCCGATTGATAGTCATTGGTGCGCGGCTGCCAGCGCGCGCGGCGCTCGGCCAGCACCTCGTCCGCGACCAGCAGGTCGATGGTCCCCGCCTCCGCATCGATACGGATCGTGTCGCCATTCTCGACCAACGCGATCGGCCCGCCCTCGGCAGCCTCCGGCCCGACATGGCCGATGCAGAAGCCGCGCGTGCCGCCCGAAAAACGCCCGTCGGTGATCAGCGCGACCTTCTCGCCCATGCCAAGGCCATAGAGCGCGGCAGTGGTCGACAGCATCTCGCGCATCCCCGGCCCGCCCTTCGGCCCTTCATAGCGGATGATGATGACCTCACCCTCCTGGATCGCCCGAGCCTCGACCGCCGCGAAGGCGTCCTCCTCGCAATCGAAGCAACGCGCCGGCCCCTCGAACTGGAGCCGGTGCATCCCCGCAACCTTCACGATCGCGCCATCTGGTGCCAGGCTGCCGCGCAGCCCGACCACACCGCCGGTCGGGGTGATCGGCGTCTTGACGTCATAGATGACCTTCTGGTCGGGGTTCCACGTCACCTGATCGATATTCTCGCCCAACGTCTTGCCGGTCACAGTCATGCACTCGCCATGGAGAAGGCCGTTTTCGAGCATCGTCTTCATCAGCATGTAGACGCCGCCGGCCTCGTACATGTCTTTGGCGACATATTTACCACCGGGTTTTAGGTCAGCAGCATAAGGTGTTGATTTAAATACTTCCGCGACATCGAACAGGTCGAACTCGATCCCCGCCTCATGCGCCATTGCCGGCAGGTGCAGCGCGCCGTTTGTCGACCCGCCGGTTGCCGCGACGATCCGCGCCGCGTTGACGAACGCCTCACGCGTGCAGATGTCGCGCGGGCGGATATTCTTCTCGATCAGCTCCATCACCTGCCAGCCCGCAGCCACCGCAATTTGTTCGCGGCTGGTATAAGGTGCTGGCACCATGTTGCTGTTCGGCAAAGACAATCCGATCGCCTCGCCGACGCACGCCATGGTGTTGGCGGTGAACTGCCCCCCGCACGCGCCGTGACCGGGACAGGCGACCTTTTCGAGCGCATGGACCTCGCTGATCGGGCAGGTTCCGGCGGCGAACTTGCCGACCACTTCGAACACATCGAC
>CAZWZP010000065.1:563-14996 GCA_964638925.1 uncultured Stakelama sp. | reverse complement strand
TCGCTGCGCTTGGTGAAGCCCGACAGACCGCCGGGCATGCGCAGGGTGCGGATGCGGTCGCGACGCCCGGTCAGGATCTTGTGCGGATAGCATTGGTGGCCGACGTCCCACACCAGCCGGTCGTCGGGTGTGTTGAATACGTAGTGAATCGCGACCGTCAGCTCGACTACACCGAGCCCGGAGCCGAGATGGCCACCGGTCGTACCGACCGCGCTGATGGTTTCGGCGCGCAGTTCATCGGCAAGCTGGCGCAATTGCGATGCTTTCAGCTTGCGCAGGTCGTGGGGCGTGTCGACCGTGTCGAGCAGCGGCGTCATGGGAAGTTCAGACATTCGACTGCGTTTACTCCAGCGCGTTAAACCTGTCCAACGCCTGACACCGCTGGCCATGAAAGGTCATGAGCAAAAGCTGAGCGATGGGTGAAAAATGGCGGTGACGCAGCGTCAATCGTGGCCGAGCGCCTCGACTGCGGCCACCGCCGCATCGAAGCGCGCGTCCCAGTCGCCGCGAATCGCGATCCAGCGCACCCCGGCCGCGTACAGCACCTCGCGGCACAGGCTTGCGAACCGCGCTCGACTCGCGTCGGTCCCATAGATGCGCGTGCCGTCGTCGATCCACGCGACATCGGGTTCGAGCAGCAAATAGAGGTCGGCGCGCGGGTGCTTCATCAGCGCATCGGGTGCGGCCCCCAGCATCATCCTCGCCCAGGCCGCAGTCATCAGCGCATCGGTGTCGGCGAACAGATAGCGCGTTGCCCAGCGCCTCCACGTTGCGATCATCGCGCTCTGGGCATCGCCGATCAGTGTGAGGTCAGCGGCGTCCATCTCGACACCATGCACTTCCGCCTGTGCGCGGCCATATTCGGGAACCCAGACGGTGCCGTAGCGCCGCGCCAGCCGCTCGGCCAGCACCGACTTGCCCGTGCTTTCGACGCCATGCAGCACGATGGTACGGGCATAATGCGCGCGCACCGGGCCGGGGAGAAAGGCGGAATAGGCCCAGGGGTCGGCGCGCACTGCACTGCCCGACAGGCCGCCGATACCCTCGGGGTCCGCAGCCATGATCCGCCCGCCCAGTGGCACAAACAGGCCGCCCACTTCCTCGGCTAGCCTTTTGCCATACTCCTCGCCCGCGAAGAGCAGGTCGATCGGCTCAGGATGCGCCGCGCGCACGATCCCGCGCCAGATCGGCCAGAAATCGGGGCTCTCGTCGGGCGCCTGCGGCACCGGAGCGCCATGCCCGATCACCTCGCAATCGGGCAACAGCTCGCGCATCCAGGCCAGCCGCAATTCGCCGGGGATGGGGTCGTCGGGCAGCCAGCAGACCAGCACCGTCAGCCGATCGACCATCGCCCGCGCCGCGCGCGCCAGCGTGAGATGTCCGGCATGGGGCGGCATGAACTTGCCGAGCAGAAAGCCACGCGTCACCGCGCCACATCCAGCTTGGCCCGCCACGCGAACAGGCCCCAGACCGCCATGCCAAGGAAGATCGCGTAGAGGATCGCGGTCGGATACAGTCCCCGGCTCCAGAACAGCCCGACCGCGACGATATCGACCGCGATCCACAGCAGCCAGCTTTCGACGCGACGCTGTGATTGCAGGATCTGCGCGGCGACGCTCATTCCCGCCACTGCGGCGTCGGCATAGGGCGCGGCGGCATCGGTAAGGCGCGCCATCGTCGCGCCCCAGGCGATGCTCGCCACTGCGGTGCCGACGATCCAGCCGACGCGCGCTGGATAGGTCAGCTGGCGCACGGCAACCCCATCATCGACCCGGTCGCTGCGGCTCCAGTGCCACCAGCCATAAAGCTGGATGACGAGGAAGAAGATTTGCAGCAGCGCATCGCTGTAGAGCTTCGCGTCGGCGAACACGAAGAAGTAGAGCGCGACCATCGCAATGCCGAACGGGTAGTTCCACAGGCTGCGCCTTGCCACGAGCGCGACATTGACCAGCCCCAGCGCCGCCGCGGCAAGCTCGACCGGGTTCAACTTGGTGGCTTCAATCGCAGTCGGCGCACTTGCCGCGCACCTCGATCACCGGGCGCACGGGCGAAAAGCCGGCGCCCTTGGCCGCCGAACGCACCGTGCGGGTGATCGAATCATCGTCGAGATGCGTGGTGTTTCCGCACGAATCGCAGACGAGGAAGATGCAGTCGTGCAGGCAATCGGGATGCGCATTGGCAACATAGGCATTCGCGCTTTCGACCCGCCGCGCAAGGTTCGACGACACGAACAGGTCAAGAATGCGATAGACGCTGTTTGCCGCGACCCGCCGCCCTTCGCGCTTCGACACCGCTTCGGCAATGTCATAGGCGGAGGCTGGTTTGTCGAACCCGGCCAGCACCTCGAAGATCGACGCGCGCATCGTCGTCCACTGTTCGCCCGCCTTCTCCAGCGTCGCTTGTGCGGCGGCGGTCAGGTCGGACCCGTGATGTTCGTGATGCCGATGGTTTTCTGGCGTGTGCGCGTGCATGGCGTCAATGTAGGCCTGCGCCGGGTGCTGGGCAAGCGCGCGGTCAGTAGGTCGCGCGGCGGTTCAGGTCGTGCCCCAGCGCGAGGATCGACACGCCAATCACCGTCCACACGATTTCCGGCCCGCCATGCTCCAGTGTCAGCGCACCGGCCATGATGCCAAGGCCGAACGCGCCAACCGCAGCCGGCATCATATAACCGTGCTTCAGAATGCCGCGGCCCAGCGCGACGATCCCGAACAGAATCGCCAGCACCAGTCCCACTTCGTGAATCAGCGGGTGCATCAGCGACCCCGCCGCCGAGGCAAGCGCGAGCAGCACCGTGGTCGCCAGGCAATGCGCCAGACACAGGCTCGACAGCCCGATCGCGACGCGATCGAAGCGCATATCGACCTGTTCCCAGAATCGGGGGGCGAGCACCTGGTTCATGGGCGCGGATATAGGCCGCGATCGGCAAAGTTACAACATCACATCCACGACCGAGTCTGGCTTTTATGGTTTCTCGCGAATACATCGGGGAAGTGTCTGAATTTCGCCATCCCATCCGCCCGCGCGCCATCGCCAACTGGTTGACGGTCGTCGCGCTGCTCATCGTCCTGATCGTCGTGGTCGGCGGCATCACCCGGCTGACCGAATCCGGGCTGTCGATCACCGAATGGAACGTCGTCACCGGCATCCTGCCCCCACTCAGCGAAGCGGGCTGGTTGTCCGAGTTCGAAAAATACAAGCAGATCCCGGAATATCAGCAGATCAACCAGGGGATGAGCCTGGCGGCGTTCAAGTTCATCTATTTCTGGGAATATATCCACCGGCTGCTGGCGCGGGTCATCGGCCTCGCTTTCGCGGCACCCTTGCTGTGGTTCGCGTGGAAGCGGGCGATTCCGCGTGGCTATGGCTGGCGGCTGGTCGCCCTGCTCGCATTGGGCGGTCTTCAGGGGGTGATCGGCTGGTGGATGGTCACTTCCGGCCTCGCCGAACGGACCGATGTCAGCCATTTCCGGCTCGCCGCGCATCTGCTGCTCGCGTTGTTCATCCTCGCCGCGCTGACCTGGACGATCCTCGACTTGCGCCTGCTCGCACGCGATCCCGGCTATCGCCCGGCTCGGTTGAACGGGTTCGGTTTCGTCGTAGCGCTGATCCTGTTCGTTCAGTTGCTGTACGGCGCGTTCACGGCAGGGCTCAACGCGGGGCTGGTCACCGATCAATGGCCGCTGATGAACGGCAAATTCTTCCCGTCCGAAGTGCTTGGCGTACGACCATTGCTCGACGCGGTAATCAACGATCCGGCGATGATCCACTGGATCCATCGCTGGTGGGCCTGGGTTGCGGTCGCCGCGCTGATCCTGCTCGCCCGCCGCGCGCGCGCCGCCGGAAGCCGTGAGGCATCGGTCGCGATCCACAGCGCATTCGGCATCCAAATCCTCCTTGGCATCGCCACGGTCATGACCGGGGTCGATATTACGCTCGGTGTGCTCCACCAGTTTGTCGGTGCGCTACTGGTGATTGCCACCGCATGGGGCTTGCATGTCACCGGGCGGCGTGTGCGTGGCTATCGCGGGTGAGCGACGTCGCGCTGATCCACGCAACCTTTGCCGATGCGGCTGAGGCCGAGCGGATCGGGCTGGCGATGGTCGAGGCGCAGCTTGCCGTCTGCGCCAACCTGCTGGGTCCATGCCGCTCGATCTATCGCTGGCAGGGCGCGGTCGAGCGCGGTGACGAGCATCGCGCGCTGTTCAAGACGACGCCCGAACTCGCCCGCGAACTCGCCGACGCGATTGCAGCCGCGCACAGCTATGATCTGCCGGTGATCGAAATCTGGCCGGTCGCGGCGGGCGATGCGGTCCTGGATTGGGTGCGGGCCGAAACGCGGTGATCACCGTCGCGCTGCTGCTCGCGGCGCAGGCCGCACCCGTATTCGCGCCGCCGCTCGACCACAGCCTGACGATGACGACCGAGACGGTGCGGACCGAAGGCGCGACGAGTCGTCGCTTCGTCGCGCGCCGCAGCGTCCGCTTCACTGCGGCAGCCGACGGCTATCGCGCGGCCGTAACATTGGAGGATGCCGGCGCGGGCGAGGTGGAGAGCGATCCGGCGGGATTGCTCCGTGCGGGCTTTGCACGACTCGCCGGGCGAACCGTCGTGCTGCATCTCGACCGCGCCGGATCGGTCACCGGCATCGACGACGCCGACACGACCTGGCGCGCAGTAGTCGATGGGATGGCGGCGCTCGCTCCCACGGGCAACGACCCGGCAACGCGGGAGCGTGCCGCCCGCGTCCGGGCCATCGTCGCGGCGCTGGCGGCGCAGCCCGAAGCTGCGCGGCACAAGATGCTCGCATCGCTGGTCACGCCGCTCATCGCGCCCGAACTTGTCGCCGAGGCGGCAACGCCCGCCCCGCCCCGTGCGGTTCGCGTGCCCGCCATGTCGATCTATGGCAAGGCCGAGCTGGACGGGCTGCGCGCCGTCCGAACGCGCCCCGAGGGTATCGAGATATCGGTCAGCGCGACCGGCCCGGTCGCGGTCGGCACCGCCAGCGCGACGATCACGCTCGAAACCCTGCGCCGCATCGACCCTGCCACGGGTCTGGTGATCGAAAGCCGCGAGCAGGTGGAGACTCTCGCCCCCGACGGCAGCTTGCAATCCGAGCGGCTGACCGTGACCCGGCTCACGCGCTAGTTTGATTCAGCTGCGCTGAATTGCGGCACGGGCCCGCTCCCCCACCCGGCCGCCCACAAGGTATCTTCGATGGGTGGCCGGATGGGGGAGCGGGCCGGTGCCGCAGCGATCCAGTTCACCTGGACTGGCCACTAAGGTATCATAATACCCGTCAGCAATCCCGCCATTTGCTTGACTTTTGACTCCCATTTCGTCAATTGGCCGCCGTTCGCGCCGTCCTGCGCCACGTTGGCAAGGGGCGGCGTCATTCATTTAAACCCAAGAGGTCTGGCCCCATGAAGGCGCTCATGAAGACCACCAAGTCGGTAAAGCCGGCCGAGGTGGAGAAGAAGTGGCATATCGTCGATGCCGAAAATCTGGTCGTCGGTCGCGCTGCGGTCGTCATCGCCAACGTCCTGCGCGGCAAGCACAAGACCAGCTTCACCCCGCACGTCGATTGTGGTGACAATGTCATCGTGATCAACGCGGACAAGGTGCGTTTCACCGGCAAGAAGCTGGCGGACAAGGTCTATTACAAGCACACCGGCTATGCCGGCGGCATCAAGGAAGTCACCGCGCAGAAGGTGCTCGAGGGTCGTTTCCCCGAGCGCGTTCTGGAAAAGGCGGTTGAGCGCATGATCCCGCGCGGCCCACTGGGCCGTCAGCAGATGCGCAACCTGCGCATCTACAAGGGCGCCGAGCATCCGCATGAGGCGCAGAACCCGCAGGTCCTCGACATCGCCGGCATGAGCCGCAAGAACAAGGTGGGCGCATAATGTCCGACAATCGCCAGTCCCTTTCCGATCTGGGTGCGATCGCCGACGGCGCGCCCGTCACCGAAGCTACCGAAACCGGCGTTGCGACCCCGGTCGTTTCGACCATGCCGCTGCGCCAGCAGGAACTCGACGCCTATGGCCGTGCCTATGCGACCGGTCGCCGCAAGGACGCAGTTGCCCGCGTGTGGCTGAAGCCCGGTTCGGGCAAGATCACGATCAACGGCCGCGATCAGGAAGTCTATTTCGCGCGTCCGACGCTGCGCCTCGTCATCAACCAGCCGTTCGGCGTTGCCGAGCGCGATGGCCAGTATGACGTGATCTGCACCGTCAAGGGCGGTGGCCTGTCGGGCCAGGCCGGCGCGGTCAAGCACGGCATCGCCCAGGCGCTGACCAAATATGAGCCGGTGCTGCGTGCGCCGGTCAAGGCCGCCGGGTTCCTCACCCGCGATCCGCGCGCCGTCGAGCGCAAGAAGTACGGCAAGGCGAAGGCCCGCCGCAGCTTCCAGTTCTCGAAGCGCTGATCGACCTTCGGGCACGATCTTCGACATGCGAAAGGGCGGTCCATTGGGCCGCCCTTTTTCGTTGCGCGTCAGAGTGTTGCCTGAACGCATCGTAAAACTACGCAACGCGTGCGGCAGCGCATGTGCGCACTTGACGCGCGCCGAAAGCCGCATAGCCTCCCGTCATGACCGCGAACTCTACCTGGGCTCGCGACGTTTCTTTGGGGGAAATCATGAACTTTGCTCGCACCACGCGCGCCAATCTGCTGCTCTCGGCCGCTGGATTCGGCCTGTGCGCAATTGCAGCGCCCGCGCTTGCCAATGACGGCACGACGGCGGGGCCGCGCATCGACTCGGCCGGTGCTTCGCTCGAGGCGCACAGCGCCCGGCCTGATGCGGCGATCGATATCGCGCACGCGCCCGGCGCGCCGTTCGTGAACACCGGCTATGTGTCGCCGGACGAGGCGGAAGAGGCGCCGCAGATCACGATCAACAACGGCTTCACCCCGGTGCAGGCCTATGACCCGGTCAACATTACCGGGATCGGCCAGATCATTACGGATTCTGGCGGCGGCTTTATCGGCACCTGCACCGGCACGCTGATCAATCCCCGCACGATCATCTTCGCGGCGCATTGCGTGAACACGCGGGATGCGACTGCTTATGGTGCAAATTCAGGCGGTGTCGGCGTTGGCGTAGGCTTCGAAACCAACACCCGCGCCAATGCTGCGGGCCAGACCGACGAACTCGTCCGCTGGCTGCTTGGCGGAACCGGCGGCGCCGGTCGCTTCCAGAGCAATACGGCCCAGCATTTCTACAACATCAATCAGGTCTTCTACGACCCACGCTCGCTGGCGGCGGCATCGTGCACCAACCCGACCTCCTGCTTCCTTGAGGCGGATATCGCCACTGCGGTGCTCGACACCCCGGCGGCGGGCGTGCCGACCTGGGCGCTGCTCTTCTCGCCGCTGCCCACTCCCGGATCGATCGATCCGGCGACCGGCACCGGCTATCATGTCAGCATCGCCGGCTATGGCAGCTTCGGTACCGGCACCACCGGCGCGTCGAGCAGCGGCAACTTCCGTCGCCGCGCAGCAGAGAATATGCTGGGCGCGCTGGTCTCGCTCAACACCCGCAACGAATTCCTGTTCGGCACCGCAGGCTCGCCGTCGCGTCCGCAGCAGCTCTACTTCCTCGATTTCGACGATCCCGCACGCGGGACTGCAGCCGCCAATCCGCGCGACTTCAACGGCTTCCGCGACAATGCGCTGCCGCGTGAAGGCCTGACTGGTCCGGGCGATTCGGGTGGGCCGCTGATCCTCGACCAGACCTTCTCGACGCCGGTCATTCTCGGCGTGCTGTCGGGCGGATCGACCTTCTTCACCGGCCAGCCGGGCGGCAGCTATGGCACACAGAGCTTTTACCAGCCTTTGTTCCTCTACTGGGACTGGATCGTCGCCAACAATCCCTATCGCTATGTCACCGCGGTCGCGGGCAACCGCAACTGGGAGGATGGCGCAGCCTGGGTGACCGAGCTCGACCCGGCCTATCGCATCATCGTCGGCGGCGAGCTGGTGAATGGCGTCCCGACCCATCTGGGCGGTGCCAATTCGGGCAATGCTCAGGAATTTGGCGAATTGTGCTTCCAGTCGCCAAGCAGCTCGACCAACCCTGCCGTCAACGAATGCTATGACCTTGCCACCGGCACCTTCCGCAACAATGTGCCCAATGCGCCGGCCGACTCCAGCTTGCCCGCCATTGCCGACATCACGGACAGCTTCGGGCTGGCCCAGGGGCTGGAAGACGCACATGCGACGCCGGGCTATACCGATACCGCCCGCCCTGCGCCGACACTGGCCAACGGCCTGCCCGGTGCCACGGGCTTTACGCCCAACAATGTCGACGGCGTCCGCACCACCGGCACGATCGGTCGCTATTATGATGTCACGCTGCGCAACACCGGCGTCATCACGCTCAACTCGGCGGTAACGATCGACCGCTTCAGCATCATGGGCGCGACGTCGCAGCTGACCATCGCCAGCGGCGCATCGCTCACCAGCCTGATGGAGATCCGGCAGAACACCGGCACGATCGTCAACAACGGCACGCTGGCCTCGTCGGGCGACTATCTCATCCTGTCGGGTCTGCTCACCGGCTCGGGCACCGTCAACGCGCCCTTCACCACCAGCGTGCTGGGCAGCTTCGCGCCCGGCACGATCGGCACCACCGGCACGCTGACCTTCAATGGCGGGCTCGTGATGTCGTCGGGATCGGGCTATCTGGTCGATCTGGGTTCCAATGGCATCTCCGACCGGATCGTCGTCGCTGGCGCGGGTAACCAGGCCAATCTGGGCGGCAACCTCCAGATCAGCTTCTCCGCCGCGACACTGCGGGCGGGGAACAGCTACACCATCCTGACTGCCGCAGGCGGGGTCGTGGGTACGTTCAACACCCCCTCCGCGATCAGCGCGATCCTGCGCCCGACGCTGACCTACAGCAGCAATTCGGTGGTCGTGAACATCGCCGCCAGCACCTACGCCAGCGTCGTTCCGACGTCGAACGTCATCGGATCGGCCTGGGCCCGTCTGCTCGATCAGAATCGCGGGCAGCAGGCGCGCTATGACGGTCTCTACGGCCCGCTCGACCTGCAGAATGCAGCGACGATCATCAGCACGCTCGGCGGCTGGGTACCGGCGGTGGAGACCACTGCACAGACGCTGGGGATCGCCACCACCGATGCCAATTCGACCTTCATCCGCAACCGCCTCAACGGCCTCGACCCCGCCAATCTCGGCGGCTCGCTGGCACATTACGGGCGTCCGGTGCAGGTCGCCGCGCTCAACCTGATGCCGGCGATGGGTGCAGCCCCGGTGCGCAGCGATGCTGCCGCGCCGATGGTTCAGGAAGGCGCGCTGCCCGAAACGATGAGCGGCTTCATCTCGGGCGGCTATCTCAACGGCGACGGCTCGGCGATGACCGGCATGGGCGGTCGCGACAGCTATAATGGCTGGTATGTCGGCGCGGGTCTTGAAGCCGCGCTGGGCGAGACCAGCCTGATCGGCTTCGCCCTCACCTACACCGACACCGACGGCACCGCATCCTTCGGCGGCCAAAGCGCGACGGGCGAGGCATTCCAGGGCACGCTCTACGCCAAGAAGAGCTTTGGCAGCGTCACGCTGGACGGCCAGGTCACTGCCGGTGCGCTGACCGTTAACACCCGCCGCACCGCTGGCTTCCTCGGCACCAACTACACGCTGCGCACCAGCGACACTGCGATGATCGTCGGGACCGAGTTGGGCCTGGGCTTTGACCTCGGCAACGACGCGATCGAGATCGCGCCGCGCATCGCCGGACGGACCACCTGGATCGGTTTCGGCAGTGCGCAGGAAACGGGTGGGCCAATGGCGCTCGACATCGACCGCAACGACTATGAAAGCTACCAGGCTCGCGCCGGTCTCACGGTCGCAGCCAAGACCAACGGCATCCGCCCGTTCGTGACGGCTACCTATGTCCACGAGTTTGGCGATCGCCCGGCGACGGTTGGTGCCAATCTGGTCGGCGGCACGGGCGCGAATGTCGCGTTTGCGCTCAACGGCCAGGACAAGGACTGGGGCGAGGTCTCGGGCGGCCTCACCTTCCGCACCGGTGCGGTTGACCTGTCGGTGTCCGCCGACACGACGGTCATGCGCTCCGACCTGTCGGCGCAGACCTATCGCGGGTCGGTCACCTTCCGCTTCTGATCGACACACGGTTCAATACGACTATCGAAAGGGCCGCTCCTTGAGGGAGCGGCCCTTTCTCTTTCAGCCGCCGTAACCGCAGGGGGTATCAATGCGGATCCAAATAGCAGCAACGCTCGCGATCACGCTGGCCGGCACCACGCCCGCAGCGGCACAGGTCGAGCCACATGACAAGGCGTTTGAGACGGCATTGGCAGCGCAAGACCTTATGGCAGCTGCCGACAGCCTCGACCGCTTGATCGTCGCGCGCTTGCCTGAAAGCGGCAAGCCCGCACCTGACCCCTTTCTGAATCATCGGATCGGACGCTTCCTCCTTGCTGCGGGACATTCCCGCGCGGCCCTGCCCTGGCTGGAGGCAGCGACGGGAGACGCAACATCGACTCCGGCACACAACGTGGCCCTCGACCAGGCGCGCGCTTTGATTCTGGTTGGCGAGGCGAAAGCTGCGCTACCGTTGATCGACACCGCATTGCGCGACGTCACCGATCCGGCGGTACGCAGTCAGGCGCTTCGCCTGCGGATCGACGCACTGCTCGCCACCGATCCCGTCGCCGCCGTGCCTGCGCTCGCGGCGGCTGCCGGTGCGCGCGCGAGCGATCCGCGCAACGAATGGGATTGGGCATTGCTCGATGCCCGCGCGGCCTTGCTCGCCGGTGGACCATCCGCCGCCAGCAAGGCGCGCCATGCCTGGAACAGCGCGGTCACCGCTCCGATCGCCGCGTCGGCACCCGCGCGAGCGGCTGCAATGCTGGCGATGATCGAGGAACGGGCGGGCAATCGCACCGGTGCACTCGCAATGATGGCCGCTGCCTCGCGCAACGAGCCCGACGTGTCGGCGATCGCCAAGGGGTTCTCGGCAATCCTGCCCATCTGCGGCACCGCCGTCACTGACGCCGACCATATCACTGTTTCGCTGCATCGCGACAGCGTGAGCGGCGCGACCCGACTGTCCGCGATTTCTGCCAGCCATCCTGCGGTGGTCGCACAGTTCCTGTCGGGCGTGGATGCGTCGGAAATCATGAACGCCGGCGCACTCAACACAGCGGCGACCATCGCGCGTCTGCGTTGCCGCGTCAGCCCGACATCGGATTTCATCGCGCGGGCATCCGATCGTGATCCCGCAGGCGTGTTCATGGCGCGACACGGGCTTTTCCCCCGCTTCGGCTATCGCGGAGACGGCGAAGCACAACTCAATGCCGCGTCGCAGGAGGTTGATGCGCTAACGACACGATATGGCACTGATAGCCCGTTGCTGCTCTTCCCGCTGATTCGGCTCGTCGCTTTGAGCCACGCCCGGCTGACGCAATCGGGCGACATTCCACCGACCCGGATGATCGACCTCAATGACCGGCTGCGGCGGGTCGCGACTGCGGCGGGCGACACCGCGGCCTTCCTGCCCGTGGAGAGCAATTTCTACGCCGCCTTCGCCCGGGCGCTTCGCGCGCCCACACGCGAAGCGGCCGGCAAGATCATGACGGACTCGTTCAGCGCCTTTCTGAAAGCGGTCGATCTGTCGATCGCCTTTACGAACCTGACCGGCTCGACCGAAGGCGTCGACCCTGCGCTGGTGGATGCGACGCGTGCGCAGTTGGTTGCACGCGCGGCCAAGGCGCTTCCCCCGAGTGATCGCCGTCTTGCCGCGCTGCGTTTCGCCCGCGTGGCCGCAGCGCGCACTGCCGATGATGGAAGCCTGGCCGCGCGAATCCGCGAAACCGCGCTGCCGGCCGACTTGTGCGCGCTCCAACCCGTCATTCCACGCCTGCGCAGCACGACCATGTCAGACGATGACTATCCGGCCGATGCGATGATCGGCGAGTTGACCGGCCGTACTACGCTGGAGTTCGACCTTGATCCGTCAGGACGACCACGCGGTCCGCGCGCCATCATCGCATTGCCGCCGATCCTGTTCGATGAGGTCATCGCGCGGCAGACCGGCGGAATTGTCTACCACCCGGCCGAGGCGAACCGCAGAGCCGTTGCGTGCCGGGCAATGAGCATGACGATCCGCTGGAAAATGCCGGAGCGGAATCAGGAGGTTCCGGGCATCATACCCGACAGTTGGGGTCCGGGAAGCTAAGCGCCGCCCGTCTCAGACGTCTATCTCGCGCACCTGCGTGTGCAGCGCGCCATCAGCGACGTGCAGTTCGTTGAAGGAAGGCCGCGTGTCGCGCACGCGTTCCGACAGCGTCCCTGCGCCGATCAGCCGCACCGGGCCGGCGGACGTCGCATGGGTAATGTCGAACGGGTCGTGGACATGGCCGGTCAGCACGCCATGCGCGCCCGCTGCTGTCAGCGCCTCCAGCGCCGCCCGCCCACCACGCGTGCGCGACGTGCTCCGCGTCCCGGCATCCACCAGCGGGTGATGACAGGCAACCAGCACCAGATGGCTGTCGGGCACTTCGGCGAGCTGCCCCAGCGTCCGCGCCAACCCGCGGCTGCTGACATAGCCCTTCGACCAGTTGAGCCGCAGCTGCGCCCGCGCGGTCGTCTTGAGCGGCACGATCGACACGCCGCGCAGGTCGAGCGGGCGTTCGATCATCCGCGCCAACGCCTCAAACCGGCGATAGGGCGTCACGAACCGCGCCCAGGGGTTGAAATAGGGCAGGTCGTGATTGCCGACCTCGACCGTCACCGGCCGCCGCAACGATTCCAGCCACGCCTGCGCCGCAGCGAATTCGCGGCGGCGCGCGCGCATTGTGAGGTCGCCGGTGACGATCACGGCGTCAGGCTGCTCATCGTCTACCCGCGCTGCGAACCAGTCGAGCGCTGCTTGATCCTCTGCGCCGAAGTGAATGTCGCTGACATGGAACAGGCGCGTCATGCCGCCACCTCCTTGGTCGCCAGGAAAACGGGACGCGTCACGCCGCTGCTGACTTGTGTCCCGGGCTCCAGCGTCACCGGTTCGCCGTCGAACAGCGCCAGCACCGGGCGACTGCTGAACGGCTCGATCCGCTCCGCCTGCCGCTGGGTCACCGCACGCGCCGCAACCCAGTCACCGGTGAGCCACGACCAGCCCAGTTCGGCGATCGTCCGCCAGTCGCGCGCATCAATCGCATCAACGCGCAGCCCGGTATCGGTGGGGGCGACGAAGATCGCCTGATAGCGGCTAGACATGCCCGCGACGCCGCGCACGCGAATGCCGCGACCAAAGGTGCGCCGCCACGCGTTGCGCACCGCCCCTGTCATCCGCGCGACCCGCCCGGCCCGCGCTGCCTCGCGCGCGCGGCCCCAATGCGCCGCCGGTCCCAGGATCAGGCCGACAAAGGCCCGGTGCGGCCCGGCCTCGACAAAGGGCAGCGCCACCCGCTGCGCGGCATGATGCGCAGCGTGGACGATCGTCGCCGGATCGGCATCGCCGTGCAGAATCTTGGCGAGCATGTTCATCGTGCCCCCGGGCAGAATCAGAAACGCCCCGTCCCAGTCAGCGAGCGCACACAGCGCCGCGTTGATCGTCCCGTCGCCTGCGAACAGTACCACCGTATCGACATCGGCGGCATCGAGCGCCTCGCCATGGGGAATGGGGTCGTCGGGAAAGCGGGTGCGTCCAGCCAGCATAAGGCAGCGCTCCTCGAACACTGCCTCCAGCGCTTCGCACTTCTCCTGCGTTGCCGAGCCAGATTGCGGATTGGTGATGAACCACAGGCGTTTCATGTCGCGCCAACGCATGACGGGCGCATTGTTTCGCGTCTCGCACAAAAAAGGGGCCGCGCGAACGGCCCCTTCCGGTAGTGGAACGATCTAGTCAGCGCTGCTGATCGGCGTTCGCTTCGTCGGTGTTGTTCAGTTCGTCCGGCGCGGGATCGCGTTTCGAATCCTGCTGCTCGCGGTTCTGCTGATTCTGCTGACGATCGACATTCTGGTTGCCCTGCTGGTTCTGCTGGCCGCCCGGGGTGTGATCCTGCTGACGCTCGTTCATGGCTCTCTCCTCGAATTTCCCACTCGTGCAAGCTCAACCGTTGAGGCAGACAAAACGGTCCTCGGCTCGTCGCATCACCCGTCGCAAATCCGATCGGCCAGAACAGAAAAGGCCCGCCAACTCAATGAGCTGGCGGGCCTCTATATGGTGGGCGTGGCAAGGATTGAACTTGCGACCCCTGCGATGTCAACACAGGCGATATAGGTGAAAACGGCGAAAAGCCGCCGTTTGCATAACTCCACAAGGCGGAACAGATCGGAATCAAACGACGAAAAGACATCACTTTCACCGGAGTTACACCGGAGACTCTCGCCGCACGTCCGCATCAGCAACGGTCAAGCGAACAGCTTGGCGAAGGTCCCTAGGATCGTCGCGCG
>CAZWZP010000065.1:0-539 GCA_964638925.1 uncultured Stakelama sp. | reverse complement strand
GGTCTGGGGTTCATAACCCATCGTCTTGTTCCAGCGCTGCAAGATCGCCGCGCGTGTTTATGTTTGCCAGGGGAAGGTGTAGGTCGATGCCGCGTGCGCCGATCTCGTCGGCGAAGGCGCGCATCGAATGACTGTCGGGGCCGGCGAGTCTCGTTTCAAGCGCAACCACCGCTTCCGCCGGCCAGAGGCCGATCACAGGCTGGCTGATGACATAGGCCGGAGCGAGGCTGAGCTGATCGACCAGATCAGCGGGCAATCCGACACTGTCCACGCCGCAGGTCAGCACGAGATGGTGACCTGGCGCACGCGCGGGACGCAGCGCACCCGCCACACCGCCGAGCGGGCCGAGGCCGGGTGCGGGCCAGTCAGGAATGCCGCCCTCGCGACCGACGATCGCCACCGCGTCGCACTGGATGGCGAGCGCGGCGCGCGCAAGGTCGATCAGCCGCTCGCCGTGCAGCGTCGCCAGCGCCTTGTCGGCGCCTGTCCGTCGTCAGAACATTCGGCACAACTCGCGGCGTAGATTAGCGGAGTGCGGA
>CAZWZP010000064.1:14323-15261 GCA_964638925.1 uncultured Stakelama sp. | reverse complement strand
GCGCCGATCGAGAGCATGTCGGTCATGGCGTTTCACCCTTTTCGGGAGCGGTCGGAGCCGTCTCGGCCACACTGCCCGCCTTGGCGAGGAATTCGGTCATTGCCTTGCCGATCCCCATCGGCGTGTGCGCGGCCATATTCTCGGCGAGCTTCTGGTCCTGCATGTCGCGGAACTGGTCGAGCGCCTGGCTTTCGAACAGGCTGTCGGCCAGCTTCGCCTTGCGCATCGACGACAGCATCATCTTGGTGAAGATCGCCTCGAACTTCTCACCCGCCGCGTCCAGATTGTCGCGCGTGCCAAGTCGGGCCGTGTCCGTGGAGACACTGCCGGTCAGCTTGAGAGTCGCGGGGACCTGGGCGGGCGCGATCGGCTGGGTCACAGGATAATCAGCTCCGCTTTCAGCGCACCGGCCTGCTTCAGGGCTTCGAGGATCGCGACGAGATCGGCTGGCGACGCGCCGATCGCGTTCACCGCCTTGACCACATCGGCCAGCTTGGGACCCGGATCCATCAGGAACATCGGTCGCTTCTCCTCCTCCACGCCGACGCCGCTCTGCTGCTCGACCCGGGTCTCGCCCTGGCTGAACGGCAGCGGCTGGCTGACCCGCTGGGATTCATCAATACGAACGGTAAGTTTACCATGGGTTACCGCAGCAGGGCTGACCCGGACGGCCGAGTTGATGACCACGGTGCCGGTGCGCGCGTTAACGATTACCTTGGCCGCAGCTTGAGATTTTCGATCTCGCTCATGATCTGGGCGCGGACATCGGCACCCTGTGGCGCGGTGACCGCGACCGATACCGCGTCGATCGCGCGCGCGGTGCCAAAGCCATAGCGGCCGTTGATCGCATCGGCGACGCGCTGCGCCGTGGTGAAATCCGCACGCGCGAGGTTGTAGGTCAGCGTCGGGGCGGTGGCGAAGCCGGTTTCGACCGCGCG
>CAZWZP010000064.1:12024-14254 GCA_964638925.1 uncultured Stakelama sp. | reverse complement strand
AGGCCGCCGACCGCAAGATTACCCTGCGCCATCGCATAAATCTGTCCGTCCGCACCCAGCAACGGGGTCAGCACCAATGTGCCGCCGCGCAGCGACTTGGCCTTGCCCATCGACGATACGGTGATGTCGAGCTTCTGCCCCGGCTTGGCAAAGGCGGGCAGTTCGGCGGTGACCAGCACGACCGCGGCGTTCTTGAGCGCCGGATTGACCCCGGGCGGCAGCGCCAGGCCGAAGCGCGCGGTGACGCCCTTCATCGACTGGACGGTATATTCGAGGTTGTCGTCACCCGTGCCCGGCAGTCCGACGACGATGCCGTATCCGGTCAGCTGGTTGGTGCGGATGCCCTGAAAATTGCCGAGATCCTTGATCCGCTCCGCCGCAACGGGCTGGGCGAGGATCAGGGTGGCGAGCAGGGCGAGGAGAAAGCGGATCATTTTGCGCATCCTCAGAACGGGCTGATCGACTGGAAGAAGCGGCTGAACCACCCCTGGCGGGCGGCGCGGGCGACATCGCCCTTGCCGGTATAGGCGATGCGGGCATCGGCGACGCGCGTGGACGCGATGCGGTTGTTCGCGTCGATATCGGTGGGGCGGATGATCCCCTTGATCTGCACGAACTCGTCGCCGCGGTTGAGCGTGACGCGCTTCTGGCCCTGCACCAACATCGTGCCGTTGGGCAGCACTTGCGCGACGGTCACGCTGATCTCACCCGACAGCGCGTTCGACTGGTCGGCCGCGCCGGTACCCTTGAACCCGCGCTTGCCGCTGATGCTGGCGTCGCTCTGGCTGAACAGGCTGAGCGCGCCTGTGCTCGGCGGCGTCAGCGAAAAACCGCCGCCGCTGTCCAGATTGGTGCCGGCCGATTTGGATGCGCTGGTGCGTTCGACCAGCACGATCGTCACCGGATCGCCGACGCGGCGCGCGCGCGTGCCTTCGTGCAGCGCGGCATAGCCCTCGCTTACCTGAAAGATCGATCCGTTGGCGGCTGGCGGTGCGGGAGTCGGCGTCGGCAGCGTGACGGTGAAGTCCTCCGACGGCTGCTTCTTGCCGAACAGCTTCGCATCGACCGGCGAGGCAGCGAACGTGCAGGCGGTGAGGACGGCGAGGGCGGACAGAGTGCGCATGATCATGCCCTCAGACGTTCTGGTTGATGTACTGGAGCATCTCGTCGCTCGCCGAGATCATCTTGGAATTGACCTCGTACGCGCGCTGGGTCTCGATCATGTCGACCAGCTCTTCGACGACATTGACGTTCGATCCTTCGAGCATCCCCTGGCGGATGTTGCCGCGCCCATCCTGCCCGGCGATGCCGAGATTGACCGCGCCGCTCGCCGCCGTTTCGACAAGGTAATTGTCGCCGACCGCCTGCAGCCCGGCGCTGTTGGGGAAGGCAGCGATCTGGATCTGGCCGATCTGGCTCGCCTCGGTCTGGCCGGCGATCGTCGCGCTGACCGTGCCGTCGCTGCCGACGGTGATCGAGGTTGCGCCCTCGGGAATCGTGATGCCGGGCATCACCTGATAGCCCTCGCTGGTCACCAGCATCCCTTCGGGCGAGCGCGCGAAATTGCCCGCACGGGTGTAGCCGAGCTGGCCGCCGGGCATCTGCACCTGGAAATAGCCATTGCCGTCGAGCGCCATGTCGAGCGCGTTGCCGGTGGTCTGCATCGCGCCCTGGGTGTCGATCCGGGCGGTACCCTGAATCCGCACGCCGGTGCCGAGATTGGTGCCGATCGCATAGCGCGTTTCGGCGGTGCTTGCGGCACCCGGTGCGGTGACGACCTGATAGGCCAAGGCCTCGAAGCTCGCCCGGTCGCGCTTGAACCCGGTGGTGTTCACGTTGGCGAGGTTGTTCGAGATCACCCGCATCCGCATGTTCTGGGCATCAAGCCCGGTGCGCGCGATGTGCATTGCTGCGGAACCCATGGGTCTAATCCTTCCTGAAAATTCTTAGCTGACGCGCATGAGCGAGGCGGAGCTCTCGTCCATCGACTTGGCGTCGCGGAGCAGGTTCGCCTGCACCTCGTAGCTGCGCTGATTCTCGATCATGTCGACCAGCGCCTGCGTGAGGTTGACGTTCGATCCTTCGAGTGCGCCGGTCATCACCGTCGCATCCAAATCCTGCGGCAAGGCGCCGCCGCCGCGGACATGGAGCAGATTGTCCAGACCCTTGACGGTGCGGCTGCCCTGGTCGCTGACCAGTTTGAGCTGGTCGATGATCTGCGGCGGCTGCG
>CAZWZP010000064.1:11247-12010 GCA_964638925.1 uncultured Stakelama sp. | reverse complement strand
ACGATCGACAATGTGCCGTCGGTCGCGATCATGATCTTGTCGTGCGGCGGCACGGTGATGGGGCCCCCCGACCCCATCACCGGGAAACCGTCGCCGGTTTCCAACACGCCACTCGGCGCGACGCGCAAATCGCCGCGCCGTGTGTAGGCTTCGCTGCCATCGACGGCCTGCACCGCGAGCCAGCCTTCGCCGGTGATCGCAATGTCCAGCCCGCGCCCGGTCTGGGTGATCGCGCCCGCCCGCCGGTCCATATCGACCACCGTCTCGACGCTGGGCTGGCGGCTGGCATGGCCGTCGCCCTGCACCAGCAGGCGTTCGAAGTTGATACGGTCGGCGCGGTAACCGATGGTCGAGGCGTTCGCGATGTTGTTCGCGATCGTCGCCTGCGCCTGCATCTGACCCTTAAGGCCGGACAGGGCGGTGTAGACGAGTCTATCCATCGCGAATGCCTCCTAAATCGCTAAAATCAGCTGCGGATGTTGAAGATGGTCTGCGAGATCTGGCTCGCGGTATCGAGCGCCTTGGCGTTCGCCTGGAAGTTGCGCTGTGCCGCGATCAGCCCGACCAGTTCCTCGGTAATGTCGACGTTCGACCGCTCGATCGCGCCCGACATCAGGCCGCCAAAGCCATTGACGCCCGGCTCGCCGAGGCGCGGTTCGCCCGACAGGCCGGTCGCGGCCCAGGTCGAGTTGCCGAGCTGACGCAGCCCCGAGGGGTTGGAGAAGTTGGCGAGCGCCACCTTGCCCAGCGCCAGGCTGTCGCC
>CAZWZP010000064.1:8782-11237 GCA_964638925.1 uncultured Stakelama sp. | reverse complement strand
ATTGGAGAAGCTGGCGCGGACGATGCCGTCCTCGCCCACCGTCACGCCGTCGAGCTGGCCGACCGCCTTGCCGTCCTGGCTACGGCTGTTGATGCTGAACGGTGCGCCGAGTTGGGTGGTCGCGCTGCCGAAATCGAGCGCGATCGACTGTTCGGTGGTGCTCGACCCGACCGTGAAGGGTGCGAACTGGGTCGGCGCGGTCGGGCTGGTCAACGCGCCGCTCGAATCGAAGGTCAGCGTCACCGGTTGCGGGTTCGCCGCGTCGATACCCAGCTGACGGTCGCCGACAAAGCTGTAGACCGACCAGGTCGACGGCGCTTCGGTCGTCTCGCGCACGAAATAACTGGTCATCGTCAGCGGGTTGCCGCTGGCGTCGTAAATCGTCGTCTGGGTCGAGTTGTTGTAGGTGCCCGGATCGAAGCGATCGAATGCATAGGGCGTTTCGGGCGTGAACCGCGACGCCTGCGACGGCACCGACGAATAGGCCGACAGGTTGAGCGACAGCGCGACATTCTCGGTCGCCTCGGGCACGCCGCTGGTCTGCGGCAGGCGCAGGTTCACGGTCGAGCCGAGACCGGTGGCGACCACCGCGCCCGATCCGTCGACCGGATAAACCTGCAGAAAGCCGCCCTGCGAATCGGTGACATAGCGGTCGCTGTTGACCAGGAAGCTGCCGTTGCGGGTGAAATTGACCCCTGCCGAATCGAGGCTCGGCTTGACCGCGAAGAAGCCGTCGCCGGCGACCGCGATGTCGAGGCTCGACGCCGATTGCTGCATCCCGCCCTGGCCGAATTGCTGGCGGATCGCCTTCACCACGGTGCCCGACCCGATCATCTGATTGGGGTTCAGCGACACGCTCGACGCGATCACGTCGGCAAATTCGGTGCGGCTCTTCTTGAACCCGTTGGTCGAGACGTTCGACAGGTTGTGCGAGATGGTCGACATGTCGGTCTGCGCCGCCTGAAGACCCGAGAGCGAGGTGTAGAAGGACATCGAAATAGGCTCCTGTTTGGACTCAGCCGATCTGGCGGATGGCGGTGGTGGACACCTGGCCGATGCCAGGCAGGGTAAGGATCGGGTTGCCGTCGCGGCCCATCGCGACCGATGTCACCGGCGCCCAGACGAGCGGTTGGGCGGAAACGGCAGCACCATTGGCGTCGCGCGCGGCGACGCGGATGGTGAAGGGACCATCGCCAGCCGGCTCGCCGGTGTCGGTGGTGCCATCCCATTCGAATTCGGTGCGCCCCGCTGGCGCTGCGCCGAGCGACACGCTCTTGAGGATTTCGCCGTTCGGCCCCTCGATCACGACATTGACCTCGGCCGCAGCGGCACCCAGCTCGATCATCCCGCCGAGCGACCCGTCGGTGCGCGGATAGGCGACATTGCCTTCGGTCAGCACGGTGCGGCCGACCCATGCGACCATGTCGGTGGTGCTGGTTGCGCCAAGCTTGGCGGCGATCGCCTGCAGCGTCGTGTTCATCTCGCTGATCCCGGCCAGCGACGAGAATTGCGCCATCTGCGCGACCATCTGGGTGTTGTCGACCGGATCGAACGGATCCTGGTTCTTCATCTGCGCGGTCATCAGCGTCAGGAAATCGGCCTGGTCCATCGCCGACGATCCCAGCCCGCTGGTATTCGCCTGGTTCGCGCCAGTGCGGGCGATGCCGAGATTGCTCAGCGTCGTGTCAAAAGCGGTCATCAGCTGCGTCCCAGGTTGAGCGTCTGGGTGATCAGCGTCTTGGCCGTCTGCATCACTTCGACATTGTTCTGATAGGTGCGGGCGGTTTCCATCATGTCGACCAGCTCGCGGGTCTCATCGACTGCGCTTTCCCAGACATTGCCGTCCTTGTCGGCCATCGGGTTGCCGGGGTCGTAGCGCTTGGTCGGCGCTTCGCCGGCCGCGACGACGCTTTCGACATCGACCGTCGCCATGCCGCTCGCCGCATCGAAATGCGTGCGGAACACCGGCTTCATCGTGCGATAGGCTTCGCCCGGAGTGGACGCGACCTGGCCGACATTGGCGAGGTTGGAGGCGGTGGTGTTCATCCGCACGAGCTGCGCCGACATGGCGCGGCCCGCGACCTGGAAGATGGAAAGCGGCTGGTCGGACATGGGTTATTCTCCCTTCAGCGCGCGCTTGAGCGTGTCGATGCGGCCGTTGAGGAAGGCGAGCGTCGTCTGATAGGCGACGGCATTCTCGGCAACGGCGGTCTGTGCGGCGGCGAGCTCGACGGTATTGCCGTCGAGGCTCGGCTGCAGCGGGACGCGATATTTGGTCGCACCTGAGATCGGATCGGCCCCGGCCATGCCGGGTGTTTCGATCGCGTTCAGCGCCGCACGAAAGTCGATATCCTTCGCCTTGAAACCCGGGGTCGAGGCGTTCGCGATGTTCGACGCGAGCACGCCCATGCGCTGCGAACGCACCTGAAGCGCCGCGCCGTGCACCCCGAAGAGA
>CAZWZP010000064.1:2404-8753 GCA_964638925.1 uncultured Stakelama sp. | reverse complement strand
ACGGTCCTCATGCCAATGTTCGAACGGTTCCTAGCAATGGGCGTGCCAGTTTGCGGGGAGTGGTCCGAAATCGCCGCATTTGCCGCTTTGGCGGGTAGCGGCGGCAAGGATTTGCCGGGCGGCGGCAGCGGATTTGCCGCTTTTGCCGGTCAGGCGTGCGCTTGCCGGAGTTTCCCACCCGATGCGCGAATTGGCCCGGCGCTTGCAAAGCATATGCGCATGAATAGTGCCGCACCCGCCGATCTCGCCGCGCTGGCTCCGCTCGACGCATCCGTGCTGCTCGACCCGCTGGCGCTTGCCATCGTGTTCGGCGGGACGGCGGCCAGCGTACTTCTGCGTCACCGGCTCGCTGATGTCGGGCGCGGGCTGATTGCGCTCAAGACGCTCGCCCGCCGCCCGTTCGACGCCGCGCCGCTGATCGCGCAGGCCGGGTCGCTCGAGAAGATTGCCAGGCGCCACGGGCTGATCGCGCTCGACCGGTCGGTGATCGACGATCCCGACATGGCGGCGGCGGTCGCAGCGGCAGTCGATGGTGCGACACCTTCCGAGATCGACACCATCGTCTGTGACCAGGCCGCAATGCGCGCCGAACGGCACCGCGCGGTGATCGAGCTGTGGAGCGGGGTGGCTGAGGCCGCGCCCGCCATGGGGCTGATCGGCACGATCCTGGGCCTGGTCCGCATGTTCGCGGCGATGGACAATCCCGACCGAATCGGCGCGGCGATGGCGGTGGCACTGCTCGCCACGCTCTATGGCGCGCTGCTGGCCAATCTCGTCGCGATGCCGATCGTTGCACGCTTGAAGCGTCTCGCGCGGGTTGAGGCGGCGGAACGGCTGCGGCTCGCAGCGCCGCTGGCACGCCTCGCCACGCTCGAACGCGCCCGTAAACGCGAGCTGGCCGCATGACCGCAGCACTCACTCCCGACAGTTGGGACGAGATCGCCCCGGCGCGCTCGGTGTGGCTGATCACGCTTGCCGATCTGGCGCTGCTGCTGATCGGCTTCTTCGTCCTGCTGCAGGCGCATCGCGAGGCGGATCGCAGCCGCCTGCTCGCCGGGCTGCGCAGCGGGTTCGGCACCGAAGCCCCTGCGCCGATCGACCCGATGGCGGTCGCCCGCGCGCGCGTCGATGGCTACAGCCCCGGCAGCCCCGCTGCCGATCTGAGCGCGACGATTGCCTGGGCACGCGATGTTGCGCGCGACAAGCGGACGGTCATCACGATCACCGGATCGACCGCGCCGTCCGGCGATGTCGACTCGAACACCGGCAGCGCCGCCATCCTCGCCGCCGACCGCGCACGCGCGGTCGCTGCGGCGCTGGTTGGCCGGGGCGCGGTGTCGCCCGACCGCCTCATCCTTCGCGTCGTGCCCGGCCAGCGCCGTGCCGTGACGCTCTCCGTCGGCTTTGCCGGCGATCCCGAAATCCCAGCTGGAGATCCGCAATGATCGCACTCCTGATCGCCCTGTCCGGCCCGACCGCCGCCTTTCAATCGACCGAGGCGCTCGACCAGCTGGTCGAACGCTTCGCCGGCGCCCCGATCGGGGCCGAGGGCGGCGCGCGTGCTGCCGTGGACAAGCGCCTCAAACTCGCGGCTTGCGACACGCCCCAGCTCAGCTGGCGCTCGGCGGCAGAGGACGCGGTGGTGATCCGCTGTCAGGGGCCGCAGCAATGGCGCGTGTTCGTACCGGTCAACGCACTTCCCAAGGCCGCACCAACCGCAGCTGCACCCGCGCCGGTCGCCGCCAAGCCCGAACTGGTGATCCGCCGCGGTGACCCGGTGATGCTGGAGGCGGGTGCCGCCGGCTTCTCGATCACGCGCGAGGGGTTGGCGATGGCCGATGCTGCGGTTGGCGGTCGCGTGCTGGTCAAGACCGACGACAAACGCCCGCCGGTCGCCGCAATCGCGCTGGCACCGGGCCGTGCGAAATTGCCCGGTTTCGGGGACTGATCTAATCCAATCCTCCCCCGCCAGGGGGAGGATTGTGAAGTGCGGCGGCAGAAAAATTCGCCGCCCGTGCATTTTTTCCTAAAGCTCCCCGTCAAAGCGTCGTTTTCGCGTATGTCCGCAGAAAAAGGATTGCAGACATGGTGGATCCAGTCGGCTTTAAGCCTGCATCACTTGCCCCCCGGCTGACGCCGGTGGCCGCTGCCGCGCCCGTGCGGTCGGTGGATGGGGCAACGCAAGCTGTCACGACCAGTGCCGCCGCGTCGCTGACCCAATCGGCGGCGGCCAGCGCTCCGGTGGACGCCGATCGTGTCGCGCGGATCAAGAAGGCGATTGCCGACGGCAATTTTCCGCTGGTCCCCTCGACCATCGCCGACCGGCTGCTCGCGCTCAAGCTGCAGTGGAATCCGAATGACGCGGCATGAGGCCCTGATCCGCGTGATCGAGGCGCTGCACGCCGAGATCGCCGCGCTGAAGGCGAACGACGTCGCCGCGCTCGAACGCGCGACGCGCGAGAAGCTGATCGGGATCGAGGCGGTGGGGGCCGCCAATGACGATGATCCCGCGCTGTCGGGCGAGCTCAAGGCGCTGGCCGAGGAAGCGCACCGGCTCAACGAAAGCTGCCGCATCTATGTCAACCTGATGGCCGCCAATGTGCGGCGGCGGCTGACGGCACTGACCGGCAATGATTTGCCGTCCTACCGGCCCGGATTTGCCGCGGGCTGATTTTGGTTCACGCGAAGGCGCTAAGGCGCGAAGATGCCCTGCATAGGCTGGCCAACTTGTGCCGCTTCAGCGGCAACCATCGCTTCAGCGTGAAATAAGAAGGGCTGCAGGCGCGGCACACCGAACATCTTCGCGCCTTAGCGCCTTCGCGTGAGCCAATATTGGCACGGCTCTTGCTCATCTCCCCGAACCCAAGGGGATGAGAAGCAAGGCCTATGACCGTACCTTCGATCGGAGCCAGAACGAACGTCACCACGGCGATCGCGACGGCGAGCCAGAAGACCGGCATCGACTTCAACTATCTGCTCGGCCAGGCACAGGTCGAAAGCGGGATGCGCGCCGACGCGCGCGCGCGCACGTCCAGCGCCACCGGCCTCTATCAGTTCATCGAACAAAGCTGGCTCGGCGTGATCAAGGATCATGGCGAGAAGCATGGCCTCGGCTGGGCGGCGGACAGCATCCGCCAGACCGCCAATGGCCGCTTCACCGTGTCCGACCCGGCGACCCGCCAGGCGATCCTGTCGCTGCGCAACGATCCGCAGGCCGCATCGCTGATGGCCGCCGAACATGCCAGCGACAACAAGGATGCGCTGGAAGCATCTTTGGGCCGCGAAGCCACCGGCACCGACCTGTACATGGCGCATTTCCTGGGCCTTGGCGGCGCGCGCAAATTCCTGCGCGCCATGGATGCCAATCCGGAAGCGGGCGCGGCGAGCCTGTTCCCCGCCGCCGCACGCGCCAACCGCAACATCTTCTATGCCTCCGACGGGTCGCAGCGCTCGCTCGGGCAAATCTATGAGCGCTTCGCCGGCAAGCTCGATCGCGGCGCCGCTGCGGTCGGCGCGACCGGCGCGGCATCGGGCAGCCTCGACGCCCGGTTCCAGACGCTCGTCGCCGCGCTCGGCGAGGATGTCGAAGTGGTGCTGGGCAATGAAGCGGTCGGGCAGGATCGCGGCTGGCTGACCACGCTCGACCGGCTGCAAAGCGCGGGGCGGCTCAAGGCATCGGCGATGCCGACCGTCAATCCGCTGCGCCCGACGCCCGAGACCGCCAAGCTCGCTTACCTGATGCTCGCCCGGCTGGGAGCCTGATCCGCCATGAACGCAGCGACCCTTTCGGGCGGTATCGTCCCCGCACTGCGCAGCTTCGCGCTGCCCGTCGCCATCCTCGTGCTCGTCGCGATGATGGTCGTGCCGGTGCCGACCTTCCTGCTCGATGCCTTTTTCATCATGAACATCATCATCAGCCTCGCGGTGCTGATGGTGGCGTTGAATGCGCAAAAGCCGCTCGATTTCTCGGCCTTCCCCACCGTGCTGCTGTTTGCGACGTTGTTCCGGCTCGGCCTCAACGTTGCCTCGACTCGCGTCGTGCTCGGTCACGGTCATGAGGGCGAGGCAGCGGCCGGCCATGTGATCGAGGCGTTCGGGACGTTCATGATCGGCGGCGATTATGTCGTCGGCCTGTTCGTCTTCGCGATCCTGATCATCATCAACATGATCGTGGTGACCAAGGGCGCGGGCCGCGTGTCCGAAGTGTCGGCGCGCTTCACCCTCGACGCCTTGCCCGGCAAGCAGATGGCGATCGACGCCGATTTGAACGCCGGCCTCATCACCCCCGACGAAGCCAAGGCGCGCCGGGTCGAGATCTCGACCGAAGCCGATTTCTACGGCGCGATGGACGGTTCGTCCAAGTTCGTGAAGGGCGATGCGGTCGCCGGCTTGCTGATCCTGTTCATCAACATCATCGGCGGCCTGATCCTCGGCCCGGTCAGCCATGGCATGTCGCTGGGCGAAGCAGCGCAGACCTATGTCCTGCTGGCAATCGGCGACGCCCTCGTCGCGCAGATCCCGGCGCTGTTGCTGTCGATCGCCGCCGCCGCAATTGTCACCCGCGTTTCGTCGAACAAGGATCAGGATCTGACCGGCCAGATCGGCAGCCAGTTCGGCAGCCACCGCACCTGGACCCCGGTCGCCGTCATCACCGCGCTGCTCGGCCTGTTGCCCGGTATGCCCGCCTTCATCATCCTTCCTGCCGCCGCCGGGTCCGGCTTCATGGCCTGGAGAATGTATCAGGCAAGCAAGCGCCCGCCCGCGCCCGCCATCGTCGAGGCCGCCGAACCCGTCGATCCCTCGCGGATCGGCTGGGACGAGGTCACCGACAATATGCAGGTGATGATCGACATCGGCTATGGCCTGGTGCCGCTGGTCGATGAGCGCCGTGGCGGCGCGCTGATGGGCCGGATCACCGGCGTGCGGCGCCAGCTGTCGAAGGAACTCGGCTTCGTCGTGCCGCAGGTGCGCGTGCGCGACGACATCAACATGGCCCCCTATGCCTATCGCATTGTCGTCGGCGGCGTAGTGATCGGTGAGGACAGCGTCTCGCCCGACGAGATGCTGGCGCTCGACACGGGGCAAGCCGTTGGCAGCCTGCCCGGCAAGCCCGCCAAGGATCCGACCTTCGGCCTCGACGCGATGTGGATTTCGCCCGCCGACGCCGATGCCGCGACCGGGCAGGGCTGGCTGGTGGTCGATCCCGGCACGGTGATGGCGACGCACCTCAATCAGGCGCTGATCCAGAACGCGTCCGACCTGCTTGGCCCGGACGAGGTTCAGGCGCTGCTCGACGGACTGCGCGAGCGTGCGGCGCAGCTGGTCGCCTCGCTCTCGCCCAACCCGCTGCCGATCACGACGCTCACGCAGGTGCTGCGCGGCCTGCTGGCGTAGAATATCCCGCTCAAGGAATTCCGCCGCATCGCCGCCGCGATCGCGATCGCCGCGCAGAAGACGGCGGACGCCGACGAGATCGTCGAGCTGATCCGCCCCGAACTCGGCCCCCTGATCATCCAGCGGCTGTGCGGGGTGCGCGAACCGCTGCGCGTGATGACGCTGGAGGGCCAGCTCGAGGCACTGCTGGGTCAGGCGATCCGCTCCGACCCGTCGAAGCGCCACACGATCGAACCCGATCTGGGCCGCCGCATCGTCGATGCGCTGCAGCGCGCCGCCCAGCCGCTCGTCGCCGAGGCCAAGCCGTTCGCATTGGTCGTTCAGCCGACGATCCGCATCGCAATCCGCAAACTCGTCCGCACCGTCCTGCCCGACACCCCGGTGATGAGCTTCTTTGAAGTGCCCGAGGACAAGTCGGTCGAGGTCGTCGCCGTGATCGGCGCACCGGAGGCACTTGCCGCATGACCTTCCAACCCGCCCCGAATGAATTCGCGCTGACCTATGATCGCCGTGGCGACACGAAGCGCGACATGGATGCGCTGGTGCGCAAGCATATGCCTTTGGTCCGCCGGCTCGCCTGGCATGTTCACGGGTCGATGAGCACGCTGATCGATGTCGAGGATCTGGTCCAGATCGGGCTGGTCGCCTTGGTCGAGGCGGCGGGCAGTTTCGAGGATCGCGGCCTCGTCAGCTTCGACCAGTATCTCCACACCCGCGTGCGCGGCGCGATGATCGACGAATTGCGGCGGCAGGCGACGATCACCCGCGGCGCGATGAAGCGCCGCCGCGCCTATCAGGATGCGGTGACCGCGCTGTCTGCGGACGGCGCGCGGCCCGACGAGGCGGCAGTCGCGTCGAAACTGGGCGTCACGATCGAAAAATTGCGCAGCGACTATGCGAGCGCAGAGGCAGTGCGATTCGATTCGATCGACGATGTCTATTCGGACGAAGGCCC
>CAZWZP010000064.1:0-2394 GCA_964638925.1 uncultured Stakelama sp. | reverse complement strand
GTGGTTCATGTCCGACGAACCCGACGCCTTCGATCAGCTCGCCGATGCCGACCAGCGCGAGGCGCTGATCGGCGCGATTTCGGAGCTGCCCGAGAAGGAGCAGCTGGTAGTGCAGCTCTATTATGTCGAGGAATTGAACCTCGAGGAGATCGGTCAGGTGCTCGGCGTCGGTGCGGCGCGCATCTGCCAGATCAAGAAGAGCGCGCATGATCGGCTGAAGAAAGGGCTGATGCGGCGGTTGGGGTAACCCCGTATTCCTCCCCTGAGCTTGTCTCAGGGGAGGGGGACCGCCGGCGAAGCCGGTGGTGGAGGGGCGGCCGCGTAGACGGCCGTGACCAGCTCGGCAAAATTCCGCCCTCTGCGGGGCGGCCCCTCCGTCAGCGCTGCGCGCTGCCACCTCCCCTGCTGCGCAGGGGAGGAATTGAGACGGACGCGTCAGCTTCTTTTTGCGAGACAGTCGCGACTGGCATGCTACGCAGATGGGGTGCGTCGTCATCTCTATCTGATCGCCGGATTTATCTGTCTCGGCCTGGCCGTGATCGGCGCGATCCTGCCGGTGATGCCGACGACGGTGTTCGTCATCATGGCGGCCTATTGCTTCGCGCGCAGCTCGCCGAAGCTCGAACAGCGGTTGCTCGAACATCCCCGCTTCGGCCCGCACATCACGCGGTGGCGCGCGAACGGCGCGGTCAGCCGTAGCGGCAAGATCGCCGCCAGCATCGCCTTTGCCGTCAGTATCGCGCTGACCCTCGCGCTTACCGCAATGCCATGGCCGCTCTTCACGATCGGCGCGGCGGTGGTGATCGGCGGCTGGCTGTGGACCCGACCCGAAGCCTGACGCCTTGCTCCCGCGCCCGACCGCGTTAGGGTCGCGCGGTTCATTCGAGGGGTTTCCATGAAGCGTATCTTCGCCGCCGCATTGCTCTGCACCGCCATCGCCGCGCCCGCCTTCGCCCAGACCGCCGCACCCGCGCCGGTCACCAGCGCCGCGCCCGCGACCGACTGGACGGTGAAGCCCGAATGGATTTCGGCGCATGTCCGCTTCCTCGCCGGGCCGGAGCTGCAGGGGCGCGGCAGCGCGACGCGCGACGAGGCGATAGCCGCGGCCTATGTCGCCGCGCGGTTTCAGGGCTATGGGCTTCAGCACGCGCCGGGTGCGGATTCCTATCTTCAGAAGGTGAAGGTCATCCGCCCGCGCCTCGATGGCGAACCCGCGGTGACCGTCGCGGGCAAGGCAGTGAAGGGCGCGATGCTGATCCTGGGCGGCGCGGATCGCGCGGTGGGCGATGCGGTAGTCTTCGCTGGTGACGATGCCGCGGCGATTCCGGCCGGTGACGTCCTCTTCGTGTCGAGCGCCAAGATTTCACCCTCCGCCGCGATGCGCGCCGTGCGTGGCAAGGGAACCAAGCTGCTGGTGCTGCGCGCGAGCGAGGCGACCGCCAAATTGTGGGACCAGATTGGCAAGCGCCCGCGCCTGACCGCCTATCTCGCAAGCCAACCACCTCAGGACGGGCTTTCGGTGATCGTCCTCCCCGCTGCAGCGTTCGACAAGGCGGCGAAGTCTGCTGGCAAGCCGGTCGCGATGCAGCTCAATCTGGTCCGCGAAGAGGTCGAGACGACCAATGCGGTCGGCTATCTGCCCGGCACCGACCCCAAGGCGGGGGTGATCCTGCTCGCCGCGCATGTCGACCATCTCGGCGTCCAGCCCGATGGCACGGTAATGTATGGCGCAAACGACGATGCTTCGGGCGTCGCCGCCGTGCTCGAACTTGCCCATGCGCTGAGCAGCGGCAAGCGGCACAAGCGCGGCATCTTGTTCGCGGCGTTCGGCGCGGAGGAGATGGGCGGCTTCGGATCGCGCGCCTTTGCCGCCAATCCGCCGGTGCCGCTGACCGATATCGTCGCCAACCTCGCGTTCGAGATGATCGGCGCGCAGGATCCCAAATTGCCCGCCGGCACGATGATGATGACCGGGTTCGAGCGCTCGAACCTGGGGCCGACGCTCGCCGAACGCGGCGCGCTGGTGACCAAGGACCCCTATCCGGAGCAGAACTTCTTCGAGCGTTCGGACAATTTCGCGCTCGCGCGGCGTGGGGTGGTGGCGCACACCATTTCGGGCTGGGCGATGACGCCGACCTATCATTCGGCGCAGGATACGATCGCCAATCTCGACATCCCGTTCATGGCGCGCGCGGTCCAGTCGCTGATCGGCCCCGCCCGCTGGCTCGCCGACACCGACTTCCGTCCTGACTGGACGCCGGGCGGCAAGCCGGCGGAGTAGGGGCGGACCCCACTCATTCCTCCCCTGAGCTTGCTCAGGGGAGGTGGCAGCGCGTAGCGCTGACGGAGGGGCCGCCCTCGCAGAGGGCGGAATTTTGCCGAGCTGTTCACGGC
>CAZWZP010000063.1:14610-15427 GCA_964638925.1 uncultured Stakelama sp. | reverse complement strand
TCGCGGAACTCGAGCGCGTCGAGCACGTCCATCATGTCGCGGTTGAGCGTCGGGCTCATCGCGTTGCGCTTGTCGGCGCGGTTGAACCGCACCCAGGCAATGCCGTTTTCGACATCATAGGCGACGACGCCGTTGGCACTCAATTCGGTCATGGATAGTCCTTCAGTTCGTGGCGGGGTCCCCCCAACGAAACCCCGCAATCGTTTCGTCAGATCGGATAATGGCCCGGCTGGGTCTCGATCGTGATCCAGCGCAGCTCGGTGAAGCTGTCGATCCCGGCCTTGCCGCCGAACCGGCCATAGCCCGATGCCTTGACCCCGCCGAACGGCATCTGCGCCTCGTCATGCACAGTCGGGCCGTTGACGTGACAGATGCCCGACTTGATCTGCTTGGCCACGTTCAGCCCACGCGCGGTGTCGCGGGTGAACACCGATGCCGACAGGCCGTACTCGGTGTCGTTCGCCAGCTCGATCGCGTGGCGTTCATCGCGCGCGCGGATTACGCCGACGACCGGACCAAAGCTCTCGTCGCGGAACAGCTTCATCTCCGGCGTCACCTTGTCGATGACATGCGCGGGCATCAGCACGCCATTGGCGTCGCCGCCATTGACCTGCACCGCGCCGTGCGACACCGCGTCGGCGATCAGCGACCTGCAGTGGTCGACGGTCTTCTGATCGACCACCGCGCCCAGCGGAGTCTTGCCCTCACGCGGGTCGCCGACCGCCATCGTGCCGACCTTGGCCGCAAACTTGCTCACGAACGCATCCGCGACGCTCTCGACGACGATGATCCGCTCGGTCGACATGCAGATCTGGCC
>CAZWZP010000063.1:11360-14566 GCA_964638925.1 uncultured Stakelama sp. | reverse complement strand
GAGGTCCGCATCCTCCAGCACGATCAACGGCGCCTTGCCGCCGAGTTCGAGCAGCACGGGCTTGAGATGCTCGGCCGCGCGCTTGGCGATGATCCGCCCGACTGCGGTCGATCCGGTAAAGTTGATGCGGCGGACATGCGGGTTGTCGATCAGCGCGCTGACGATCTCCGGCGCATCCTGCGGCGCGTTGGTGACGATGCTCACCGCGCCCTTGGGCAATGCTTCGTCAAACGCTTCGGCGATCAGGCTGTGGGTGCGCGGGCATTGCTCGCTCGCCTTGAGCACCACGGTATTGCCGCACGCCAGCGGCACCGCGACTGCGCGCACGCCCAGGATGATCGGCGCATTCCACGGCGCGATGCCCAGCATCACGCCGACCGGCTCACGCAGCGCCATCGCGATGCAGCCGGGTTTGTCCGACGGGATTACCTCGCCGCCGATCTGGGTGGTCAGCGCCGCAGCCTCGCGCACCATGCCGACCGCGAGCATCAGATTGAACCGCGCCCAGCCCTCGGTCGCGCCGATCTCGCCCATCATCGCATCGACGAACTGATCGGCCTTGGCTGCGAGCGCATCGGCGGCCTTGGTCAGCGCTGCACGGCGGGCATTGGGGCCAAGTGCGGACCAGCCGGGAAAGGCGGCGGCGGCGGCTTCAACCGCAGCGTCCGCGTCGGCAACGCTGAATGCTTTCGCTTGGGTGGCAACCGCACCGGTCACCGGATTCATGCGGGTAAAGGTAACGCCGGGAGCCGGCGGTGCGATCGTAGCCATGATCCTCTCCTCTATATTGTTATGCTATATAACCTACATTTCGGGCGCGCAAGCGGGTTCATCGGTCAGTGCGCACGCCGGTCGCCGCGCAATTTGGGAACGACGAATGATGCTGGATTAGCTGTGGACAACCTGTCCACCGGCTTTGACCCCTGCGCCTCTCCACATATAACCCGACCATGCCCCATTCCGGTTTCGTACCCCTCCGCATCTTCTCCGCCTACACAATGCTGGAAGGCGCGATCGAGCCCAAGGCGATTGCGACGCGGGCACGTGAGCTGGGGTTTCCGGCGGCGGGGCTGTGTGATCGCAACGGGCTTTATGCCGCGATGCCCTATTCCGACGCCGCCAAGAAGGCCGGGGTGCAGCCGATCATTGGGTCGCTGCTGTGCGTCGAGCGGCCCGACATGCCCGATGGCGTCACCCCGCCGCTCGACTGGTTGGCGCTGTTTGCGCAGGATGAAGCGGGCTATCAGAATCTCTGCAACCTCGTGTCGATGGCGCATCTCGACCGGCCGATCGAAAAGGACGCGCATGTCCCGTTCGCGGCGCTGGAGGGGCGGACCGACGGGCTGATCGCGCTGACCGCCGGGCGCGAAGGCGGGCTGACGCGCATGTTCGCGGAGGAACAGGACGAGGCGGCGTTCGCTTATGCAGACCGGCTGCAGGGGCTGTTCGGCGACCGGCTGTATATCGAGATCGTCCGGCGGCTGGACGAGGTTGAGGCGCGCGCCGAGCCGAAGCTGCTCGAACTGGCCTATGACCGGGGTATCCCGATCGTCGCCACCAACCCGGTCAGCTATGCGGTACCCGATTTCCATCAGGCGCATGACGCGATGCTGTGCATTGCGGGTTCGGCCTATGTCGCGAGCGACGATCGCCAGCGCTCCTCGCCCGATGCGTGGATGAAGCCAGCGACCGAGATGAAGCGGCTGTTCGACGATCTGCCCGAGGCGATCGACAACACGCTGGTGGTGGCGCAGCGCTGTGCCTTTGCCGCGCCCAAGCGCAAGCCGATCCTGCCCAGCCTGGCCGGCGATATCGAGGGGGAGGCGGCGCAGCTGCGCGCCGACGCGCGCGCCGGGCTGGAGGCGCGGCTGGAGACGGCCGGGATCACCGATCCGGCCAAGCGGCAGGAATATTTCGACCGGCTGGCGTTCGAAACCGACATCATCGTCCAGATGGGGTTTCCCGGTTACTTCCTGATCGTTTCGGACTTCATCAAATGGGCCAAGGCCAACGGGATTCCGGTGGGGCCGGGGCGTGGTTCGGGTGCGGGCAGCGTGGTCGCCTGGGCGCTGACGATTACCGACCTCGATCCGCTGGCGCTGGGGTTGCTGTTCGAGCGATTCCTGAACCCGGAACGCGTGTCGATGCCCGACTTCGACATCGACTTTTGCGAAACCCGGCGTGGCGAGGTGATCCGCTACGTCCAGGCGAAGTACGGGCGCAATCAGGTCGCGCAGATCATCACATTCGGCACGATGAGCGCGCGCGCGGTGCTCAAGGATACCGGGCGCGTGTTGCAGATGAGCTATGGCCAGGTCGACCGGCTGGCAAAGCTGGTCCCGAACCACCCGACCGATCCGTGGACGCTGTCGCGCTCGCTGAACGGGGTGAGCGAGTTCAAGGCGGAATATGACGGTGCGAGCGATGTCCGGCACCTGATCGACCTCGCCATGCGGCTGGAGGGATTGCCGCGCCACTCGTCCACCCATGCGGCGGGCGTGGTGATCGGCGACCGTCCGCTGGCGGAGCTCGTCCCGCTGTACCGCGATCCGCGCTCGGACATGCCGGTGACGCAGTTCGACATGAAATATGTCGAGGGAGCGGGGCTGGTGAAGTTCGACTTCCTTGGCCTCAAGACGCTGTCGGTGCTGCAAAAGGCGGTCGAGCTGCTCGCCGCGCGCAACATCAGCATCGACCTTGCCGCGCTCGGCTGGGACGATCCGGCGGTCTATGAATTGCTCCAGCGCGGTGAGACGGTGGGCGTGTTCCAGCTCGAATCCGAAGGGATGCGGCGCACGCTGACGGCGGTGCGGCCGACCAATTTCGGCGACATCATCGCGCTCGTCTCGCTCTATCGCCCGGGTCCGATGGACAATATTCCGATGTTCGGGCGGCGTAAGCAGGGCTTGGAGCCGATCGAATATCCGCACCCGTTGCTGGAGGGTATCCTCAAGGAAACCTACGGCATCTTCGTCTATCAGGAACAGGTGATGCAGGCCGCGCAGATCCTGGCCGGCTATTCGCTCGGCGGCGCCGACCTGCTGCGCCGCGCGATGGGCAAGAAGATCAAGGCGGAGATGGACGCGCAACGCGCGCTGTTCGTCGAGGGCTGCGCGAAGATGAACAACATCTCCGAGGCCAAGGCGAACGAGCTGTTCGACTTGATCGACAAGTTCGCAGGCTATGGCTTCAACAAGTCGCACGCG
>CAZWZP010000063.1:11056-11343 GCA_964638925.1 uncultured Stakelama sp. | reverse complement strand
ACGCGCTGCTCGCCTATCACACCGCCTGGCTGAAGGCGCATTATCCGCACGAATTCTACGCCGCGTCGATGTGTTTCGAACTTGGCCAGACCGAGAAGCTGGCGGTGTTTGTCGAGGATATGAAGCGGCTGGGCACGCCGTGCCTGCCGCCCGACATCAATGCGAGCGAGGCGGAGTTCTCGGTGGCCGAACATGGCGACGGCTTCGCCGTGCGCTATGCGCTGGCGGGCCTGAAGGGCGTCGGCGAGAAGGCGATGGAGCTGCTGGTCGAGGAGCGGCAGGCCAAG
>CAZWZP010000063.1:0-10994 GCA_964638925.1 uncultured Stakelama sp. | reverse complement strand
AACAAGCGCCAGGTCGAGGCGCTGGCCGGGGCGGGGGCGTTCGACAGCGTCGCGCCGGATCGCGCCAAGGTCCATGCCGCCGCCGAGACGATCATGGCAGTCGCACAGCGCACGCATGAGAACCGCACCAGCGGGCAGGGCGGCCTGTTCGGCGAGGCGGAGCCGGTCGGGTCGGCGATCCAGCTGCCCAAGAGCGCGCACTGGACGCTGGGCCAGCGGATTGAGGCGGAGAAGGAGGCGTTCGGATTCTTCTTCTCCGCGCATCCGCTCGACCGCTACCAGCATCTCGCCAAGCTGCATTCGGCGCGCAGCATCGCCAGCCTCAACGAGATCGAGATTGCCGAGGGCGGGCGCACCGGTGCGACGATCGCCGCGCTGATCGAGGATGCGCGCTGGCGCACCTCGGCGCGGGGCAAGCGCTACATGATGGCGACGTTGTCCGATGCGAGCGGGACGGTGCCGTGCACCTGTTTCGAGGAGTTTACCGCCAAGGAGATGGAGGATGCGGCGCGCGTTGGCGGGTGCGGCATCCTGACCGTCGAGCTCGACCGGCGGGCGGGGGAGGACAGCGCGCGGGTGACGGTGCGCAAGGTCCAGCCGTTCGAGGGGATGGCGAAGGACGTGCGGCTGACGCTGCGCATGGCGGTGCGTGAGGCCGGGGCGCTGGCGGCGGTCGCCAAATTGCTGGAGGATGCGCGCGGCGGGCGGTGCGAGGTCGTGATCGACGCGCCCTTGCCGGATGGCGGTGAGGCGGAATTGGTGCTGGGGCGCAATTTCCGGCTCGACGGCGAACTGGCGACGCGGATCGAGGGATTGCCGGGGATCGAACGCGCCGAGCTCAAGCCGACCGAACAGCCGAGGCTGGCGCTGGCGAGCTGACGCGCTTCCCCTTGCATCCCCGCGCTCGAACGGACAGGATGGCCTTACGAATACGGAAAGCCGTACGAGCAAGGAGAGTGTGATGCTGGGCGCGATGCAGGATTTCGAGCTTCGGGTACCCCGGGTGATCGAACATGCCGAGCGCGAATATGGATCGCGCGAAATCATCAGCCGCTGGGCGGATGGCAGCGAGACGCGCACTGACTGGGCCGGGATCGCGCGGGATTCGCGCAAGCTGGCGCAGGCGCTGGAACGGCGGGGGATCAAGCCGGGGGACCGCGTCGCAACGCTGGCGATGAACCACAGCCGCCATCTGGTCGCTTGGCATGGCACGATCGGGATGGGTGGGATCGTCCATACCATCAATCCGCGGCTGTTCGAGGATCAGCTCGCCTATATCGCCAACCATGCCGAAGACCGGGTGCTGATCTATGACCGGATGTTCCAGCCGATCATCGAAAAGATGCGGCCGCAATGGAAGACGATCGAGCATTATATCGTGTTCGATGGCGACGGCCCGGACAGTTTTGAGGCGGTAATCGGCGCGGAGAGCGGCGACTATGTTTGGGTCGAGGGCAGCGAGCGCGACCCGTGCCTGCTCTGCTACACCAGCGGCACGACCGGCGATCCGAAGGGGGTACTCTATACTCACCGGTCGTCGATGATCCATGCGATGGCGGAGTTGCAGCCGGCGGTATTCGACCTGTCGACTCAGGCGGTGGTGCTGCCGGTGGTGCCGATGTTCCATGCGGTCGGCTGGGGGCTGCCCTTCGCCGCGCCGATGGCCGGGGTGAAGCTGGTGATGTCGGCGGTCAATGACGGCAAGACGCTGTGCGACCTGATGAACCGCGAGAAGGTGACGCATACGGCGGGCGTGCCGACCGTGTGGTTCGCGATGTTCCAGCATATCGACGCGACCGGCGAAGCGCCGCAGCATCTGAAGGTCGTGACGATCGGCGGTTCGGCGGCGCCGCGCGCGATGATCGAGCGGATCATGAAGATGGGCGCGCGGGTCAACCATGCCTGGGGCATGACCGAAACCTCGCCGATCGGGACTATGGGCGCACCGACGCATGACTGGGACGATCTGAGCTTCGAGCAGAAGGTCGAGAAGACGGTGTTTCAGGGGCGCGCGCCGTTCGGGGTCGAGCTGCGCACCGTGGATGAAGACGGCAATCTGCTGCCGCGCGACGGGGTCAGTTCGGGACGGCTGCAGATCAAGGGGCCGTGGATCATCAAACAATATTTCCAGGACGAGAAGGGGCCGTGCCTGACCCCGGATGGCTGGTTCGACACCGGCGACGTCGCCGTGCTGCACCCTGACGGGATCATGCAGATCACCGACCGCGCCAAAGACGTGATCAAGTCGGGCGGCGAGTGGATCAGTTCGGTCGAGCTGGAAAATGCCGCAGTCGGCTGCCCCGGTGTGGCTGAGGCGGCGGCGATCGGCATCCATCACCCCAAATGGGATGAGCGGCCGCTATTGCTGGTGGTTCGCAAGGCCGGAAGTGACGTGACTGCCGAACAGATTCAGGCGCATCTCGCCACGCAGGTGGCGAAATGGTGGCTGCCCGACGAGATTCATTTCGTCGAGTCGCTGCCGCACACGGCGACGGGCAAGCTGCTCAAGACCGCGCTGCGCGAACAATATCGGGATTTCCAGTTCGCGGCTGCGTGAAAGGGGTGAGCCTGGATGCGGCCCGCCCCTTCGTTACTCATTCAGCAGGCTGGGCAGGCATGAAGCGCGGGTTGCGGAGCAGTAGCGCCGCGACCAGCGCCACCAGCAGGCCGATTGGCAGAACCTCCGTTAGGGTAATCAGCACGCGGAACAACGGGTTGGCGTAGAGATCCTGCATCTGGGCCATTTTCGCCTGAAACGCCGCGAGTTCGCCGGCCGTCGCGCCTGCCGCGCGCTGTTCTTCAAGCATCTTGGCGCTCATCTGCGCGATGAAGTCGCCGCCATTGATTGCGAGCACCGCTTCCCAGGCGACGACATAGAACAGGCTGCCGATCAACGCGATTGCGACGCCCATACCGAATGCCGGCAGGAAGCGGATGACGCCGCCATTGTGATCGTCACGATGGCGCTTCACCCCCACGAAGATCGCGGTGAAGGCAATCAGCATGATCAGATAGCCGATCGCCATGCCGGTCCAGCCGGTCGGCGGATTGTCGGCCATCAGTGTTCCCATCAGGAATAGCGGAATGGCGACGACGAAGCCGGCGATTACGCCGTAGGTCAGGATGGTGCGTTGCATATGGGGCCTCCCGTTCGGTTCTGTCGCGCCAGTTGGGTCCTGCGGGCCATGACGGGCAATCGTCCAAAGGGGTGATTGGCCGTCGCTCACCCAAACTAGCGATCAGGACAGCAGTCCCAGCTCGCGCGCCCGCGCAATCGCATCGGTGCGGCGGCGGGCACCGAGCTTCTCGAACAGCCGCGCGACATGCGTCTTCACCGTGTTCGGTGAGACCTCAAGCCGCCGTGCGATTTCCTTGTTCGAATAGCCGGCGGCGAGTTCGGCGAGTACCGCCATTTCGCGCGCACTGATCCCCAGCGATTGTTGCGCTTGCGGATTGCCCGGTGCGCGCGCGGGCGGCGGGCGACCGATCACGCGCGCACCGACATAGAGGCCAAGGGCGAGAAAGCCCGAGGCAACGATCAGCAGATACAATTCGGTCGAGTGGGTCCGCGCCAGCCAGCGATAATCAAGCCATTGCAGCACCGCTGCGCCGAGCGCGAGCAATGCACCATAGAGCGCGGCTTGTCGCCACCAGTGCAGTTCGGGCCAGTGCCGTTTCGCCATTCGTCGAACATCGCCCAGCATGGGTTGCGAGGCAACTAGAACAACTCGCCCTGATCCCCTGCGGGCGGGCGGAACAGGTCGCGGCGGAGCGGGGGGAGGGGCTGGTCGAGGCCGTAGCGGCGTGCGGCGATCCTGAAGCGGGTGCGCAGCAGTTCGGCCCATGGGCCCTGCCCGCGCATCCGGGTGTGAAAGTTTGGGTCATTGTCGCGCCCGCCGCGGAGCGATTGGATCGTCGCCATTACCTTGGCCGCGCGGTCGGGGAAATGGGCGTCGAGCCAGGCGCGGAACAGCGGGGCAACCTCGTGCGGCAGGCGGACGGGGAGGTAGAAACAGCCAAGCGCTCCTGCTTCGGCGGCACGCTCCATGATATGCTCGATCTCGTGGTCGGTGATCTGTGGGATGATCGGGGATAGCGAGACGAAGGTTGGGATGCCCGCCGCGCGCAGCTTGGCGACCGCAGCGAGGCGGCGTTCGGGGTACGGGGCACGGGGTTCGACGGTCATCGACACCTTGGGGTCGAGCGAGGTGATCGACAGCATCGCCGCCGCCAGACCCTTTGCCGCCATCGGGCCAAGCAGGTCGATATCGCGCGTCACCCGGTCGGACTTGGTGGTGATGGTGATCGGGTGATTACATTCGGCGAGCAGCTCGATGCAGCCGCGCGTGATCCGCCACGTCGCTTCGATCGGCTGATAGGGGTCTGTGTTGGTGCCGAACGCGATCGGCTGGCAGTCATAGCCGCGCTTGCCGAGTGCTGCGCGGAGCAGGTCGGGGGCGTCGGGCTTGGCGAACAGCTTCGTCTCGAAATCGAGACCGGGGGACAGGTCGTGCCAGGCATGGGTCGGGCGTGCGAAGCAATAGATGCAGCCATGCTCGCAGCCGCGATAGGGGTTCACCGACCGGTCGAACGGGATGTCGGGCGACTGGTTGCGGGACAGGATCGTGCGGGGATGCTCGACCGTGACGGTGGTGCGGAGTGGGGTCGGTTCGCCGTCGATGTCGTTACGCGCGTCGAGCCAGTCGCCGTCCGCTTCGCGCGTCGGAAGGGCGAAGCGGGTACTTTCGCGATTGTGCGTCGCGCCGCGAACAGGGCGGGGGCCGGCCATGGCGCGACCCTATCCTCACCGTGAAAACAAAACAAGAACATCGTCGATCTGCGCTGCCTCGTCCAATCTGGCAATTCGCTTGACCTGCGCGCAATCGAACCGCCACATCGCGTCCGCAACCGAATTTGGGGAAAGCGATGCGCCGTTTCTATCTGCCTGTAGCCATCTCGCTATTTGTTGCGACGGCGATTCCTGCAGCAGCACAGGACAAGGAACCGTGCGGGGCCGAGATGGTCTGCGCAAGCGCGCCCAACACGGTAGTCCAAGCGTTTCGTGACGCGGGGCTGAAAGCCAAGCTGCAGATCGACGATGCGGGCGACCCGCTGATCGAAAGCGCAGCATCCGGCTATACTTTCGACACCTATTTCTATGGTTGCGTTGATACCAAGCAATGTAGTTCGCTCCAGTTCCGCGTCGTATTCGTGAAAGAGCCGGAGAATACGGTTGAGCTGGCGAACAAATGGAATTCGACCAAGCGCTACTCGCAAATGTTCTTGGCTGAGAACGGTCAGCTGGTGGTGAGCTGGGACGTGACAACGGTGGGCGGGTTGCCAAAGAAGAATTTCGCCGAAGTGCTCGGCATGTGGGACATGGTGCTGGGCGAGTTGGGTAATTTTTTCGACGAACAGATCCCGGCCAAGCCAGAGGCGAAAAAGGCCGGCTGATCGCGCGCCACGGGCAAAGCATTTCTTGGCCGCTTGCAACCGCACTGGTCGAATGCAATCCCGCTGCTTAGGTGGGCGGCTTGACGCGGTGGAGGGCCGGATGAAGCGTACAGGCTGGGTGATCTTCAGCGCGGCGGCGATCGTGACGATCGCGATGGGCGTGCGGCAGGCGTTCGGCCTGTTCCTGCCCGACATGAGCACGGATCTGAGCATCGGCCGGTCGAGCTTCGGCCTGTCGCTGGCACTGCAGAATTTGTTGTTCGGGCTGGCCCAGCCCTTTGTCGGCGCGTTGGCGGATCGGCATGGCGCGGGGCGCGTCGTGGCGGGCGGGACGCTACTCTATGCCGCCGGGCTGATCGCGGCGTCGCTGGCAGGCAGCGCGATCGGGCTGCATCTGTCGTTCGGACTGATGGTCGGCATGGCGTTGTCGGCGACGACCTTCGTTGTTGTGCTAGGCGCGGTCGGCCGCGTGGTGACGCCGGAGCGCCGGAGCATGGCGTTCGGTATCGTTACCGCAGGAGGATCGCTGGGACAGTTTCTGGTGGTGCCGGCGGGGCAGTTGCTGATCGGCGAGCTGGGCTGGCGGATGGCGCTGGTCGCGCTGGCGGGATTGATCGCGGTGATGCTCGCGCTCGCGGTGGGCGTGTCGGGCAAGCCGCAGGCGGCGGGCGCGCAGGCGGGTGGCGGAGGGCAGACGCTACGTCAGGCGCTGGGCGAGGCGGCGGGGCATCGTGGGTTCTGGTTGCTCAACGCCGGCTTTTTCGTCTGTGGTTTCCATGTCGCGTTCATTGCGACGCACTTCCCGGCCTATCTGACCGACAAGGGGCTGGGGCTGGCGATCGGGGCGAATGCGCTGGCGCTGGTCGGGCTGTTCAACATCTTTGGTTCCTATCTGTTCGGCGTATGGGGCGGACGATGGAGCAAGAAAGGGTTGCTCGCCGCGCTCTATGCCGCGCGGGGCGTGGTGATGATCGCCTTCCTCGTCGCACCGCTGACGCCGGTCAGCGCGTTGCTGTTCGCGGCGGCGATGGGCTTTCTGTGGCTCGGCACCGTGCCGCTGACCAGCGGGCTGGTCGGACAGATTTTCGGGATGCGCTACCTGTCGACGCTCTATGGCATCGTGTTCCTGGGGCATCAGCTGGGCAGCTTTTGCGGTGCGTGGGTCGCTGGGCTGATGTTCGACTGGACCGGGAGTTACGACAGCATCTGGGTGGCGTCGGTCGCGCTCGGCTTCATCGCGGCGCTGGTGCATCTGCCGATTTCCGAGCGGCCGGTCGCGCGGCTGCGGGAGGCGGCGGCATGAAGGCGCTCGCGCTGATCGGGGTCGCCGTGCTGCTCGCTGGCGGGTGGTGGCTGTGGCAGGTCGTAGGCGTCGATGTCGCGCTGGGCGCCGTGATCGCGTGGTGCGGCTGATTATTCCTCGCGCAGGCGCGGCATCAGCTCGACGAAATTGCAGGGGCGGTGGCGGATGTCGAGCTGGCTCACGAGGATGCCGTCCCAGCCATCCTTGACCGCGCCGGTCGATCCCGGAAGCGCGAAGATATAGGTGCCGCGCGCGACACAGGCGGTGGCGCGCGACTGGATCGTTGATGTGCCGATCTTGGCATAGCTGAGGTAGCGGAACAGCTCGCCAAAGCCGGGAATCATCTTGTCGGCGACACGCTCCAGCGCTTCGGGTGTGACGTCGCGGCCGGTGACTCCGGTGCCGCCAGTGGTGATGATACAATCGACCTGCTCGTCATCGATCCATGCGTGAAGCTTGCCGACAATCAGGTCGGGGTCGTCGCGGACGATGGCGCGGTCGGCGAGTTCATGCCCTGCGTTCACCAGCCGCTCGACAAGGGTATCGCCCGAGCGGTCGTCCGCATGAGTCCGCGTATCGGAGACGGTGAGGACTGCGATCCGGACGGGCCGGAACGCAACGGACGTGTCAATTGGCACTGGTCACGCGGTCATCCTGAGGGACCGACGCGGTCATCCGCACCGCCGCCGCCCCGGTGCTGCCCGGCACCTTGGGCCACAGCCCTTGGCTCATCGCCGCGCGGCTGCTGCTGTCCCGCCCGGCATGTTTTTCGTACATCCAGTAGTTGCGTAGCACGGTCATCACATAGCCGCGCGTCTCCCAATAGGGGATGCTTTCTATGTAGAGCAAAGGATCGCCCTTGTCGCGGATCTGGACGTTCCAGTTGGTCACCGGGGTCGGCCCGGCATTATAGGCCGCGATCACCTTGGGCAGCAGGCCGCCGGTAAAGGGCTGGTCGCGCAGCTGCTCGATATAGGATTGCCCAACCTCGATATTGGTCGAGGGGCGGGTCAGGTCGGCGCGACCGATGCTGACGCCGCGCTTGCGGGCGATGTCGGTGGCGGCGGCGGGCATGATCTGCATCAGGCCATAGGCACCCGCGGGACTCTGCACCTTGGCGTCGAAGCGCGATTCCTGGAGCGTATGGGCAAACACCAACGCCTTGTCCACGCGCCAGCCGCCGTCCGGGGTCCAGTCGGGGGCGGGGTAGCGCGCCTCCTCGACCGGTTGTGCGCCGACCGGGCAGTTATGCGTCAGCCATAGCTGTGTCGCGGGCAGCCCCAGGCGACCCGCCAGCCGGGTGAGCGCGGCGTGTTCGCGCGCGTCGCCGATCCTCGACTGATGCTTGATGACGTTGCTGGCCAGCACATCCTCGCCGATCTCCGCCAGCGCGGCGGCGACGCGGACATTCGGGCGGCGGTCGAGCGCTTTCCAGTCCGCAGCGACAAACTTCTCGGCGCGGACTGGCGCTTCTTTCATGCCCAATGCCTGACGCGCGAGCATCCCATAGAAGGTCTCGTCATGCTGCGCCGCGCTCTTGAGGCGGGTGCTGACCAGGTCGGGGCGACCGCACGCCATGTCGGCGCGCGAGGCCCAATAAAGCCCGGCGGTGCGCTTTTCGGTATCGGCAGCGCGCTGAGCGACGGCGGTGAATGCTGCCTGCGCACCGGCGCAGTCATTCTGACGCCATGCGGCAAGACCCTGGACCCAGTCCGCGAGCGGGGCGAACTCGCCGCTGCCGGTCTGGGCGAGGGCGGCGACGCGGCGGGCATCGGCGTCGCGACCGGTGGTGTAGTACATCCACGCGATCCGCTGGCGCCATTCGGTGAGCGTTTCAGGGTCGAGATCGGCGGCGCGGGTGTCGAGCAGCGCTTCCGCGCCGGGGGCGTCGTCCAGCTTGATCAGCGGGGCCATGGCGGTAGCGACCTGCGCCGCCGCAGCGTCCGACTTGGCGGAGCGGTAGCGTTTGCGGATCGGCGCGCCGGCGTGCCAGATCATCCGCTGAGCGACGGGAAGCGACGGCAGCGCAGTCGCGCCGCGTAGCTTGGCAAGGCGGGCAAGCTGCTCGGCCTGAGGGAGTTCTGGTGCCTCGCCGAGCACCGCCATCAATTGCGGCAGCTCGACCTTGGGCGATCCCTTGGCGAGATAGAGTTCGGCGCGCGCCGTGGCGTGGAGCAGCCCAGGGCGCATTGCGTCGAGCTTGATCTGCGCATCGGCCCAACGTGCTTCGCGGATCGCGGCGAAAACCGCGCGATAGGCGTCGCGCTCCTCACGCGATAATTGGGTGGGGACGCCGTCGCTCGCCTCGCGCCGCTCGACACTCGACGGGATGCGCTCGTCCGAGGCGTGCGCCACCATTGGCGCGATCAAGACGCAAGCGGCTAGCAGGATACGCGCAGTCACAGGCTCTGCCCCCCGATCAACAATTGCAGGTCTTTCCAGGCGTCGGCTTTCGCCCCCGGCTTGTTCAACAGGAAGCGCGGATGGCGAATGGCGACGACGCCCGACTTTCCGCCAGAATAGTTAAATGGCGTTAAACCCTCACGATTTTTGTCGGCATCGGTCCCAAGAACGGCACGGCTCGTCGCCTGTCCGAGCAGCAAAAGCCGGGCGGGGGCGGCCAGCGTGATGTGATGGCGCAAAATCTCGCCAAGCTTGTCTTCAAGATCGCGCGGCACCTGGCCGGTGATCGGACGGGCGGCGCAGAGCGGCACGAGATAGATCGAGTCGCGCGACTGGCCAATCGCGGCCAGGATGCGGTCGAACAACTTTCCGGACGCGCCGTCGAGCAGGGCGGGCGCAGCACTGTCAAACTCGGGCAGGTCGGTGACGATCATCAACGAAGCGGTGGGATCGCCCTCGGCCGGGGCCAGTGGCTCGCCCATTGTAGCTTCCGGCGCGCTTGCGCCGTAACGCCAGTCGAGAAACGCCTCGATCGTCGCGGGCAACGGCGGTTCGGGTTCCGGACCGGCAGGAACCGGGCGGCTTGGCGCATCGGGCTGTGCCGTAGCGGCAGGGCGCGCGGTCCAGTCGCGCGGGTCGTCTTCGACCAGCACATCGACGCCCGCATCGCGCCACCAGTTGAGTGCGCTTGCGGCTTCCGCCCGCCAGTCCATGACCCCCTCAATACCCATGAACCCACAGAGTCATGCCTTGACGCCAGCGTCAATCTGCCTTCATCGGGGGAGGGACAGAATGCGCCGGACACACGACGAGATGTTACGCCGGTGTTCCGAGAGGAGACAGGAAGTGAGCGAACGCGAGTCGATGCCCTATGACGTGGTGATCGTGGGCGCGGGGCCAGCGGGCCTTGCGGCGGCGATCCGGCTGAAACAGCTGGCCAATGCAGCCGGCAGCGAGATCGCCGTCTGCGTGCTCGAAAAGGGGTCCGAGGTCGGCGCCCACATCCTGTCTGGCGCGGTGATCGATCCCAAGGCGCTTGACGAGCTGCTTCCCGACTGGCGCGACTCCGGTTGCCCGCTGGCGCAGGTGCCGGTGACCGACAACCAGCACTGGCTGTTGTCTAAAAAGGGCAAGTGGGCGATCCCGCACTTCATCACGCCCAAATTCATGCACAATGAGGGGACGTACACCGGCAGCTTGGGCAGCCTGTGCCGCTGGCTGGCCGAACAGGCCGAGGGGCTGGGCGTCGAGATTTTTCCCGGCTTTGCCGCCGCCGAAATCCTCTACAATGACGACGGCTCGGTAAAGGGCGTCGCCACCGGCGACATGGGCGTGGCGCGCGATGGCACGCGCAAGCATGACTATCAGCCCGGTCTTGAGCTGCACGCGCGCTACACGCTGTTCGGCGAGGGCGTGCGCGGGCATTTGTCGAAGCAGATCCAGCGCCAGTTCAATCTGTGCGAGGGTGTCGAGCCGCAAATCTATGGCCTGGGCGTCAAGGAATTGTGGGACATCGATCCCGAACTGCACGAGCCGGGCCGGGTGATCCACACCCAGGGCTGGCCGCTCAACGAGACCGCCGGGTCGAATGGCGGCGGGTTCCTGTACCATCAGGCGAACGGACAGGTCGCATTGGGCTTCGTCACCTGGCTCAATTACTCCAACCCGTATCTGTCGCCGTTCCAGGAAATGCAGCGCTGGAAGACGCATCCGGCGATTGCGGAGATCCTGAAGGGCGGCAAGCGGGTCAGCTATGGTGCGCGCGCGATCAGCGATGGCGGGTTGCAGTCGATTCCGAAGCTGGTGTTCCCCGGCGGCGCGCTGATCGGCGACA
>CAZWZP010000062.1:15252-15468 GCA_964638925.1 uncultured Stakelama sp. | reverse complement strand
GCACGGCCGCCCGCCTCGATGTCGAACAGTGCATGTTTGACCGGGATCGACTGCCCGCCAAACAGCCAAGCCTTTAACTGGTGGCCGGTCGGCAGATAGGCATTCTCGTCGTCGGCAAGCGCGAGCCATGATTTTTGCTGGCTCTTGGACGCCATCGTCAGGTGGCGCACGGTCGCCGCGTCGAGCCGTTGTTTGCGATAGAGATCGCGGATCGCA
>CAZWZP010000062.1:14208-15190 GCA_964638925.1 uncultured Stakelama sp. | reverse complement strand
CTCGACCGTGCGGCCCTCGCGGACGAGGCGGGTGAAATTCTCCCATTGCGTCACCTCATCGGGGTCGAGCCGCGCCATGTTCTCGATCATCGACGCCTCGATGGCGGCGGCATCGTCGCCCTCGTCGAGAATCGCACAGGGGAGCAATGCCGCATCGGGCTCAGCATCGCCCGTCGCGCGCCGTTCCTCGGCGACGATCTTGGCGGCGTGGAAGCGACGGCTTCCGGCGACGATCTCATAGCCATCGGGCGCGCAGTTCGGGCGGACGATGACCGGCTGGATGACGCCACGGCTGCGCACGGTCGGCAGGATATCGGACACGTCCGGCGCCTTTTTGCCATAGCGCATATTGGCCTTGCTCACGACCAGCTTGTCGAGCGGGATAAAATCGAGTTTCATTGTCGTCACTCCTTGTGAGTGCCGGTCCGTCGCTCTTTCCGGGGTTGGCGGACCGGCTTACAAAGCGGCGTTACGCGCCGCGCGTCATCCGCCTCTCCCGAGCTCGGGGTCGGTCGGAAGCTCGGGGACCGGCGCGGACTCGATGCGCCAGATGATCGATTGGGCTTGGCTTATCGAACCGGCGCGGCGCGCGATGTCGGCCCAGACCGACAGGCTGGCGGTGGACGAAAAGTCGATAGCGCGCTCGATGCCGAGGCCAAATGACAGACGAATGCCCGCCAGTTCCGACAAGCTGAAATGCCCGAGTTCGGGACAGCCGAACCCAAGGTCGGCCAGTCCGAACAGCGTGTCGCCATCGTCGTAAAGTTCGGTTGCCAGCCATGTCGCCGCCCCGAGCGGGTTGAAGAATTTGACGACTGGCGCGGGATCATGATCGCACGCGGCGGAGCGTTCGGCGTTCACGAGCAGCACGGCGCGAAGTTCGGGGGTGAGCAGGATCATGCCCCCTCCTCCGCCATTCCAACGATGCTGCGCATCGCCGGAACCTTGGGCCTCGTCGCCCTCCGTTCGCCAGAGTCATCAT
>CAZWZP010000062.1:0-14116 GCA_964638925.1 uncultured Stakelama sp. | reverse complement strand
GATCGCGCGGTTATCCTCGCGCAGCACCTCAAGCCACGATGCCAGATAGTCGGCGTGGCGGACGGTCGGCACGATGCCGAGCGCCGCGCAGAGGAAAGCCGAACCCATTTCGGCAATCAGTTCCTCGCGGGCATAGTCCTTCGACCCGAATCCGGTGGTCAGGTTGCGCGCGAGCCGCGACGGATGGCCGGTGGCATGGGTCAGCTCGTGCAGGCAGGTCCGGTAATAATTGATCTGCTCGAAAAAGGCAGGTTGCGGCGGCACCTGCACATAATCCTGCGCCGGGACGTAAAAGGCGCGATTGCCGCCGACGCGGAAGTCGATGCCGCTCGCCGCGATGACCTGCTCGGCAACCGGCACGATCTGGCGTTTGGGCAAGGGTGCCGGTTCCGGGTCGAGGCCGGGACGCAGCCCTTCGCACTGGGCGACGTTGAACACGGTGAAGCGTTTGAGGAAGGGAATGGCCTTGGCGTCGCCGCCAGTTTCGACGGCGCGCGCCTTTTCGGCCTCGGGTATGAAGCGGTCTGCGTAAACGACCGTGGTGCCGCGCTCGCCCTTGCGCACGCAGCCGCCCGCCTCAAGCGCCTGTTTGAACGTCAGCCAGCCCTGCGAAGGATAGCCATGTTCGATCACCGCCCCCCACAGGATCAGCACATTGACGCCGGAGTAGCGCCGGGCGGTGAGCGCGTTGCGCGGGAGACCGGGGTTGGCCACGATGCCGTCGCCATCGGGACATCCGGGGGCACCGGCTGTCGCCCAAGGCTGAACCCACGGGAAGCGACCCGCCTCAAGCTCGGCGATGATCCGGGCGGTGACCTCGTCATAGAGGTTGACGCGGGCCGTTTCGGACTCGCTTCCGGGCTTGGCCGGGATGGGTCTTCCGGCGCGGGACGCGGTGGGTTTCCGGCCCGTGCCGCGCGCGCGATGGCAAGTTGAAGCACGCATCGTTCACCTCCTGCACCGCCCCAAAACCACCAGGGCCTCCCCGGAAGCGGGGGTGGGCGGCAAGATGCGAACCGGAGAGGCCCGCTTGAGCGGGTCCGGCACCCGAAGGGCCGCAACGTAAGTGAAGGAGCCGGGCGCAGCCCGGCTTGCCGGGGACGCGAGCGGGCCTAGCAGGGAGCGCCGCCCACTCCCGCGCCACCGGGAGAGGCCACCAACAGCGCCGCCGCGCGAGCGGCGACCGCAGCCGTTTCCGGCGGCAAAGCCGCCGCCAGCGAAGGGATGGCCCCCCGGCCGGTGCGGGCGGATGCGCGGTGCAGGGTCGGGCTTTGCAAGGCCAGGCGGCACCTGTCGCCGGTGTTTCAAAACCGGGCGCACCGCCCGCCCGAGAGGCCGGAGTGCCTGCGGGGCCGCCATCAGGCGCCGCACCCTGCCGGGCTGCTGCGCGCCCACAAAGCGGGACTTTGTGGGATCACCCGCGCAGCAGTCCGGCAGTGTGCGTCCTCAGCCCCGCTCCATCAGGGTCAGCATCGCTGACCCGCGCCAGCCGATCGTCACCGTCAGGCCGAGACCCGGCCAAGGGACTCGGCGGCGCGAAGCCCGGCTTCGAGCCGTAGAGCGCGGTCACGCCGCTTCACCGGCGTGAGGCGCCATCGCTTCGCACACCCGATCGGGTCCAGGGATGAGGCGCACCGCGTCCATCCGACCCAAGCGTGGGCTAGGGTTTGCGCCGCATCAGTTGACGATATCCGCCGCGCGCCATTGCACCAGCCTCGCGTACCAGCCGCCGGACCCGCGAGCGCAGCGAATCGGATACGTCATTCCAGTCGCGCGCCACCCGCTCGCTGCCGAACAGGATCGAACCGATCTCGCGCTGGCTCGCACCTTGGCCGATCGCGTCATGGACACGCAGCATATCGACGCCCCGATCGATCCGGACATCGCTGGGAAAGAGCGAGCGGGCGAACCGGCGATGGCGACACAGATCGAGAAATCGGCGCAGCGGCAGCAAGCGGGCCTCCGCCGAGACAATCCCACGCAACCTGTAATGCAACAGGACCGCTTCCTGGCCCGCCAGACGGCCCTCCTCGACATCGAGCCGAATATGATGCCAGCCATCGGACAGCACGACATGCTCGCGTCCGGCCGCGTCGGTCGCAATGGCGAGCCAGGGCGCGATCCGGTCGATGCGGAGACTGTCCGGATCGGACGGGTCCGCCGATTCGGCGGTGACGGCAATTGCCCCGGGATCGAAATCGGCATGCCAGATGATCCGCGCCTCCGGGGCCTGGAGGTCGGGATGCTCGGCGAAAGTGCAGCCCCCAAGGCATGGCATCGCCGGTGCCGCGGGTTGCCGTGCTGGCCCGCGCATACCAGCTGATATAGCCGGGATCGCGGCGCAGCCATTCCCACATTAGCCCCGCGCGATCGATGCTTCGCAATCGGTCATAGCTCGATCCGTTGCGCCAGTCCGGGGAAGCGTCTTTCCTTGTGGAACCGCTCACCGGTCCGATCTCGGCGGCATCCTGACACTGCGGGGCGAAGCGTCCACAATGGACTGGAAGCTCAATCCTTTACGGTGCGCATACCCTGTTCCCGAGGCGCTGCCACTTTGACGGACAAACCCGCTGTGATATTGCGCTTTTATTGCTAGATTCGCCGTGCGCTGATTTGAGACCCCACCGTTCGGCCCGTACCCGCGTGAAAGGACGATCGCCGGGACTGCGGTGGCTTGAGACGCCGCCCGCGATCGCGATGATGCCCGATGCACCTGCACGCAATGGCAGTGCGGTTCATGCACGTCGTCGAAGATGTCGCAAGTGCCGACGACCTCGCGGCGGCGATGGCAGCGATCACCGCCGAGCTCGGCTTCCAGTATTTCGCATTGACGCACCATGTCGACATCGTCGCGGCAAGCAGCAGCGCGATCCGGCTGCACAACTATCCGGCACAATGGGCCGACTATTATGACGGCAACGCGCTTGGCGTCACCGACCCGGTCCATCGGGCAAGCCATGTGACAAGCATGGGATTTTGCTGGTCGCGCATGCCCGATATGATTCCGCTCACGGCGTGCGACCGCAAGGTGCTGGCGCTTGGTCGCGATCAGGGAATCGGCGACGGTTTCACAATACCGGCGCATGTCCCAGGCGAAGCGCGCGGCTCCTGTTCGTTCGCCAGCGAAGCGGGCCGGCCGGTGCCCGAGACGATATTGCCGGTGGCGCAACTCGCGGGCAATTTCGCCTTCGAAGCCGCGCGACGCTTGTGGAGCATCCGCGGTCACATGCCGGTCGCACAGCACCGACCACTGACCGATCGTCAGCGCGATTGTGTGCTTTGGGTTGCCCATGGCAAGGGCGACTGGGAGATCGCCATCATCCTCGGCATCAGCGAAGAGACGGTCGCACGCCATATCAAGGACGCCTGTGAGCGTTACGGGGTAAGCAAGCGGACATTGCTGGTGATCCGGGCGCTGTTCGACGGAACGCTGACCTTCACCGACCTATTCCGCCACTGATATACCCCTTTTCCGGGATAGCGGCGCAGCCTGCTCCTCGCCGACCCTTGGCCGATCACTCGGTCAGGGAGCCACTGACATGCTGCAAGTCCTCCAGTCCACCGGCAGCCCGGCATCCGACGCCGCGCTCCGCGCGATGTTCGCCGCGCGCAAATCCGTCTTCGTCGATCTGCTCAAATGGGACGTGCCCGTGCTCGACGATGCTTATGAGATCGACCAGTTCGATAATGTCCATGCGACCTATATCATCCTCGCCGAAGCGGACGGCACGCATCTCGGATCGGCGCGCCTGCTGCCGACATCCCGCCCACATATTCTCGACAGCCTCTATGCCGAGCTGTGCGAAGCGGTCCCGCCCAAGGGACCGGGAATCTTTGAGATCACGCGTTTTTGCCTCGATCGGCGACTGAACGCAGCCCAGCGGCGCACCGTGCGCGATACGCTGGTCACGGGGTTGGTCGAGCATGCGCTTGCAACCGGCATTACCAACTACACGGCGCTCGCCGAAATCGGCTGGTTCCAGCAAATCCTGGCGTTCGGCTGGCGCTGCATGCCGCTGGGTCTGCCGCGGATCGTCGGCGGCACGATGCTGGCAGCGCTCCGCATCGACATCACACCCGAGACGCCAGGGTTGCTTGCCGCCGCGGGCATTGCGGCAAGGCCGATGCCGTTCAACGGCCGGCGCGTCGCAGCCTGATAGGGGAGCATTTCGATGACGGATATGTTCGACCTCGCCGGCGAGATTGCGCGACGCACCGCTGAACTTTCTGCCCGGGGCTATTGTCACATCCCTGACGCGTTGCCGCCCGCGGCGGTCGGTGCCCTCGACAATGATCTGGAGGCGCATTTCGCCCGGACGCCATTTGGTCAGGGCGGATTCTACGGCACGACGACCAAGCGATTCGGTCGACTTCTCGTCCGCTCGCCACAGGCTGCGGCGCTGGTCCAGCACCCCCTAATCCTCGGCATCGTCGAGGCGGTGTTGTCGCCGTGGTGCGACCGGATCCAGCTTAACACCACCCAGGCGATCGCGGTGCATCCGGGCGCACCGGCGCAGTTGCCGCACCGGGACCAGGACATGTGGCGTGGACCGACCGGGGAGATCGAATATCTCGTCAATGTGATGTGGCCGCTCACGTCCTTTACGCGAGAAAATGGTGCCACGCTGGTCTGGCCGTGCAGCCACGGGCCGCAGGCGCTCAACCCGGAACCCGTCGAGACGCCAGTGGCGGCCGAAATGGAGCCTGGCGGCGCGCTGATCTTTCTCGGGTCCTCGCTGCACGGGGCAGGTGCCAACACCAGCATGGCCGTTCGGCGCGGTCTGGTCATCGGCTATTCGCTCGGGTGGCTCAAACCTTACGAAAATCAGTGGCTCGCATATCCACCAGAGGTGGCGCGGCATTTTCCGCCGGAACTGGCCGCGCTCGTCGGTTACCGCCAGCACCGCCCCAATCTCGGCAATTATGAGGGCCAGTGTCCTTCGGTCCTGCTCGGCGACGACAGCGATCGTCCGCTCGGCGCGATCGATGCGCTGCGCCCCGATCAACAAGCGATGATCGACGCTTATCTCCAAGATCAACGAGCTGCGCCGTGAATTCGGGCGCGACCGCGGAACGGGTTCACGAGGCGTTGAAGGCCCGCATCATGGGCCGCGAATTCCGGCCAGGCGACCGGCTCGACCCGGCGGTTCTGGCGGTTCCGCTGGCATCGAGCGTTACGCCGGTCCGCGACGCCCTTCATCTGCTCACCGGCGAAGGCCTGGTCGAGACGCGCACCGGCGACGGATTCCATGTGCCGGCGCTCGACGAACCGGCGTTGAAAGACTTGTACGACTGGTCCGCCGAACTCATCGCGCTCGCCATTCACGCCTGGCCGCGCCCACACGCTGCAATCGTCTTTCACCCGCGTGCGCAGGACGGGCATCCGATCGCCGAGCGCGTCGCAGAGGCGTTCCTCGGAATTGCCCGGCGCTCCCCGAATGGCGAGCACGCGCGTGCAGTCGATCGTCTCAACGCAAGGCTCCATGCCGTCCGCACGGTTGAAGCCCACGTGCTCGATAACGTGGATGCGGAACTGGCTGCCGTGACGGCAGCAGCAGAGGCCGGGGAGCGCAACCTGCTCCGCCGTCTCAACACGGCTTACCACCGTCGGCGGCGTCGCGCGGCGGCGGCCATTGTCCGCGCCGTGTACCGGGCCGACTAACGGTCACGATTTCACTGATCGCCAAACAATCTCGATATAGAATCCGTATAAAGTTCGGATAGCCGGACGCGCTTCATACACTCCCTGGGCTGCAACTCGCAGCCTGAGAGAAGGAGTGTATCATGGAACGCGAAGACGAAGTCATCGACCTGGGTACCGCGAGCGCCGAGACCAAGGGCCCCGGCGGCCCGGTCGACGATCTGGCGCTCGGAATCTTCCAGACCGGTCTTTCCGACGACTGAAGCGACGGCGCGCAGCCTTGGCTGCGCGCCGTTTCGCTGTTCGCGAAAATGACAGGCTATGCTCTGCGTAAGGGACTGACATTCTGCCGTGTCGACGGCCGTTTCGTGTTCCTCGACTTGCCCCGCGATCGATACTTCTGCCTGAGTCCAATAGCGGATCAGGCATTTCTCGATGTGATTGCCGGAGAGTCGCCCGCGTGGGTCGCGGCGGCGTTGCGGGATGGCCTGCTCCGCGAGACTGCCGACGACACGCGCCCTGTTGCGTGTATCCCGCCAGCCCCGCCGCGCGGGTCGCTGCACGACAACAACCAGATCGTCAGCCGGACGAGCGTGCTCGGGGCACTCACCCGCCGCGCGGCAAGTCGGGTCTGGCTTCGCGCACGCCCGCTCAAGGCGGTGCTGGATCGGGTGCAGGAGCGAAAATCGTCGAGAGCGGGCGTGGAACTGTCTGTGGCTCAGATCTTGCGGCTCGCTGCGTCCTATCGTCGCGCCGGAATGCTCGTATCCGCGCATGACCAATGCCTCGCGACCTCGCTCGCGGTCGCCTGGCAGCTCGCCAGCCTCGGGGCAACGCCCCACCTCATCCTGGGCGTGAAGCTGCATCCTTTCCAGGCGCATTGCTGGGTGCAGTTGGGCGATGTGGTCGTGAACGACCAGCTCGATGCTGTGCGCTTGTTCACCCCCATCCTGGTCGTGTGATGGCGGGGCAATATCTCGCCGTCCTCGGTGCCGACTCGCCCGATGGAGCCGTCGCGGCAAACCGTGTTCGCGCGCTCTGCAACCGTCGCGCCGACCTCGGCATTGTCGTCGATCAGCCCGACTTGCTGCTGATCGCGACGAACGATCTGCCGACGCTCCCGGTCGGACGCGACGAGGGGGCGGTTCTCGGTCAGCTTTACTCAAGAAGCACCGGCGCGCTGGTGAAAAGTCTCGATGGCGGCTGGAAGCACGCGATCCCCGTGTCGAATGGCAGCACACTGACCCAAGAGTTCTGGGGAAGCTACGTCGCATTCGTGCGCGGCGCCCGCTCGCGGCAATGGTCGGTGGTGCGCGCGCCGTTCGGTGCGTTGTCTTGTCTGATGACGCGCCTCGGCGCAGCCATACTGCTCGCCTCCGACTTGGGGTTGCTCGCGGAGGCAGGCTGGACGCCGCAAGGCGTAGCCTGGGATCAGATCGCGTCGCATCTGGCCATGCGCGACCTGCGCCGCGCTGCAACCTGCCTCATCGGGGTTGAGGAATTACTGGGCGGCGATCGCATGACCCTGGCAGATGGCAAGATCGCGCTCGACCGGATCTGGACGCCCTGGAAGCAGGCCGAGCGCTGCGGATCGGTGGCCAGTCGCGCCCTCGCCGTGGAGGCCGTCCGACAGGCGGTGATGGATGCCGTCCGCTCGACCGTTTCGCGCGCTGCACATCCGCTGCTCCTGCTGTCCGGCGGACTCGATTCGTCGATTGTCGCTGCCTCGCTCTCGGCGCTGAAGCGCCCGTTCAGCTGTCTCAACCTGGCAAGCGCGGGTGCGATCGGTGACGAGCGCGACTATGCGAGGCTCGTCGCCGAGGCGCTGGGCGTGGAGATCATCGTGGCGCAGTGGGATGTGCGCGACGTCGATGTCACGCGCTCGGCCGCCGCAGACATGCCCAATCCGTCTGCGCGCAGTTTCATGCAGGCGTCCGATCATTTGACGCGTGCCGCCGCTGCCCGAGCGGGTGCCGACCTGATCGTCGACGGCGGCGGCGGCGACAATGTCTTTTGCGCGCTTCAATCGGTCGCACCCGTCGCCGACGCGATGCTGCACGGCGAGTCCTTCCGCAGGACGCTGGCTGTGGCCGGCACAATGGCAGGGCTGGCGCAGACAAGCGTATCCAACGTGCTGCTGCGCGCTGTCCGTCGTGCCTATTTCCGCTCGGCGGCCTATCGCTGGTCCCCGGAATTGCGCTTCTTGAGCCAGGCAGCGCAATCCGGTGCGAGCGTGGCGGCCGCGCATCCCTGGCTCGAGCCCCCGCGCGGCAGCACGCCCGGCACGGCGGCGCATATTGCGATGGTCGTTGCGGCGCAAAGCTGGGCGGAGGTGGGTGAACCCCGGACACTGGCGAGCGCTTCCCCGCTCGTTGCCCAGCCGGTGGTCGAGGCGTGCCTTCGTGTGCCCAGCTGGTGGTGGTTCGCCGAAGGCAGGAACCGCGCCATCGCACGCGAGGCATTCGAAGGGATGCTGCCCGACGAAACGCTGAAGCGGTCGTCAAAGGGATCGCCCGACAGCTTCGTCGCCGAACTGTTCGAACTGAACCGGCCTATGCTTCGCGCGATGCTGCTGGACGGCAGACTACGCGCCCAGGGCATTCTCGATGTTCGGGCCGTCGAGCAGGTGCTGACGGATCCGCGCCCCGCTGTTGGTGCAGATTATCGCCGGATCATGCGATTGGCCGACGTCGAGGCCTGGGTCGCGAACTGGACGGCACCTATTGCTTGACGCGCGCCCGATCCCGGCGATCGCGCATGACTTGCCAGCGTGCGAATTCTTCGCGCTTTTCTGGGTCAGGGTCGATGCGCCCCACGAGCCAGAAGCCGAACCAGTCGAGGTTTCGCTCGTAGATCGCGAGACGGTGTGCGGGCTGCCATTTGATATGATGCTCGCCGGGAAAGACGTACATGTCGACCGGCTTGCCATGCTCGCGCAGCGCGGCGAACGCCTCGAGGCTCGTCAGATATTCATCGTCCGCCAGTTGCATGAGTAATGGCGTGTCGATCGCCGCCGCATTCTGGGCGATCGAGGCCGGTGCCCAGAAGGACCGATCCGATGCCGTGGCCGGCGGGTAGCCGAGCGTTCGCATGCGATCGGCATAGGCGGGACCGACGACCGTCATGACCGTCCAGGGTTCGATGCAGCATGAGCTCATCGCCGCCGCTGCGAACCGATCGGCGTTGATCATTGCGAACGCGACGGTACTGGCACCGTCACTAAGGCCGGTGATGCCGATCCGCGCGGGGTCGGCGATCCCCAGATCGATGACCCGCTGCACACCATTTGTGACCGCCGACAACAGGCTGCGGCGCTCGCTCCAGCCGCGGGCGTTGGCAGCGTTGATATCCTCATAGGTTTTGAGGGCCGGATTGGCTGCCGCGAAAAATGGGGGACGCTCCATGCTGAGCACGGCGAAGCCGCGCGCGGCAAAGGCATGGATCGGATATTCGTCACCGGTCGCGCCGCGCAGGAACCCGTTGCTGAAATATTGCGTCACGATCAGCGGGAGGCGGGTGCCCGGGCGGTAATCTGGCGGAAGCACGAGGTCGCCGCGCGCTTCGAGGCCAAGGTCGTTCTTCCAGAACAGTCGGACCACGCGGCCAAGCCGAAGCCGCGAGAATTCCGGGTTCGGATCGTAAAGGAGTCGCGATTTCCCGGTGCGGGGATCGAGGATGACGAGGCGCCGGGGCACCGTCGCTGCCTCGCGCGTGCAGATCAGCTGCACGCCGGAGAGCAAGCAGCCGTCGAGGATATCCGTCGTGGCGAAAACGCGCTTTGGTGGTCCGCCACCCGGCGTCCAGCGATAAAGCGCCATCTCGCCGCGTGCCCAGCCTTCGCGCTGAAGGAACAACAGCGGCCCGCCGCCGGGAAGCCACCACATCCCGACGATCTTGCCCAAACACGCACTCGGCGGGCAGGTGACGGTCGCACCGGAGGCGGCGGTCGCCCGCAGGACGAGCGGCTCGAGCGGCGAGGAGGATTGCCGTTCGGTCCAGGCGCGCCGCCCGTCCGGTGCGTCCGCCCGCGGATCGGGCGGGACGCCCGGCACACCCTCGGCACTGATGCGCTCCCGCTCGCTCGCGCTGGCCGGGGACAGTTCGCGATCCGCCAACCCGATCTTGAAATACGCAAGCGGCGTCGATGCGCTGGGCTGCGGGCTGTTTCCCATGCTCGGTACGAAACGTTCGTCGTAGTGGAAGCCGCGACGCGCTTCGCTATCCGCCGCCGAACGCTCGGCAAGCGTTCCGGGGCGGCTTGCGAAGACCAGCCCGGTGCCATCTGGAAGCCAGGCGAACCGCTCGACATCGACCGCCGAGCGGGTGAGCGGATGGCCCGGTCCGCCAGCCAAAGCCACAAGCCAAAGCTGCGTCGTTCCTCGATCCCGCCGCAGATAGGCGATCCAGCGGCCATCGGGCGACCATAAAGGCGTCACGACCTGTGGGAAGCCGGTCCGGGCGAAGAGACCGCGATAGACGCCAACGGACAGGATCGGGTCGCCGCCTTCATCGAGCAGCCGCGGCGTTGCGGCGGGCTTGATGTCGATGACTGCGAGGCCACGACAGTAGCGGTTGGTGTCAGGGTCCGCCCGGCTGATGACAAAAGCGGCGCGCGTTCCATCGGGCGAGAGACCGAGTGGGCTTGGCCATCCGAGGATCGATCCGTCGGGCAACCCGATGTCGCGCAGTCGCACGAGATCCTCGGGTGCGACAAGCCGCTGCGGCTCATCGACAGCTTGCTGGCGCGGCAACAGGTCGCATCGCGCCTCTGCTATTAGCGGCAGCAGGAGCGCAGCGGCAGTGGTCAGCACACGTCGCCGACGTCGGGGGACGGCCACTACCATTTCTTCGACAGCCCGACTGCGATGAAGCGTCCGACCGGCGAATAGTTGGTCGAGTCGTAGGGCGTATCGTAATAGACCGACGTCGCGATCGTCGTCGGCGCCTCATCAAAGACATTCTGGACGGACAGCGACAATTCGAGCCCGGCCAGCGGCCCCGCAGCGTTGGCGAACCGGTACCGCCCCGAGATGTCGACAGTGGACATTCCGCCGATGCGGACTGCGGTCGCCGGGCGCGTGTCGCGGACCTCGCCGATATGGCTGACCGTCGCCGCAATGCCCAGCGGTCCGTTATCCCAGCGGACCATTCCGCGCGCGCGCCAGTGCGGCGGATTGAAAAGTCTGCCGGCCAGGGGTTGAACCGGCTGGGCGGGCGCGAGCTGTTGCTCGCTTTCGAGATAACTCGCGTTGAGGCTCATCTCGATCGAGCCGCGCGCAACCGCCATCCGATAACGCAGCAGCGCATCGACGCCGTGGATCGACTGTCGCCCCGCATTGATGTTCGCGCTGTCGATGATCGCAACGACCCGCGCCGGATCATAGGGTGAGCCCGTGGCGTTGATGAACTGGTCGGCACCGGCGATGAGCGCAGCCTGCTGGCCCGGCGTGGGGTTGAGGGTGATCTGGTCGCGATAAATCGGGTTGGACAAGGCCTGCGAGAGCAGCAGGATCGGATTGACGATGCGATCCACATAGCGTGTCGAGAAATAGCTCAGCTCAAGCGTCGCGCCCGCAAGCGAAGACGGATGGAGTGCGATCGTCGCTGACCAGCTCCTCGCCTTCTCTGGCTTGAGCGCCGGATTGCCCCCCGCCCGTAGCAGCGCGGATGAACCGGACGGATAGCCAACGCCGCCGAAACTCGTGACCGGATAGAGCAGTGCCTGCCCGACCTGATATTGCTGGATGAAGCTGGGTGCGCGGAACGACCGGCCCCAGGTCGCCTTCATATCGAGGCTGTCCGATGGCGAATAGACGATCCCCAGCTTCGGAGTGGCGACCTCGGCCACGCCACGATAGCGCTCATAACGGATCGCACCGCTCAGGTTGAGGTGCCGGATCAGCGGGATCTGCTGATCGGGCGAAATGACTGGCAAGCTCAATTCGCCATAGGCGTAGAAGATGTCCTGCGAGGCATCGATGTTCTGGATCGCGCCCGCGCCGCGAAACAGCGCGAAATCGTTGAACCGCACACCCGCCCCAAGCGCGAGTTTTGCCGGTCCGCCCGGAAGCGCGATCAGAGGTCCGTCGGCGGAGAGTTCGCCGGTGGTCGAGCGATTCTCGTAGCGACCGCCAGCGCTACTGGCGAAGGCATTGTTGACGAAGGTGTCTCCCCGAAAGGCCGTGCTGCTTTCACCAAAGCTGCCGGTGAGATTCACCCGCCACAGGTCCAGTGACCAGCGCAGGCTCGCGGCCAGCGCGTAGGATTCGGCCTCGAAGCTTTGCGTCGTTCGGCTGGCTGCAAGGTCGCCCGCAAAATTGAGCGGATATGTCGTCGCACTGGTGCGGTGATTATAGAGCGCGTCGGCCTCGATCGAGAGGGCGTCCGTCAGTCGTTGATGACCGCTGGCGGCAATGGCATGGCGCGTGCTCGCGGGAAGCAGCGTGATGCCGGGACGCGAGGCGGCATAATCGCGGTCGGCCGCGCTGATCGCGGTGTTGTCGGCATATTCATAGGTGATGAAGGCGCTGCCGCTGTCCCAGCGACCGCCCGCGATCGCGCCATATTGCTGCTGGAAATTGCCGCCCTCGGTCGAGCCGCCGATGCGCGCGCGTGTCTCGATCCCGTCGAAATCGCGCTTGAGGACGACGTTGACCACCCCGCCAACGGCATCGGAGCCATAGAGCGCCGAAGCGCCGTCGGCGACGATTTCGATGCGGTCGACCGCCGCCAGGGGAATTGCCGAGACATCGACGCCTTGCCGCGCAGAATCATAAGGGAGGCGGCGGCCGTTTAGGATCGTCAGCGTTGCGTCGCTGCCAAGTCCGCGCAGGTTGAACGACGATCCCCCGCCGACATTTCCGCCGGTGCTGGAAGGGACATTGAAGCCCACGCCCGGATTCTGCCCGCCGCCATAACTTTGCGGCACGCTGCGTGCGACCTCGCCAAGGTCCGACTGACCGGCATCGCGTATTGCTTGCTGGTCCAGCCGGACGACCGGAGACGCCAGCGGCGCTCCGCGAATACGGCTGCCGGTCACAACGACTTCAGACTGGTCTGACTGTTGCGCAGTCTCCCGCGAAGCCGAATCCCGCTCGATGATCAGACCCGTAGCGATAAAGCGGTAACGCAGGCCCGAGCCGGCAAGCAGGGCGTTCAGCGCCTCTTCGGCGGTGTGATCCCCGTCCAGGGCTGGCGCGTCCTTGCCGCTGACCAGAATGGAAGGCGCGATGATGCTGCGACCGGATGCAATGGCGACTGCGCGCAGCGATTCGGCCAACGACTGTGCCGGAAGGCGGTAGGTCTGTCGCCCGGAGGCTTGTGCTGATGCCGGGGCCGAACCCAGGATCAAGGCGGCCGTGCATGTCGAAATCGAAGTCGCGAACGCCGCGTTGCGCAATATTGTCATCGTCAATTGCCCCTGCGCGACGCCGACGTGGTATCGCTTGGGGGCTTCGACACCAGGGGCGTCGCCTACCCTGGGATTTTTTTCGGCTATCGACGCCGAGACAGGATGAGGGTGCCGCGATCGGCGAGCGCGACGTCGAGATTGAAGGTTGCCGCCAGCATGTGGGCAAGCTCACGGGGCTTTGTCGCGGCGAAGGTGCCGGTGAACCGCAACGCGCCCAACTTGGGGTCCGCCAGCCGGATCTGTTGGTCATTGTAGCGGTTCGTGGCTGCCACCACCTGCGCGAGCGGTGCGTCCTCGAAGGACAGCATGCCCGAGGTCCACCGCATGTCCGATTCCCGAAGCGGCACCGGCGATCCAGCCGGGGTTTGCGGCTCGAGTGCAAGCTGCTGGCCAGGACGCAGCAATCGACCCTTGCCGACCGTTTCGCCTGTCCAAGTCACGGCTGTGCGGACCTCGACCGATCCGCGCAGGAGCGACACGGTCATCCGCCGTGCCTGCTGTTCGACATCGAACACGGTTCCGTGCGCAATGATCAAGCCGCCATCCGACTGGACAACGAACGGCCGCGCCGTGTCATGCGCTACATCGAAACGAGCACGCCCCCGACGGAGCAACAATCTACGTTCGCCATCCGTATAGGCCACCAGGAGCAGGCTGTCGGTGTCGAGCGTCACGCGCGAGCCATCGGAAAGCGTGGTGGTGCGGATCTCACCGAGCCGGCTGGCGATCTCGGTCGGCTCGACTGCCCTCGACCAAGGCCCATCGAGCCGCGACATGCCGATGCCTGCAAAGATGACAAGGAGGACAGCCGCCGCCGCTGCGAAGGCCAATGTCGGGCGGCGCCGATCCACAGCCCGGGCAGTTTGGCGCCGCGCCGGTTCAGCGGCAGGCGTCTGCGCCGCCAGGGCCATGTTCTCCCAGTTTGCGAGAACCTCGTCATAGATGTCGGCATGTCGGGGATCGGCGGCGTACCAGGCCTCGAAATCCTCATGATGGTCCGCGCTGTCAGGCGCGCGCAAACGCGCCAGCCAGGTGACAGCGGTCGCCCGTATGGTATCGTCCAG
>CAZWZP010000061.1:967-15682 GCA_964638925.1 uncultured Stakelama sp. | reverse complement strand
CTGGATATGATGCGCATAGGCATTTTGCAGCGTCTGCCCGATCGCCTGTGCCATGCAGTGCATGTCGGTGTCGCCGGTCCAGTAGAAGGCGGGGAGCGGGCGTTTCGCCTCCAGAAAATTGCGCGACGTGTAATCCGGCCCCTCGCGCCAATAGATGCCGCGCACATATTCGCGCCAGCCGATGATCTGGCGGATGAACCCCTCGGCGGCGTTGAGCGGGGTGTGGCCGGCGCGGTACGACGCCTCGACCCGGCGGCACAGGTCGAGCGGATCGAGCAGCCCGCAATTGATGTAGGGCGACAGGATCGAGTGCCACAGGAACGGCACATCGGTCAGCATCGCGTCCTGATAATCGCCGAACTGCGGCAGGGCGTAACGCAGGAAATGCGCGCGCTGCCGCTCGGCATCCTGCGCCGTGACCGCGAAATCGAATCCGTCGAGGGTGCCGGGATGGTCGGCGAAGCGGTTAGCGACCAGCGCGATCACCTCTTGCGTGACCGCATCCGGCGCGAACGATAGCGGTTGCGGCATGGTGAGGTCGCGTGCGGCGGGCTTGCGGTTTTCCTTGTCGAAATTCCACTGGCCGCCCTCCGGCTCGCCGCGCTCGGTGAGCAGCAGGCCGGTCTTGCGCCGCATCTCGCGGTAGAAGAATTCCATGCGCAGCTGCTTGCGGCCCTCGGCCCAAGCCTCGAACTCGGCATGGCTGGCGATGAAGCGGTCGTCTTCGCGGATCTCCACGGGCACGTCGAACTTGTCTGACCACAGCTCCATGGCGTGCCGTACGCGCCACTCACCGGCTTCGGTGGCGATGATGCGGGCCGGGCGATGGCGTTCGATCGCGTGGGCGAGTTCGCCGGTCAGGCTGCCGCTATTGTCGGGATCATCCAGGCGGACATAATCGACCCGCCACCCGGCCTGCTCCAACGCGTGGGCATGGTGGCGCATCGCGGCGAACAGGAACGCGATCTTCTTCTTGTGATGGCGGACATAGGTCGCTTCCTCCTTGACCTCCATTATCAGGATCACGCTGGTTGCGGGGTCGGCATCGCGCAGCGCCGACAGGCCGGGCGACAACTGATCGCCCAGGACCGGTATCAGCGTGTCGATCCCCCGTTTCATTTCCGCAACGCCTTTCCTACATCGCTGGCCATGACACCCAAATTCCTAGGCCAGACCAGCGCGCTCCCTGCATCGCCCGAAGAGGCGGTGCTCGATTATGTTCCCAACCCGCGTCCGGGAAGCGATTATCTCGTCCGCTTCGTCTCGCCTGAGTTCACCTCGCTCTGCCCGATCACGGCAGCACCCGATTTTGCGCATCTGGTGATCGACTATGTGCCGGGCGACACGATCGTCGAATCCAAATCGCTCAAACTCTTTCTCGGCAGCTTTCGCAACCATGGCGCGTATCATGAGGATTGCACGGTCGGGATCGGTCAGCGGCTGTTCGACGAGATGAAGCCGAAATGGCTGCGCATCGGCGGCTATTGGTATCCGCGTGGCGGCATTCCGATCGACGTGTTCTGGCAATCGGGTGAACCGCCGGTCGGGGTGTGGATCCCGGCGCAGGACGTTTCGGGCTATCGCGGGCGGGGGTGATCTCGCCGATTTTGCGATGTTGCATTGCAGCAAAGATGCAACCATAGTGTCACGATAACGTTTGGAGATTGCTTGCCCGGGCTTCGGGTTTATCCATGTTGTCGATGCGAAGGAATGCGGGATGACGCTAACGTCGCAGTTGCCGGATCGGGTCGATCACATTGCGCTGATCGGCAATTTCCTGCCCCGCAAATGCGGTCTGGCGACCTTCACGACGGATTGCTTCGAAGCGATGCGTGCCCGTTTTCCCGCCATGCGGGTCGATGTCTATGCAATGGACGACCGCCCCGGTAGCTACGCCTTCCCGCCGGCAGTAACCGCGACGATCCCGCAGGACGATCGCGCCGCCTATCTCGAAACTGCGCGTGCGATCGACGCCTCGGGCGCGCAGGCGATCTGGGTCCAGCATGAATATGGCATCTATGGCGGTTCGGCGGGCGAGCATCTGATCGCCTTGCTCGACCGCAGCGGCCTCCCCGTGATTGCGACGCTGCATACCGTGCTGGAGCAGCCCAATCCGGACGAACGCCGGGTAATGGAAGCGCTGCTGCGCCGCGCTGCGCGGGTGATCGTGATGGCCGAGAAGGGCCGCGATATCCTGCACCGCGCGCATGGCGTCGATCCGCGCAAGGTGGTGGTGATCCCGCATGGCGTCCCCGACCGCGCGCTGGTCAATCCCGACACGATGAAGCCGCGCTTCGGCTGGGAAGGGCGGCAGGTCATCCTGACGTTCGGCCTGCTTGCACCGAGCAAGGGGATCGAAACGGTGATCGAGGCGCTTCCCGCGATCGTCGCGGGCCACCCCGACGCGCTGTATGTGATCCTCGGCGCGACGCATCCCAATCTGGTGGCGCATGAGGGTGAGGCGTATCGCGACCGCCTCCACGCGCTTGCAGCGCAGCTTGGGGTTGAGCGGCACATTCAGTTCATCAACGCCTTTGTCGAGCAGAGCGAACTGCTCGACTATCTCCAGGCGGCGGACATTTACGCCACGCCCTATCCCAATCCGGCGCAGATCACGTCGGGGACGCTGTCCTATGCCGTGGCGATGGGGAAGCCGATAGTCTCGACCCCCTATGTCCATGCGACCGAGATTCTGGCCAACGATCATGGCGTGCTGGTTCCGTTCGGCGACAGTGGGGCTTTTGCCAGGGCGATCGGTGCGCTGCTCGACGATGACGATGCGCGCGGCGCGATGGCACGCCGCGCCTATGACCGCGGCCGGACGATGATCTGGCCGCGCATCGCCGAAGCGGTGGCAGATTTGCTGGACGCGGTGCGCGATACGCGTCCGCCGCGCATCCGGGCGACGCCCGGCGCGCGCGCCACCGTGCTGCCCGCCGATTTCCGCGCGGTCGAGCGGATGAGCGATTCGACCGGGATGTTTCAGCATTCAATCTATGCGGTGCCTGACCGCCGTCACGGCTATTGCATCGACGACAATGCCCGCGCGCTGATCCTGATGCACCGCATCGACCCGCTCGACGAGAGCGAGCGCGACCGCTGGACCAGCGTATTCGCGGGCTTTGTGCAATATGCCTGGAACCCCGATCTGCAGCGTTTCCGCAACTTCATGAGTTTCGACCGGCAATGGTGCGAGGACAAGGGTTCGGAGGATTCGAACGGCCGCGCGCTGTGGTCGTTGGGGGTTACTGCGGCGGAGGCGCGCGCATCCAAATATCGCGACTGGGCGCGCATCCTGTTCGACGAGACCGCGTCGATCGCAGTGGATTTCGGCAGTCCGCGCGCGCGCGCCTTCGCCATGCTGGGTGCCGCCGCCATGCTCGACGCGCATCCCGGCCACGCTTTGTCGCGCAGCTTGCTCGAGCGGTTCGGCGCGGAGCTGATGGCGCTGCTCGACATCGCCCGCCGCCCGGAATGGGAATGGTTTGAAATCGTCCTCGCTTATGACAATGCCCGCCTGCCCGAGGCGCTGATCCGCGCGGGGCAGGCGCTGAAGCGGCCTGACTTCACAGCTTGCGGGCTGTCGACGCTGGACTGGATTGTCGCGCAGCAGACCGCGCCCGACGGGGGATTTCGCGCGATCGGAACCGAGAGCTTCGGTCGCGCCTATGCCGATCCGATGCCGTTCGACCAGCAGCCGCTGGAGGCGCAGGCGACGATCGACGCCTGTGCCGCCGCGTTCGATGCGACCGGCGATGCGCGCTGGGTGGATGAGGGGTTGCGGGCCTATCGCTGGTATCTCGGCCAGAACGACCTCGGCCTGCCGCTCGCCAGCACGTCGGATGGCGGTTGCTTTGACGGCCTGACGCCGCATGGCCTCAACCGCAATCAGGGCGCGGAATCGATCCTGGCGCTCCAGTTGGCGAGTTGTGCGATTTCCGCCCTTTCGCGGCGCGCGCAAAACGTGGCAGACCCTGGAAAAGCCGTCGCATAACCATGCATATGGCGTTGAAGAGTCCGGGGGGACATATGCTTGATCTGTACCATCACCCGCTTCGGCTGCACGCCGATCCGTCGCGCGTGGTGGTGCGTCCCTTCCATATTGGCTGGCAATCGACCAATGGCGCGCCGTCGCGTACCGAACGGTTGGTACGCGCGGTGCTCGACATGTCACCCGGCGAGGCGCGCGGGCAGCTTGAGACAGTGCTCAAGGATTTTGAGGCGCGCCATTGGCAGACGCGGCGCGTGTTCATGACCCGGTACGACGAGATCGAGGTTCAGCTTGGCCTCGACGGCGCGAGCATCGGCGACGAGAAGCGTCAGCTGATCGGCGCCTATTTCTGCCACGAATACAGCTATGCCGCCGCCGCGTTGATGAACCCCAGCGCGGTGCCGCATCACGACCAGTCGGGTATGCCCAAAGGGTCGTTGCGCATCCTGATGAGCCTGCGCGCGGTGGGGGAGGGGCATATCTCTTCGGTTGCGTTCCGTGAGGGGATCATCACCGACCGTAACGAATTGATGCTGGCACCGGAGCCGCCCTTTGCCACCTCTGCCGACGCGCAAGGCGACGAGGAGCGCGCGCCCGAGGGTGCGGTCAAGGTGCATCGTCACCGCGATTCGACGCTGTCGGGCACGCTGCTGTTTCCGATCACCCGTGCCCAGTCCAACGGGCTGGAGGACATGCGGCTGACGCGCTTCACCCATGACGATGGTAGCGACGAGTGGCTCGGCACCTATACCGCCTATAACGGGTCGCAGATCCAGTCGGAGATGCTGCGCACCCGCGACTGGCGCGCATTCGACCTGGTGCCGATGACCGGCAGCGCCGCGCGCAACAAGGGCATGGGGCTGTTCCCGCGCAAGGTGAACGGCAAATATATGATGATCGGGCGGCAGGACGGGGAGAATATCTTCCTGATTGAGTCCGATCGCCTGACGCACTGGGACGAAGGCGTAAAGCTGATCACCCCGAAATTCCCCTGGGAGCTGGTCCAGATGGGCAATTGCGGCCCGCCGATCGAGCTGGAAGAGGGCTGGCTGATGCTGACCCATGGCGTCGGGGCGATGCGCAAATATTCGATCGGCGCGGCTTTGCTCGACAAGAATGATCCGTCGAAGGTCATCGGTCGCACCAGCGAACCGATCCTGGCGGCGGCGAGCGAGGATCGCGAGGGCTATGTCCCCAACGTCGTCTATTCGTGCGGCGCGCTCCGCCATGGGGACTCGATCTTCATCCCCTATGGTGTCGCAGATAGTTCGGTGGCGTTTGCGTTTGTGTCGATCAAGTCGCTGCTGGCGGTGATGTAAGGGGGGCGTCACCGCCCCTTGAACAACCCGCCCAATATGCCGCGAACGATCCCGCCGACCACGCTCGCGCCGACGCCGGATTTCTTGCCGAAGACCGCCTTGGACACCTCGCCAGCGACGGCGCGGCCGGCGGCGGTGGAGGCGGATTGCGTCGCGGACTTGACCGCGCGGTTCCAGGGATTGTTCGCTGCCTCGCGCTCGGCCTTGCGGCGGGCTGCTTCCTCCAGACGCGCCTGACGGTCGGCTTCGCGCTGGGCGGCAAGGCGCTGGCGCTCGGCTTCCTTGGCGGCGCGGGCGTCGTCCTTGGCCTGGGCGAGCGCGGCCTTTTCGGCCTCGTCCTTCGCCTTGGCTTCGGCGGCAGCGGCCGAGGCTTCGGTTGCCTTGGCGGACAGCAGTTCCTCGGCCGATTCGCGATCGACGCGATTGTCGTATTTTGAACCGACCAGATCGGTCTCGATCAGGATCTTGCGCTCCTCCGGTGTCACCGGGCCGACGCGGCCGCGTGGCGGCTTGATCAGGGTGCGCTGCACCGGGGAGGGCGCGCCATCGGCCATCAGCACCGAGACCAGCGCCTCACCCACCTTCAACTCGGTGATGACGGTTTCGACGTTCAGGTCGGGGTTGGCGCGGAACGTCTCCGCCGCCGCCCGAATCGCCTTTTGCTCGCGCGGGGTGAAGGCGCGCAGCGCGTGCTGAACGCGGTTGCCGAGCTGGCCGGCCACGTCCTCGGGGATGTCGATCGGATTTTGCGTGACGAAATAGACGCCGACGCCCTTGGAGCGGATCAGGCGGACGACCTGTTCGACCTTGTCGAGTAGTGCCTTGGGTGCTTCCTCGAACAGCAGATGCGCCTCGTCGAAGAAGAAGACGAGCTTGGGCTGGTCCGGGTCGCCGACTTCGGGGAGCGATTCGAACAGCTCGGACAGCAGCCACAGCAGGAAGGTGGCGTAGAGCCGGGGCGAGGCCATGAGCTTGTCGGCGGCGAGGATGTTGACGACGCCATGGCCGTTGTCGTCGGTCTTGATGAAATCCTGAATCGACAGCGCCGGCTCGCCGAAGAAATGCGCGCCGCCCTGGCTGCGCAGCTGGAGCAATTGCCGCTGGATCGCGCCGACGCTGGTCTTGGCGACATTGCCGTAGCGGGCGCTGAGTTCATCGGCGCGTTCGCTGCACGCGGCGAGCATCGCCTGGAGATCGTCGAGGCAGCAGCCCCTCATCGTCGGCGACGTGGAAGGCGATGGTCAGCACGCCTTCCTGCGTGTCGTTGAGCCCCATCAGCCGTGCGAGCAGCAGCGGTCCCATTTCGGAGACGGTAGTGCGGACCGGATGGCCCTGCTCGCCAAACAGGTCCCAGAACTGAACCGGCGCGGCGGCGTATTGCCAGTCGCTATAGCCGATCTCGGCGGCGCGCTTGCTGAACGGCTCGTGGGTCTTGGCGGTCGGCGATCCCGCCATCGCCATGCCCGACAGGTCGCCCTTCACGTCCGCAGCGAACACCGGGACGCCTGCGCGGCTGAAGCTTTCGGCGAGGCCCTGCAGCGTGACCGTCTTGCCGGTGCCGGTCGCACCCGCGACCAAGCCGTGCCGGTTTGCGCGTTTCAGGACGAGCGCCTGCGCCTCGCCCCCACCAAGGCCAATGAACAGTTCGCCTTCACCCGACATGCTGCGCTCCCGATGGTCAGGAGCGCAGCATTAAGGAGAATGCGGGTCGAAACCAGCCCCTATCGGCGGGCGAATTCGACCGACCGGAACGTGCCGACACCGCCGCGTGCCATGATGTAGAGCACGACCGATTCTGCGCCCGATGCCTTGGCCGCATTGACCAGACGGGCAAAGTCCGCCGGCGTTTCGACCGGCTGACGGTTGACCGAGGTAATGACGAGACCACGGGTCAGCTGCTTCTGCGCCGCGTCGCTTGCCGGGTCGACGCCGACAATGACAACGCCCTTGGTCGCCGGATCGACGCCGATGGTACGCGCGATCTGCGGGGTCAGCGCGGTAACGCTGACGCCGAGCGAGGCAGGACCGGCCTGGGTCGCATCGTCGCCGCCCGGTGCGCCTTCATCGGCATCGGGATCGAACCCGCCGATCTGCTCTTCGGGCGGACGCTTGCCGACCGTGACCTGCACTGTCACCGGCTTGCCGTCGCGGATCAGCTCGACCGGGATGCGCGTACCGGGGGCAACGCGCGCGGCGAGGTAGGACAGGGTCTGATCGGGGGTGACGTCCTTGCCGTCGATCTTGACGATGATGTCGCCCTGCTTGATCCCGGCCTTGGCTGCGGCCTCGCCCGGTTCGACGCGGCTGATCAGCTCGCCCTTGCCCTTCGGCACGCCGAACGACTTGGCGAGATCGTCGGTCAGCGGCTGAATGCCGACGCCAAGATAGCCGCGCTCGACGCTGCTGCCCTTCATCAGGGTTTCGATGATCGGCCGCGCTTCGGTCGACGGAATGGCGAAGCCGATACCGACATTGCCGCCGGTCGGCGACAGGATCTGCGAGTTGATGCCGATCACATTGCCACTCAGGTCGAACAGCGGGCCGCCGGAATTGCCGCGGTTGATCGAGGCATCGGTCTGGATGAACCGGTCGAGCGGCCCGCCCTGGCCGGTCGCGCGGCCGAGCGCCGAGATGATGCCGGCGGTCACCGATCCGCCGAGACCATAGGGATTGCCGATCGCGATCACCCAGTCGCCGACCCGCGACTGGTTCGAATCACCGAGGCGAACGAAGGGCAGATTGGTCCCCTCGATCTTCAGCACGGCAAGGTCGGTCGCGGGATCGCGGCCGATCAGCTTGGCGGTATATTCGCGGCGATCGGCCAGCGTCACCTTGATCGTCTCGACCACCGCACCGCGCTGGCCCGCCGAAATCACGTGATTGTTGGTGACGACATAGCCATCGGCCGAGATCAGGAAGCCCGAGCCGAGCGATTCGGCCTGACGCGTCACCGGACGGCCACCGCCGCCCTGCTGCCCGCCGAACAGGTCGCCGAACGGCGTGCCCGCGAAGGGGTTGGTCTGGACCTGCACCCGCTGGGTGGTCGAGATGTTGACGACGGCGGGCTGGAGCTTGGCGACCATGTCGGCAAAGCTCATCGGCGCGCCGGCGCGCGGCGCGGCGGCCTGGATGGCACCGGGTTCATTTTGCGCGGTCTGCGCGCCGGCCGGGTTCTGAAATACCAGCGCCGCGCTCGCGCCGCCGATCAGGAGCGCGGAGGTGATCGCATAGGCATAGCGCACGGGAGAGGTTCCTTTGGTCATCTTGCCCTTGGAGTTGCGGCCCTTGCCGGGCGTGGGTTCGGTCATCGGTGTATTACTCGCCTCAAATAGCTGAACGGCGATTGAATATGAACGAACCGACAGCCGTTGGGGTCCGGTTTGTTCCTGACACGTCGTGACCAGCGCCTATCGGCCCTGGCCCCGGAATTCGCGCAGATAATCATTGTCCGGCGACAGGATGATCGACGTTTCGCCCATCGGATCGCGTCCATTGCCAAGGAAGGTCCGACGATAGGACTGCATCGCGCGCCAGAAATCGTAGAATTGCGCGTCCTTGTTGAACGCGGTGGCATAGATTTCTGCGGCGCGCGCGTCGGCTTCTGCACGGATGATCTGCGCGTCCTTCTGGCCATTGGCGCGAATCGTGGTCGCTTCCTGCTCGCGTGCCGTACGCATCCGCTGAAGCGCAGAGTCGAGCGGGCTACCCTCGGGCAGATTGGCCTGCTTGATCCGCACATCGACGATTTCGACGCCATATTGGCTGGCATAACGCTGCAGGCCGGCCTGGATATTGTCCATCACTGCGGTGCGCTCCGGGCTCAGCAGCGAGGCGAAGGTGCGCTTGCCAAGCTCTGCGCGCAGGGCCGAACCGAACAGCGGCTGAAGCTGGTCGGCGACCCGGCGCTCGGTCCCTGCGGTCACCACCATGCGCAGCGGATCGACGACACGGAAACGGGCAAAGGCGTCGACTTCGAGCCGCAACTGGTCGGTCGAGAGCACCGGCTGATTCTCCAGCTCGATGTCGAGCACGCGCTTGTCCACCCAAACAACGCGCTGGACGAATGGCACCTTGACCTTGATGCCCGCGCCGGTGCTGCGGCCGAATTGTTCGCCCGGCTGGTATTTGTTGATCGTGCGAACCGGCTGTTCGAGCTGCAGGATCACAGCCTGCTTGGTCTCGTCGACAATGAACACGGTGTTGAACAGCACGAACAGCAAGGCGAGGGCGAGTCCGCCGAACAGGACGGGGCGGGTGAGGATGGTGTTCACTGTGCGCCTCCCTGCTGCTGTGCCGACTGGGCCGGTTGCGCCTGCTGACCTTGCTGGACCTGAGGTTGCGCGGGGTTGCCGCGCGCTGTCGGAAGCGGAAGATAGGGTGCCACGCCACGCGGTTCGACCACGGTCTTGTTCGACTTGGCCAGCACCGCTTCCATCGTCTCATAGTAGAGGCGGCGGCGAGTAACCTCAGGCGCAAGCCGATATTGTTCGTAGATTTTGTCGAACTGCGCGGCTTCACCCTGGGCCAGCGCGGTCACCTGCTGGGCATAGGCACGCGCCTGGTTGCGCGCTCCTTCTGATTCCTGTTGCGCGGCGGTGACCTGTTTGAACGCCTCATCTACCGCCGCCGGCGCCGATGCATTCTTGATCGAAACGCCGCGTACGCGGACGCCCGAATTATATTCGTCGAGGATCGCCTGCATCGTCTGCTGCACGCGCGCCTCGATCACGGTGCGGCCCGGGCCGATCGCTTGGTTGAGGGTCACGCCCGCGACCGCAGCGCGCATCGCGCTTTCCGCCGTCGCGCGCACCGTAATCGTGGGCTCGGCGATCTGGAACACGAAATCTTCCGGATTGGCGATGTCCCAACGCACCGCATAGGCCAGATCGACGATATTCTGATCCTGGGTCAGCATCAGATTCTCGCCGCTACCCTGCGGGAAATCTTCATTGGTGATCTTCTGGACGTTGACCTTCTCAACCGTTGCGATCGGGGCGGGCAGGGTCATGCCGATGCCCGGCTCCATGGTGTGCGAGTAACGGCCGAGCAATTTCACCACGCCGCGCTGTTCCGGGGTAATGACATGGACACTGGTGAAGGCGATCCAGGCCAGCACGAGCAGGCCGATCGCGATCAGCACGACCGGGCGGCTGGGCATACCCGTGGGCAGCCCGCCGCGACCGCCGCCGCTCCCGCCACCGCCACCCTGGCGGGCGCGCTTCAGGAAATCGTCGAGGCTGCTGACGTTCGATTTGCCGCCACGCTTGCCCTCGGGCGGAAACGCCCAAGGGTTGCGCGGCCCGCCGCCGTCGCCTCCTGCGCCGTCGCCACTCTTGTCGCCGTTGCCGCCGCCCCAGGGGCCTTTGTTCTCGTTCCACAGCACGCCGCCGACTCCGGCAGCGCGTGCGATCCAGCCTTTCAGTCTCACCATGCCAACCTTTATAGGGACCGCGCAGCGGATTTACAGTGGCAGCGCGCGAAAGCCGTCCTATGTCGCGCGGCATGACCGATCAGACCGAGCTTCAGGCCATCCTTGCCCCCATCGCCGCCGGGCGCGCCACCGTGCGGGTGGAGGGTGCGCGGGCCAGCATCATCCTTGATGTGACCGGATTGCCGGACGGGGCGCAGGATGCACTGGAGGCTGATCTGCGCGCAGCGGCCAGCGTGCCGGGAATCGACGAGGTGCGAATCGCCCGAACGGCGCAGCGGGTCGCGCGCCGCCTGATCGCGGTGGCGAGCGGCAAGGGCGGGGTAGGAAAATCGACCGTCTCGGCCAATCTCGCCATTGCGTTGGCGCGGGCGGGGCGGAAGGTCGGGCTGGTCGATGCCGATATTTATGGCCCGTCGCAGCCCAAGCTGATGGGCGTTGAAGGGCGCAAACCCGTGGCGCATGACAAGAAGCTGGTGCCGCTGGCAACGGCGTACGGCGTGCCGATGCTGTCGATGGGCGGGCTGGTCGAGGAAGGCCAGGCGATCGCGTGGCGCGGGCCGATGGCGGCGGGCGCGCTGACCCAGCTGGTCGACGCCAATTGGGGCGCGGCGGATACTTTGGTGCTCGACCTGCCGCCCGGCACGGGGGACGTGCAGCTGACGATGATCCAGAAGCACCGCCCGACTGGCGCGGTGATCGTATCGACGCCGCAGGATCTGGCGCTGATCGACGCGACGCGGGCGATCGACCTGTTCGCCAAGGCGGGCATTCCGGTGATCGGGATCGTCGAGAATATGGCGGGCTATGCCTGCCCGCATTGCGGCGAGGTGTCGGACCCGTTCGGGCGGGGAGGAGCCGAGGCGGCGGCAGAGCGGTTGGGCGTGCCGTTCCTTGGGCGCATTCCCCTCGATATCGCGATTCGCACGGCTTCGGATGCAGGCACGCCCCCCGCTGCCGGGAACGGGGTCGAGGGCGCGGCGTTTGCTGAGGTGGCCGGGAAGGTGTTTGCCTGGCTGGAGACACAGAAAGGCTGAGCCATGCCCCTCACCAATGACGCCGAGATCAAGGTGCTGCTCGAAGGGGCGCGGACCATTGCGTTGGTCGGGGCCAGCGACCGGCCGGATCGGCCGAGCTATCGGGTGATGGCGATGCTGCAGGAGCATGGCTATCGCGTCATCCCGGTCAATCCGCAGATCACCGGCGAGCATCTGCACGGCGAGTTCGTGTTTCGCGAGCTCGCGCAGATCGGCGAACCGATCGACATCGTCGACATCTTCCGGCGGCCGATCGCTGCTGGCGAGGCGGTGGATGAGGCGATTGCGGTCGGGGCCAAGGCGGTGTGGATGCAGCTCGGCGTGATCAACGAAGACGCCGCAAAGCGGGCCGAGGCGGCAGGGTTGAAGGTCGTGATGGACCGCTGTCCGGCCATCGAGCTTCCCCGGCTAGGTGTCGCCAAGATCGCGCAGGGTGGCGACTAGGCGATCGACGTCGCGGGCGTCGTGGTAGAGACCGAAGCCGATCCGCAGCACGTCTCCGCGCACATCGGTGATGATGTCCTGCTCCATCAGCGCCGCTTTCCAGGCCGGGGCTTGCGGTGAACGCAGGGCGAGGAAACGGGCGCGCGGGTCGCTCCCGGGGTTGAGCAGTTCGGCGTCGGCGAGCACTGTGCCGGGCAGGCCGGCGAGGAGCTGGTCGCGCAGCGGCGCGATATGCGCGTTGATCGCGGCGGTTGTCAGTCCTTCTTTGGCGAGCATGTCGCGGATGGCGACAAAGCGATAGAGGCCGCTGGGGTCGAAGGTCGAACCCATGAAGCGCATTGCATCGGCGGCATAGCCGATTTGCCCCGGAGGCGGGGCTTCTAGATCGGCGAATTCGGCGTACCATCCGGTGATTTCCGGACGCGGGCCGAAGCCGGGCGGGCAGTGGAGAAAGGCGACGCCTTCGCCGGCCATGGCGTATTTGTAGCCGCCAGCGGTGTAGAAGATGCGGTCGGCGACCGCCGACAGGTCGGTCTCCATCGCCATGAAGCCGTGATAGCCGTCGACGACCACCCAAGGACCGTCCGGCCGGGCGAGCGCTGCGAGGTCGGCGATGGCGCCGAACACTGCGCCGGTTTCGAACATGACGTGGCTGACGAAGATCAGGTCGTGGGTCCCGCTGCGCGCGGCGGCGAGGAAGCGGGCGTCGAAGTCGGGGCCGCGCGTTACCGTGTCGAGCGTGATCCGACCGCTTTCGATCCAGCGCTGCGCCTGACGGCGGAAACTGTGGAACTCGCCGTCGCTGGCAAGGATGCGCAAGGGGCGTTCGCTGCGGGCGGAAACGATGCGCAGGATCAGATCGTGGGTGTTGCCGGCAAAGACCACCGACGACGGGTCGGGCAGCGCCAGCTCGGCGGCGACGTGGCGCTGCGCGGCGGGCCAGATCTCGCCCATCACCCGGTCCCATTTGCGGTCGGCGAGGCGGGCGGCGTCCTGCCATGCGGCCTGATGGCCGACGAACGACGCGTCGGGCCAGAGGTGGTGGCTGTGCGCGGCGAAGTGCAGCCGGTCGAGGGCGGCGGCGATCGAGCGCTGGAAGAGGTGCTTGTAAGAGGTCACAGCAACGTCCGCAGCGTCCAGAGTTCGGGGAAAGCGCGCTTGGTCAGCGTGGACTGAAGGTAGGACGCGCCGGGGGTGCCGCCGGTGCCGGGCTTCATCCCGATCACCCGGGTGACGGTCAGCACATGCTTGTGCCGCCACGTCGCGAGGGCGTCGTCGATATCGACCAGCTTTTCGGCGAGCTGGTACAGCTCCCAATGCGTTCCCGGCTCGCGATAGACGTTGGCCCATGCGGCCTCGACCTGCGGGTCGGCCTCGTAAGGCTTGGCCCAGTCGCGGTGCAGCGCTGATTCGGGCAGGTTGAACCCGGCACGGGCGAGCGCGGCATTGGCTTCGTCCCACAGGCTCGGGGCTGCGCCGTAAAGCTCGGTGAGCGGTCCCGGCACCCCGCCGCCGCGCAGGCCAAGCATCGTTTCGACCGCGCGGAACTGGTCCGACTGGAACCCGCTGCTCGTCCCCAGCACGTCGCGAAAGCGGGTGTAGTCGCTCGGCGTCATCGTGGTCAGGATTTCCCACGACAGCGTCATCACCGCCTGAATCCGGCTGACCCGCGCCAGGCCCTTATACGCCTCAACCAGCCGATCGCCGCGGACAAGGTCGAGCGCGACCTGGAGCTCGGCGATCATCTGTTTGAGCCAGAGTTCCTTGGTCTGGTGGATGACGATGAACAGCAGCTCGTCATGCTCGGCCGAGATCGGATGCTGGGCGGTGAGCAGCGCGTCGAGCGCGAGGTAGCGTCCATAGGTCATCGGGTCGGTCATGCCGGTGTTCCTGCGACGAAACTGACGACAAAACTGACAAAAAAAGCGTGTGTAGGGGCGGTGTCAGCCGGGGCGAGGGGCGGGGTTGGTTGCATTGGAAACGACTAACCCAGCCGGGGGGCTGTAGGAAATGGGTTTTGACACCACGGGGTCGGAAAGGCGGAGCTGCGCTCCGCTCTACCCCTCTCCAAGCTACGCTAGGCCGCAAGCTGCCAAGCTTCGCTATCCTCTCCCCCATCAAGGGGAGAGGTAACAAAGGGTCTTTAGTCGCGCAGCAGCTCGTTGATCCCGGTCTTGCTGCGGGTCTGGGCATCGACGGTCTTGACGATGACCGCGCAGTACAGGCCGGGGCCGCCGTCCTTGCCGGGTAGGGTGCCGGGGACGACGACGGCATAGGGGGGCACTTCGCCGCGATAGATGTGGCCGGTGGCGCGGTCGACGATCTTGGTGCTGGCGCCGAGATAGACGCCCATCGAGAGGACCGCACCTTCGCCCACGCGGACGCCTTCGGCCACTTCGGCGCGGGCGCCGATGAAGGCGCCGTCGCCGATGATCACCGGATCGGCCTGAAGCGGTTCGAGCACGCCGCCGATGCCGACGCCGCCCGAGAGGTGGA
>CAZWZP010000061.1:659-888 GCA_964638925.1 uncultured Stakelama sp. | reverse complement strand
CGCGCCGATGTTCACGAAGCTGGGCATCAGCACGACGTTGCGGCCGATATGCGCGCCGTGGCGCACGACGCTGCCCGGCACCTGTCGGAAGCCTGCCTCCCGGAAGCGCGCGTCGTCCCAGCCCGCCGTCTTGAGCGGCACCTTGTCGAAGCCGCCATGGCCGACCGCATTGTCGTTGAGGCGGAAGGAGAGGAGCACGGCCTTCTTGAGCCACTGATTGACCTGCCAG
>CAZWZP010000061.1:0-594 GCA_964638925.1 uncultured Stakelama sp. | reverse complement strand
CACGCACCGCGCCGGTGGTGGCGAGCGAGATGTTGGCGCGGTCTTCCCAGGCGGCGTCGATCGTGGCGGCGAGGTCGGTCATGGATGCTCCTGAATGGTTTCGAGCCAGTGGCAAATGTCGTGGGTGATGTGGTCGATAAAGCTGCGGTCGGCATCGGGTGCCTGTTCCGAGCCATTATCGACCCAGACGGTGGTCATGCCGATCGCCTTGGCCGGGGCGAGGTTGCGCGCCATGTCCTCGACGAACAATGCCCGCTTCGGGTCGATGCGATAGGCTTCGCACACGCTGGCATAGGCGTGCGGGTGCGGCTTGGGATGGTAGCTGCTGGCGTGGACGTCGTGGATCGCCTCGAAATGCTCGCGGATGCCGAGGCGGTCGAGGACTTTCTCGGCATAGGGTGCGTCGGCGTTGGTGAAGACCAGCTTGCGCCCCGGCAGCTTGGCAATCGCGGCGGCGAGCGGGGCATTGTGTTCGAGCACGTCCATCTCGATGTCGTGGACGTCGGCGAGATATTCATAGGGGTCGACGCCGTGATCGGCCATCAGCCCGGCGAGCGTGGTGCCGTGGCTGATAAAATAGTCCTTTTGCACGCG
>CAZWZP010000060.1:10626-15842 GCA_964638925.1 uncultured Stakelama sp. | reverse complement strand
GGTCGCCGACACCTATGTGCGGCTGATCGGGCAGCGCAAGTCAGGAGCGCGTTAGCGCAGCACACCCGCCGCGCGCATGTGCCGGGCATAGGCCAGCAGAAACAGCGTCACCGCCCAGATCGCCGCCTTGAGCGGCAAGGGCGTTTCAAGCCCGGCGGGAATCTCCAGCACCATTGTCTCGGCCACCGTCACCCCGACCAGCCCGATCAGCGCATTGGCGACAAAGAACATCACCGCCGCCTCGCCCTGCAGCGGGCCGGACCACAGGCCCAGCCCCAGTGCGACCACGCCAATCGTGGCGAGCATAGACAAGGCCAGCAGCGCGCGGCCATGCGCCATGCGGATCGGCCGGACCGGCTCCAGCTCGCTCGCAAGCTGCGCAATCAGGGGGGACGGCGGGCGGGTCATGGTCAATCGGCCTCTTCTACGAGCGCGGCGAGCTTTCTCAATCCGCGATGAATATTCACCTTGATCAGGCTTTCGCTCTGACCGCTGCGTTCGGCGGCTTCGATCACCGAAAGCCCCTTGATCTTGACCAGCACGATCGCCTCGCACTGGCCCTGCGGCAGGTGGACGAACAGCCGATCGAGGCTCATCCGCGCCAGCACCGCCTCTTCGTCGCTATCCTCCGCCGAATCCTGATCCTCCAGCGCGTCTTCGGCGGTGCGATAGACGCGGCGCAGATGATCGACCCAGCGATAGCGCGCGATGGCGGCGAGCCAGGGGAGAAACGCCCGCGTCTCGTCCCAGGTCGCACGCTTGGCGTGCAACGCCAGCAGCACGTCCTGCACCAGATCGTCGAGTTGGGCCGGTGCGACGCGGCGGCGGAAATAGCGTTCCAGCCATCGCTGCACCTCGGTCAGCAACACCGTATAGGCGCGCGCGTCACCCGCCTGTGACGCGATCATCAGGCGCACGAAGCTGCCTTCGTCTGCAATCATCGACGTCCCCGTCCGTCCGAGCTGGTGTCAGCCGCGCCGACGGTGCCAGTTGCCGGCAAGCGCGTCGAGCGACAGCATTCCGCCGCCGCGCACGATCAACATGCTCGCCAGCGCGACCCACAGGAGATGCGTTGCCCACCAGGCATCGGGATAGACGAACAGCTGGATCACCAATGTCATGCCCAGCAGCGCGAGCGCCGAGAAGCGCGTCGCCAGGCCGACCAGCAGCAGGGCGGGGAACAGATGCTCCGCCATCAGCGCCATCGGCGCCGCCAGCTCGGGCGGCAGCGGAACCGCGCTGTAGTCATTTTCGAACAGATAGCGGGTGGAGTCGCTGAGTTCGAACCAGCTCCCCTCCACCACCTTGCTGCGGCCCGCGCGCCAAAACACGCCGGCGAGCGCGACCCGCGTGAGGAGCAGCGCAACGCCCTCTGCCGTGCGCGAACCGACCAGCGTGACGGCCCGGTCGACCAAAGATGCGATGCGCTGCATGTCGATATCCTGTCTGGTGCGAAGGGATCAGCGCTGGACCGGGGTCAGCGAACCCTTGCCCTTGGGCGTTTCGGTCTTCGCGCACGTGCCCTTGGGCACCAGCTTCCAGGCATTGCCCTGATAGTCGCGGGTCGACGTGCCGGCGCAGCTGGTGCCGGGGCCCGCCGCACAGTCATTCTTACCCGCCTTGGCGATACCATAGCATTTTTCCATCTCGGGCTTTTGCGCGGCGGCGGGGGCGGTACCGAGCGCGGCGGCAAGTCCGGCGGTGGCGGCAAGCCCGGCGAGGCGGGCAATCGTGGAACTGGTCATCGTCATCGTCTCCGGCTGTGGGTGCGATGCCGATGCATGGGATCATCGGCACAGCGGCGCATTCGGCGGCGCGGCGGCGATCGTTACAGCGAACGAAAAATTGTTTCGGCTGTAACCGCAGTGCCGGGGACAGCGAACTGGCCGATGTGCGCATTCGCACGACGATCCGCCTGAAAGGACTAGCGACATGAAGACCGCAACGCGCACCGCCGCATCCATCGCCGCCACCGCCGCCGCCATCGCACTGGGTTCGGTCGCGGCCTTCGCCGCTGACACGCCTGCAGGGAGCAAGGGCCGCGCGATCGGCGCGAAGGACACCGTCCATTGCTATGGGCTGCACAGCTGCAAGGGCCAGTCGGACTGCGCGACGACCGAGCATCAGTGCAAGGGCCAGAATGCGTGCAAGGGCCATGGCTTCAAGGCGATGAAGGCCGGCGAGTGCCTCTCGAAGGGCGGGACGATCGGCGACCTCGGCTGATCCCGCCTGATCCGGCGGGCCGCTCCCCCGCAACGCCGGCCCGCCGGATCCATCTTTGCCCGCCAAGGAGCACAGCGATGCAGTCAGTGACGCAATTTGGCGGCTTCGGCCTTGGTCTGCGCCGCGACCATTATCGCGAGTTCCTGGAAGGCGCGGTCGCGGTCGATTTCGTCGAGGTGATTTCCGAAAACTTCATGGTCGATGGCGGGCGCCCGCTGAGCATTCTCGAACAGGTGCGCGCGAAGCTGCCGGTGATCCTGCATGGCGTGTCGATGTCGATCGGATCGGCGCACGGCCTCGATGCCGACCATCTCGCCCGGCTACGGGCGCTGGCCGACCGGATCGACCCGCTGTGGGTCTCCGATCATCTGTGCTGGACCCGCACCAGCGCGCACAACAGCCACGATCTGCTCCCGATGCCGCTGACGCGCGATGCACTCGATCTGGTGTGCGACAATATCGACCATGCCCAGCACGTGCTGGGTCGCGCGCTGCTGTTCGAAATCCGTCGAGCTATCTGTCCTTCCCCCAGGACGAATTCACCGAATGGCAGTTTCTGGCCGAGATGAGCCGTCGCACCGACTGTTACCTGCTGCTCGACGTCAACAACATCTACGTCAGCGCCAGCAACCACGGTTTCGACCCGCTTGATTATCTGGCGGGCATCCCCGCCGACCGGGTGCGGCAGGTGCATCTCGCCGGGCACACGCCGGGGGAGATCGTGAGCGACACGCATGACCGGCCGGTCTGCGACGCCGTCTGGGGCCTGTTTGCGCGGGCGATGGCGCTGCTCGGGCCCGTCGCGGTGATGATCGAGCGCGACGACGCGATCCCGCCGCTGCCCGATCTGCTCGCCGAACTCGATCGCGCGCGCAGCATCGCCGCCATCGCCCGGCTGGAGGCGGCGGCATGACCGCGCTTGCCCAATTGCAGGACGCGTTTCTCGCCTGCCTGCACGATGATGACGCGCCCTTGCCGTCCGGCCTCGACGCCACGCACGCGGCAGGAATGGCGGTGTACCGCAACGGCTATCGCGCGCGGCTGCTCGATGTGCTGGGCGAAAGCTATGCGCGCACCGCGCGGCTGGTCGGCACCGAGGCCTTTCATCAGGCGGCGGCGCACCATCTGATCGCGCATCCCCCGTCGTCCTGGACGATCGACCGGGTGGGGGCGGGGTTCGCCGAGACCTGCGCCGAGCTGTTCGCGCACGACCCCGATGTGGCGGAACTGGCCTGGCTCGAATGGGCGATGCAATGCGCCTTTACCGCAGCCGACGACATGCCGGTGACCCATGCCGGATTCGCCGCCGCGACCGCAGCGTTCGATGCAGCGGATTGGGAGGGTTTCGTCCCCGTGCCGATCGCAGGCACCGCGCTGCGCCCGGTCACCCATGATCTCCCCCGCCTGTGGCGGTCGCTGTCCGGCGACGCGGATCAGCCGGTGGTGGAACGACTGGACTCGCGCCCCTGGCTATTGGTCTGGCGCGAAGGCGAGGAAACGGTGTTCGCCCTGCTCCCCGACCATGAGGGCGAAGCACTGAACGCCGCACTGCACGGCGCGACCTTCGGCGACATCTGTGCGGGTCTCGCCGAACGCCTCCCCCCGGAAGAAGCCGCAGCGGCAGCGGGCGCGATCCTCAACCACTGGCTGGAGCTGGGCCTGATCGGGTCGATCCGCACTTCGGTGCAACAGGTCAGCGTTGTCACCCAAAAATAGACGGTTACCGCGCTTTTGACACCGGTTACTGGCGTTGACCCCCGTTTTCGCCGACGCCTATGCGCGACTCCTACGCATATGAATGCAATGCCGTGCGAACGACGCGGCGGAGGAGAGAGACGTGACCGATCGTACCCCGAAGATCGGCCTCGACGCGCTGGGCGTCGGGGCGGACACCGCCATCCATTGGAACCTGCTGCCCGCCCAACTGGTCGAGCATGCCGTCCGCCGCGGTGAAGGCCGCCTGGCCAAGGACGGCCCGCTGGTGGTCGAAACCGGCAAGCACACCGGGCGCAGCGCGAAGGACAAGTTCATCGTCCGCGATGCCGAGACCGAAAACACCGTGTGGTGGGGCAGCACCAATGTGGGCATGACGCCCGAGCATTTCGCGGCGCTTAAGGCCGATTTCCTCAGCGCTCTCGGCACGAAGGACACGTTGTTCGTCCAGGACCTGTATGGCGGGTCGCAGCCCGAGCATCGCGTCACCGTGCGCGTGGTCAACGAGCTCGCCTGGCACAGCCAGTTCATCCGCACTTTGCTGGTCCGGCCCGAAGCGCATGAGCTGCGCGATTTCGCTGCCGAATATACGATCATCGACCTGCCCAGCTTCCGCGCCGACCCCGCCAAGCACGGCTGCCGCAGCGAGACGGTGATCGCGGTGAACCTCACCGAAAAGCTGATCCTGATCGGCGGCACGGCCTACGCTGGCGAGATGAAGAAGAGCGTGTTCGGCCTGCTCAACTATCTGCTCCCGCCGCAGGGTATCATGCCGATGCATTGTTCGGCCAATATCGGCCCGAACGGCGATACGGCGGTGTTCTTCGGCCTGTCGGGCACGGGCAAGACGACGCTGTCGGCCGATGCCAGCCGCACGCTGATCGGCGATGACGAGCATGGCTGGTCCGACACCGCAGTCTTCAATTTCGAAGGCGGCTGCTATGCCAAGATGATCAACCTGTCACCCGAGGCCGAGCCGGAGATTTTCGCGACCACCAAGCGCTTCGGCACGGTGCTCGAAAATGTCGTGATGGACCCGGAGACGCGCGAGCTCGACTTCAACGACAACAGCCTGGCGGAGAATAGCCGCGGTTCCTACCCGCTCGAGTTCATCCCCAACACGAGCGCGGACAATCTCGGGCCGGTGCCGAAGAACATCATCTTCCTCACCGCCGACGCTTATGGCGTGCTGCCCCCGATCGCGAAGCTGACGCCGGAACAGGCGATGTATCACTTCCTTTCGGGCTATACCGCGCGCGTCGCGGGGACCGAGATCGGCG
>CAZWZP010000060.1:10361-10599 GCA_964638925.1 uncultured Stakelama sp. | reverse complement strand
CGACCTGTTTCGGTGCGCCGTTCATGCCGCGCCACCCGTCGGTCTATGGCAATCTGCTCAAGGAGCGGATCGCGAAGGGCGGGGTCGATTGCTGGCTGGTCAACACCGGCTGGAGCGGCGGCAAGGCGACGATGCCGGGGATCAAGCGGATGCCGATCCGCGTCACCCGCGCGCTGCTCAATGCCGCGCTCGACGGCAGCCTGAAGGATGCGGAGTTCCGGCAGGATCCCAATTTCGG
>CAZWZP010000060.1:1460-10351 GCA_964638925.1 uncultured Stakelama sp. | reverse complement strand
TCCAGGGTCCCGGCCGCGGTCGGCGCTATCGCCCCCAACCGGCTCGCCCCGCGCGCCGCCTGGGCTGACAAGGGCGAATATGATGCGACGGCGGCCAAGCTGGTGGACGAATTCGTCGCCAATTTCGCGCAGTTCGAAAGCCATGTCGACGCAGGCGTGCGCGAGGCCGCACCGCGCAGCCGCAGCAAGGCGACCGAACCCGCCTGACCGCCGCGATGGCCCGGCCGCCGGCCGGGCCATCGCTGGCTATTTCCGGTGCGAGCCCCTATATGCCGATCATCGTCGGCACATGCTCCGTAGGCGCCGGCGACTGAGAGAGTTTTCGCGCTCCCGCTTACACGACGTGGGCTGCAATATGGACCTCAACTACCTCCTCTACCGGCATCAGGTGTCTCTGATGCGCGCCAAATCGTCGGATTGCCTATGCGCGACCCGGTCGCACCACGGGCTGGCACAGGGCTATGCCGAGCGCATCCGCGTGCTGCGCAGCGCGCTGGGCGAGGAAGGTTCGCTGACGCGCGTGCCATGCTGAACCCACCGCCCGCCGAAACCGACAAACCCCGTACCCGCCAGTTCCGCCGCCACAGCGACAAGCCGCGCCTCGCCCCCGACGCGGTGGCGCGTCAGGGCCGTGTGGCGACGCTCGTTTGGGAGCGGTTGCGCGACAATGCGGCTGTGCTCGAATTTCTCAATGCGCATGACCCGGGATTGGACGGGCGTCCGATCGACCTTGCCATCGCGGGTGAAGACGGCATCCGTGCGGTGATCGCCCGCCTCGACGTGCTCCACCCGCTGGGGTAGGATCGCGCCGGGCATTTCCCCATTCAAGGAGCGACGCAGATGAGCATCCTCAACTCGATCCTCGGCCAGGTCGGCGGCACCGACGGACTCGCAAATCTCGCGGCCAAGGTCGGGCTGTCGCCCGAGCATGTCGAGTCGGCGGTGCAGGCGCTGGCGAAGCATCATCAGATGCAGGGCGACACCGCCGAAGGTGCAGCCGCCGCAACCGGCCTGCCGCTCGACAAGATGCAGGAGCTGATCGCGCAGATCGGCGGCGAGGGCGCGCTCGGCAAGTTTGCGACGATGCTGCAAGCCGATGGCGCGGCTGGAATCATGGGGATGCTCGACCGCGACGGCGACGGGAACCCGCTCAACGACCTGACCGGCATGGCATCGGGCTTTTTCGGCAAAAAGTGACCGCACACCTGCTGGCTGAAGCATGACCGGAACGCCGATTCCGCTCGGCGAAGCGGTGCGCGTGTGGCTGCGCATTGCGGCGCTGTCGTTCGGCGGGCCGGCGGGGCAGATCGCGGTGATGCACCGCATATTGGTCGATGAAAAGCGCTGGATCGGCGAGCAGCGTTTCCTCCACGCGCTCAACTTCTGCATGTTGCTGCCCGGGCCGGAGGCGCAGCAGCTTGCCACCTATATCGGCTGGCTGCTGCACAAGCGGGTTGGGGGGCTAATCGCGGGCGGGCTGTTCATTCTGCCCGGCGCGCTGGCGATCATGGCGCTCAGCTATATCTATGTCCTGTGGGGTACCAGCGGGCTGATCGGCGGGCTGTTCTTCGGACTCAAGGCGGCGGTGCTGGCAATCGTGGCGCAGGCGGTGGTGCGGATCGGCGCGCGCGCGTTGCGCTCGTCCGCAGCGCGGTTGCTCGCGGTGGCGGCGTTCGTCGCAATCTTTTTCCTCGGCGCGCCCTTTCCGCTGATCGTGCTGGGCGCGGGGCTGATTGGCTGGCTCGCCGGGCGGTCGGGGAGCACGGCGTTCGCGGGTGGCGGGCATGGCGGATCGGGCGGAGGGCTGGCGGACCGCGATTCGGTGCTGGGCGAGGAGCTGCCCGCCCATGCACGGCCGCGAAAGCGTACGGTCCTGTTCGACAGCTTGCTGTGGCTGACGCTATGGCTCGCGCCGATCGCTGCACTGTTCCTGTGGCTTGGTTCCGACCATGTGATGAGCCAGATCGCGACCTTCTTTGCCAAGATGGCACTGGTCACGTTCGGCGGTGCCTATGCCGTGCTCGCCTATGTCGCGCAGCAGGCAGTCGAGCATCATGGCTGGCTTCAACCTGGCGAGATGATCGACGGTCTGGGCATGGCGGAAACGACGCCGGGGCCGCTGATCATGGTGCTGCAGTTTGTCGGGTTCCTCGGTGCGTATCGCGATCCGGGGATGCTCTCGCCGCTGCTGGCGGGGACATTGGGCGGGCTGCTCGCGACCTGGGTCACCTTCGCGCCGTGCTTCCTGTGGATCTTCCTCGGCGCGCCGTTCATCGAGCGGCTGCGGGGGAATGTCGCCCTGACCGGCGCGCTGTCGGCGATCACCGCAGCGGTGGTGGGGGTGATCCTTAACCTCGCTTTGTGGTTCGCCATCCATGCGGTGTTTCGGGAGACGGTGGCGGTTGGCGCAGGACCGGTGTCGTTCGACGCCCCGGTGCTGGCGAGCATTGATCCGTGGGCGGCGGTGCTGACCCTGTTCGCGTTGGTCGCGGTGTTCCGGCTGAAGCTGGGGCTGTTTAGCGTGCTCGGGCTGTGCGCCGCCGCCGGGGTAGCGCTGCGGCTGGCGGGGCTGGTTTAGATCGCCTGAGCAGCCCCACCCCCGTTTGTGCTGAGCTTGTCGAAGCACCGTTCCTCAGTTCCGTGAGGGCAGGAGCCGCCCTTCGACAAGCTCAGGGCAAACGGAGGTGGGAACGCAATCCAGAGAGCGGGGGGCTCTACCCCTTCTTCGCTGCAATATGCCGGTCGATCACGCTTTCCAGCACGGTCAACGGCACACCGCCCCCCAGCACCAGCGCATCATTGAACGCGCGGAAATCATAGCGCGACCCTAGTTCGCGCTGCGCCTTGGTGCGCAGCCGGTTGATCGCGGTATGGCCCAATTTGTAGCCGCACGCCTGACCCGGCCAGCTGCAATAGCGGTCGACCTCGCCGCTCACTTCCTCGACCGACGAGCCATTGGCGGTGGCGAACCATTCGATCGCCTGCGCGCGCGTCCAGCGCTTGGCGTGCAGCCCGGTGTCGACGACCAGGCGACAGGCGCGGAAGGCGAGGCTCTGGAGATAGCCCAGCCGCCCAACCGGATCGCTGTCATACGCGCCAAGCTCCGCGCCCAATTGCTCGGCGTACAGCGCCCAGCCCTCGCTATAGGCGTTGAAGCCGAGCAGCGAGCGGACCAGCGGCAGCTTGAACGTATATTCGCCCTGCCACGCATGGCCGGGGATGCCCTCATGATAGGCGAGGGTGGCGAGGCTGTATTTGGTATGCAGATGCGTCGTGCGCAAATTGAGCCACACCCGCCCCGGCACCGTCCCGTCGATTGACCCCGCGCCGCCATAGGCACCCGGCGCGCCCGGCTCCTCGGCCAGTGGCAGCCGCTTCACCTCGACATTGCCGCGCACCAATGTGTGGAACGCCTGCGGCATCTTGGCCTTCATGTCCTCGATCGTCTTGGTCATATAGGCGAGGATTTCCTGCCGCCCGGCATCATTGTCGGGGTAGAGGAACTTGGGATCCTTGCCGAGCGCGGTCATCCGCGCACCGACCGTCCCCTTGGAATAACCCAGATTTTTGAGGATCCCGTCCATTTCGGACTGGAGCGCCTTCAGCTCTTCCTGCCCCGCGCGATGCACCTCGTCCGGGGTCATCGTCGTCGTGGTGGCAGCCCGCAGCGCCCAGACATAATAGGCCTCGCCATCGGGGAATTTCCACACGCCCGCATCCGCCGTCGCCTTGGCGCGATGGCGCTTGAGCTCCGCGATCTGGCGGTCGAGCGCCGGGACGATCTTGCCCGCCGCCAGCTTCGCCGCGGCCACTGCCTGACCGCCGGTCACAACCTTCTTGCCGGTGAAATTCTGAACCAGCTCCCATTTGCCGGCATCGGTGCCGCGGGTCAGCGCGATCTGGCGCAGGCATTTGTCGAGCAGAAAATCGGGTGCGACGACGCGCTTGTCGTATGCGATCTTGAGCCGCTCGGTCTCGCCGTCGATCTGCCCGGCCCAGCCCTCGAGCCGTGCCAGCCACGACGCCGCGTCCGCCGCACTCTCGACCTTGTGCTCGCCGTCGAGGAAGCGCGGCATGTCGAGATACGCCCCGACATTCTGGATCGCGACATAGGGGGCGTTGCGCCACCCGCCGACCGCGACATCGCCATAGCCGAACGCCATGCCGTCCAGCCCGACCTGAAACGCGGTGCGCACGACATCGACATTGGTCTGCATCACCGGCGACAGCGCATTGCGGTCGAGCGCGTCGAGCTGCGCGATCCGTGCGCGCAGCCCGTCGGCAACCTTCTGCCGGCCCGCCATGCTGCGATCCTCGACCATCGACCGCAGATGCGCGCGCTCGCCCTTGTCGATGCCAAGCGAGGTCGCGCTCTCGGGCGAACTGGTCAGCAACTGCTCGGCGGTCGCGCTCAGCAGCGCGTCGGCTGCCGCATCCGCCGATGGCCCGCTCTGGCTGGCGCAGGCGGGCAGGGCAGGGAGTGCGGCGAAGGTGGCGGTCGAGGCAAGGAACTGGCGGCGGGTGGCGATCATGCAGGCTCCGGATACGCGGGAGGGGTGGTTGCGGGCGTTACCTTAGCTAAGTCGACCGCGTGCGCTACCCCATCGCGGCGATCGGCTTGCCCCGCACTAGGGCCAGCGCCTCGATCGTCGCGCGCCGGGCGACGAGCAGCAACAGCCCGGCATAGATCGCCGCGCCGGTTGCGGTGAGCACGGCCAGCTGCGTCGGGGCGGGCCATGCCGCGCTCGCCTGGGCAAGTGGCAGGAGCATTGCCGCCATCGCCATCGCGCAGCCGACCGCCGGGGCGACGGCAATCGCGATCTGGCTCGCGGTAACGCCAATCGTGCGCAGCGACAGCGCCATGGTTGCCGCCAACAGCACCGCCATTCCGCCGACCCACGCCCAGGCCAGCCCCGCCAGCCCCCCGTTCAGCCCGGCCAGAAAGGCGAGCGGCAACGCGACGCCGCCAACCATCGACACGCGCACCGCGATGCCTGGGCGGTCCAGTGCGTTGGTCGCCGGGGCGAACAGCAGTTGCAGCGTCAGCAATGGCATCGCGAGTGCCAATATGGGTATCAGTGCCGCAACTTCCCGCCATTTGGTGCCCAGCATCGTGTCGACCAGCGGCGCGGCGGTCAGCGCCAGGCCGAGGTAACAGGGCGCGGCGACCAGCATCACCAGCCGCACCGCCGTCAGAAATGCCGGGGCGATCGCAGCCCGCGTGCCGTTCAGCCGGGCATAGGCGGCATATGCGACCTCGTTGACCGGGGGCACGAATTTGGTGGCAAGCAATTGGGCAAGGAACAGCGCGGTGGTGTAGATACCGAGCTGATGGGGGACGAACACCCGCCCGGCCATGAAGATGTCGGCCTGACTCTGCAGGAACCAGAACAGCTGGACCAGCGTCATTGCCCCGCCATAGCGGACCAGATCGCGTGCGCCGTCAAACCGGAACAGCGGCATCATCCACGCACGCGCCGCGGTCGTCATCAACACCGCCTCGACATAGAACAGCACCATCGGTGCGGCGACCAGCGCCCAGACGCCCCAGCCGGCGAGCGCCCCGCTCAGCGCGGTCAGCGCGCCGCATAGCGCGGCAACCATCCGCACCCGCGCCTGACTGCGAAAATCCATCGCGCGGCTGAGTATCGCATAGGGCAGCGCCAGGAACGGGGTGGCGAAATAGGCAAGCGCCTGCACGCGGAGCAGCGTGGCAATGGCGGGCTGGCCATAGAAATCGGCGACCAGCGGCGCGGCGGCGACCTGTACTGCCGCCAGCGCTGTGTTGAGCAGGATCAGCAACCCCAGTGCCTGACGCAGCGTCCGGCGATCGACCTCTTCACGCCGAATCAGAGCATTGGCGACGCCATAGCCGTTCATCAGGTTGAGCAGCACCAGCACCATCTGGGTCAGCGCGAACAAGCCGTAATCGGCGGGATCGAGCAGGCGGATGACAAAGAAGGTCGCGCCCCAGGCGACCATTTGAGCCGCGATCTGGCTGCCCGAGCGCCATAGGATCGCCGCCCGCACCCGCGCGGCAAGCGTGGTTGGGCCTGCCGCCGGGCCGGTGTCGGCGGCGGTCACTCGACAAACGAGATGGCGGCGGCGGCGACCGCGCCCATCGCCATCAGCAGATCGACCCGGGCCTTGCTGCGCTGGCTTCTGGCGGCATGGCGCATCAGGCTGGCGGTGCGGTAGGCTTGGCGCGCGCTGTCACATTCCGGACCCCATTTAAGCTGGAGCAGCGACGATGCGGTACGGCTGCGCACGAACAACAGGTCGACGATCGGCGATCCGGGCGCTGCGCCCATCTCGCGCTTGTAACCCGAGTCACCCGCGCCGAAATCGATCTGGCTGACCCCCAGCGCGCAGGCGTGTGCGATCTGGTGCGCGGTCACCAGCTTGCCGGGGCGATAGGCGGCGAAGGACTCGGCATAGCTGCTGGCGATGCCATATTGCAGCGCCCCGGCAATGAGGTCGAACGAAAAGGCGACGGGCGTTCCATCGACGCGCAGGATCGTCGCCATCAGTGCGTCGGCCAGCACCGGATCGGCCAGCGCCCGGCGCCAGTCGGTGCGGCGATCGGGCGACATGAACTTGGCCCCGGTGCCGTCGGTCGCGCGACCGACCCAGCTGGCCTGTTCGATCGCGCCCAGCTCCGCCAGGACCGCATCGCTCCAGTCGCGCCCCCGGATCGTGTCGAACCGTACCGCGCCGAGCTGATCGAGCTGGCGGCGATAGTTGGCGAGGCGGCGGCGGGTCGACGCCCGCGGCCAGCCGCCAGTGGTGTCGAACAGAAAGGTCCGGCCAAGCTGCCGCACCAGCACCGTCCACCCCGCGCTGGCCGCGGCATGTGACAGGCGCTGGGTCGCCGGGTCGTCGGCATAGGTCGGCCCAAGGCGCCAGACCTGACCCAGCGTGGCGAGCGTAACCGGATGTTCAAGAAAGGCGGTGAGTTCCTCGGCGGTGGCGTCCTGTGCGATCGGCACCGCGCGAAACGGCCAGTAGCTGCCCGGAACGGTGCGTGCGCCGACCAGTGCGGGGCCAAGGCCGATGGTGGGAATCGCGGAAACCGGGCTGCCATCGGCGCGGGAGGCAATCAGCGTTGCGGCACCCCGCGATTCCGGGCTTCCGAACCAGGCAGCGCGCAGGAAGCGATGGCTGGCGGGAAGCAGCGGCGACAGCTGGTCGATGGCAGGTGCCACCCCCGCATAGGGCTGCACCGCCACCGCCGATCGCTGTTCGGCCCAGTTCGTCCACTCCAGAGCCATGGATCCCCTCCGTCGCGAGTGGACCTAGCGCCAAATTCCTTCCATCTCGTAAGCACGGGGGCTTTCAGTCGGCGGGAATCGCCTTCGCCACCTCGACCACCACCACGCCGCCGCGCACATCGGCGATCCATGCCTTTTCCCCGGCAGCAAGGTCCGGCCCCTCCGCCGGCCATTCGCCGTCACCGACGCGCACCCGGCCGCTCCCGCCGGTGATCGGCTCGACCACCGTGACGCTCTGCCCGATCATCCGCGCGGCGCGGTTGTTGAGGTCGGGGTCGGCGCTCGGCACCGGGTTCGCGCCATACCAGCGCTTGCCGACCAGCACCGCGACGGTCGACCATGCGGCAAAGCTGATGAACTGCCCGATCGCGCCCAGCTCGGGGAACACCAGCGCCAGCACCCCCGTCGCCGCCGCGCCAAGCGCGAGGAAGGTGAGATAGACGCCGGGGATCATCAGCTCGCAGATCGCGAGCAATGCTGCGACGATCAGCCAGACGAAACCCGCCTGATCGGACAACCACTCGCTCATTCCTGCGGAGCCCCGAACGGCGACTGGCGCACGCGCTGTTGCGGCTGGGGCGGCGCGGCGGGCGCGTCGACCTTGCCGAACGCTTCCTTCGCCAGCTCGCCGATCCCGCCCAGCGTGCCCATCAACTGCGTCGCCTCGACCGGGAACAGGATCGTCTTGGCGTTGGGGCTGGTCGCGAACTTGCCGATCGCTTCGACATATTTCTGCGCGATGAAGTAGTTGAGCGACTGGGTGCCGCCGCTCTCGATTGCCTGGCTGACGACCTGCGTCGCCTTGGCTTCGGCCTCCGCCGCGCGTTCGCGGGCTTCGGAATCGCGGAACGCCGATTCCTTGCGCCCCTCGGCCTCAAGGATACGGGCCTGTTTCTGGCCCTCGGCGCGCAGGATTTCCGACGCACGCGCGCCTTCGGCCTCAAGGATATTGGCGCGCTTCTCGCGCTCGGCCTTCATCTGGCGGCCCATCGCGTTGACGATATCGGCAGGCGGGCGGATGTCCTTGATCTCGACGCGGGTGATCTTGACCCCCCATGGCGTCGTCGCATGATCGACCACCGACAACAGCCGCGCGTTGATCTCGTCGCGCTTGGACAGGGTTTCGTCGAGGTCCATCGACCCCATCACCGTGCGCAAATTGGTCGTCGTCAGCTGGAGCAGCGCGACATAGAGGTCCGACACTTCATAGGCGGCCTTGGCCGCGTCGAGGACCTGGAAGAACACCACGCCATCGGTGGAGATCATCGCGTTATCCTTGGTGATGATCTCCTGACCCGGGATATCAATCACCTGCTCCATCATGTTCACGCGGCGACCCACGCGATAGAAGAAAGCCGGATAGAGGTTGAATCCCGGCGTCGCCACGGTGGTGAAGCGGCCGAAATGCTCGATCGTGTAGTGATAGCCCTGGCGGACGATCTTGATGCTGGAAAACAGGTACAGCAGCACCAGCACCATCAGAATGAAAAATGCGCCGACCGTCAGTTCCATGATGCGTCCCCGTTTGTTTGTCGGATCAAGTGTGGCTTGATCCGGTTCGGTGCCAGCCCGCTCCCCACAATAAAACAATCCTAGCATAGAGGCGCCATGAGCAAAGCG
>CAZWZP010000060.1:0-1403 GCA_964638925.1 uncultured Stakelama sp. | reverse complement strand
ATTTACGCCCCGCCGCGCACCGCGCTGTTCCTGCCCGCGTCGAATGCCCGCGCGATCGAAAAGGCGAAAGGGTTGAATGCTGACATGGTGATCCTCGACCTGGAGGATGCGGTGAAGGCGGAGGACAAGGAAGCCGCGCGCGAGGCGGTGAAGGCGACCCAAGGCTTTGGCGACCGCCCGGTCGGCGTCCGCGTCAACGCCAAGGACAGCGATCACTGGAAGGCGGATCTGAAGGCCGTCAAGAAATCCGCCGCGACCCATGTCATCGTGCCCAAGGTCGAGACGGCGGAAGCGATCACCTATGCCGCGCTCTATGCCGACCGCCCGGTGCTCGCGATGATCGAGACTGCGGCGGGCGTGATGAATGTCGGCCCGATCGCCAGCACCACCGGCTGGGGCGTTGAGCTCGCCGGCCTGATCGTCGGCACCAACGACCTTGCCGCCTCGCTCAAGCTGCCCCCGGCGGCGGGCCGCGCGCAGATGGCGCTGTCGCTCCAGCTGGTCGTGCTGGCGGCGCGGGCGCGGGAACTCTGGGTACTCGACGGCGTGTTCAACCGCCTCGACGATCCCGAGGGGCTGGCGGCGGAATGCGCCGAGGGCCGCCTGCTCGGCTTCGATGGCAAGAGCCTGATCCACCCCAACCAGATCGACATCGCCCGCGCCGCCTTCGACCCGACCGAGGCGGAACTGGACGAGGCGCGCGCATTGGTCGCGGCGTTCACCGGCGGGGCAGAGCGCTACAAGGACGGGATGATCGAAGAGATGCATGTCGACCGCGCGAAGGCGCTGCTGGCGCGGGCGGGCGGGCGCAACTGATGGCAAAGGCGGATCGCCTGGCGCGGCTCGACGAACACCGGATCGAGCTGGAGGCTGACTATCGCGCCGCGCTGATCAAGGCGCTGGAGGTGACGGCGGCGGGGCGCTGGGGCCTGTTCGGCCACAATGATGATCGCGCCAGCCGGGCTGCCGCTGCGCCGATGGTCGCCGAACTGACCGAATTGGGCGACGACATCAATGCGATGCGCGTGCGCCTGTCCTTGCCTCCGTTCGATCTCCACGCCGAATTTCTCCGGTCGCGCGGGAAAGCGGGTGCGCACGCCGTGGGGGAACCCAAACAGGCCCAGCAATGGCTGCAAAAACTGAACGGCTAATGCTGCGACGCCGCACCCCCTAGCGCCCGTCACATAGCGCGGTTACATGGGCCGCCAATCTTCGACTCAGGACATTGGCGCACCTCATGGATATCCCTCTCGGTCTCACCTTCGACGACGTTCTGCTCTATCCGGGCGAGAGCGAGGTGCTGCCGAGCATGGCCGACACGCGCACCTTCGTGACCAAGTCGCTGGCGCTCAACATCCCGATCCTGTCCTCGGCGATGGACACGGTGACCGAAGCGGACATGG
>CAZWZP010000059.1:0-15928 GCA_964638925.1 uncultured Stakelama sp. | reverse complement strand
AACCGCGTCACCTGCCGCGACTGGTTCCAGCTGAGCCTCAAGGAAGGCTTCACCGTCTATCGCGACCAGCAGTTCAGCGCGGATCAGGGCTCGGCTGCGGTCAAGCGGATCGAGGATGTGCGTGGCCTGCGCGCTGCGCAATTCCCGGAGGATGCGGGGCCGCTCGCGCATCCGGTGCGCCCGGACGACTATATCGAGATCAGCAACTTCTACACCGCGACGATCTACAACAAGGGCGCGGAGGTGATCCGCATGATCGCCACGATCCTGGGCCCGCAGAAGTTTCGCGCGGGCAGCGACCTGTATTTCGACCGGTTCGACGGCACGGCGGCGACGTGCGAGGATTTCGTCGCGTGCATGGAGGAGGCGAGCGGGGTCGACCTGACCCAGTTCCGCCTGTGGTACTCACAGGCGGGTACCCCGCGCGTCTCGGCCACGCTGGAGCATGACACGGACGGTGCGCGCGCCACGCTGACGCTGCGCCAGACCGTGCCGCCGACGCCGGGCCAGCCGGTCAAGCAGCCGATGCTGCTCCCGCTGCGGATCAAGCTGTTCGGCAGCGAGACCACAGCGCCACTCGCCGATGAGCGGCTGGTGATGCTCGGCGATCCCGAGGCGACGATCGTGTTCGACGGTGTCACCGAACGCCCGGTGCTGTCGGTCAATCGCGGCTTTTCGGCGCCGGTGATCGTCGACACCAACCGCAGCGCCGCCGACCTCGCCTTTCTCTCGGCACATGACGACGATCCCTTCGCCCGCTACGAGGCGATGCAGCAGCTGATGCTCGACACGCTGGTTGGCGCGGTGACCCAGGGGCATGTCGATCACGCCCCGGTGATCGCGGCGGTGGCGAACACGCTGGCCGATCCGTCGCTCGACCCCGCCTTCGTCGCCGAAGCGGTGCTGCTCCCGTCGGACAGCTTTATCGGCGACCAGCTGGCGGTGGTCGATCCCGAGCTCATCTTCCAGAAGCGTGAGGCGCTGCGGCGCGACCTTGGCCGCGCGCTCGAACAGCAATGGCGCACGCTATATGAGGGCGTCCGCGCCAATCGCTTCGAATATTCCCCGGCGGGCAAGGGCGCGCGCCGGATCAAGTCGGTTGCGCTCGGCTATATCAATGCCAGCGGCGCCGCGGACGGGCCGGAGCTGGCGTTCGCGCAGTTCGAGAGCGCCGACAATATGACCGACCGGCAGGGCGGGCTGATGACGCTCGCCAATCTGACCGCCGACGCGGCGGATGCGCGGCGCGTCGCGGCGCTCGACATCTTCTACCAGCGTTACCGCGACAACGGCCTCGTGCTCGACAAATGGTTCCAGACCCAGGCGTTGTCGAGCCGACCGGACACGCTGGCGGCGGTGCAGGAACTGGCGCAGCACCCGGACTTCACCCTCGCCAACCCTAACCGCGCGCGTGCACTGGTGGGTGCCTTCGCGGTCAACCAGCGGGCGTTCCATGGCGTCGATGGCGGCGGCTATCGCTTCGTTGCCGATCAGCTGATCGCGCTCGACAAGCTCAACCCGCAGACCGCGGCAAAGCTGGTCCCCCCGCTCGGCCGCTGGCGCCGGTTCGATGCGGCACGCGCCGAGAAGATGCGCGCCGAACTGGAGCGCATCCTTGCCCAGCCGGGGCTGAGCAAGGACATGACCGAACAGGTGAGCAAGAGCCTGGAGGGGTGATAAAATCCTCCCCCGCAAGGGGGAGGTGTCGCTGAAAGCGACGGAGGGGGAGGACGGCTGTGTCCTTGAGCCTCTTGCCGTCGTGCTTCCGCCCCCTCCGTCACGCTGCGCGTGCCACCTCCCCCCCTGGCGGGGGAGGATAATTGCGGCAGTTACGCCATCACGTTCCGCCCGCGCGCCACCGTGGCGCTATGCCCGATCCGCGCTGTCTTGCTCGGCGTCAGCACGGTGTCCACGAACAGCCAGTCATTGCGCACGCTGTTTGGCGTGACCGTCACCGCCATGTAGCCGCGGTTCGACGTGTCGCACCATTTGAGCTCGGGATTACCCTCGACCAGTGCGCGCGCGACGATCTTCGGGTCGACCCTGATCGCCCCTTCGTAGCCCGGCGAGCTGACCGAGTGGCCGGCAAATTCCACGCCCGCAGGCTTGCCGTCCTGTGCCAGGTCATAGGCCCAGGCATTGTGGCTGTCCCCGGCTAGGACGACCAGGTTCGCGCCCATGCTCTGCGCCGACGACAGGAACCGCGCGCGTGCGGCGGGATAGCCGCCCCAATTGTCGAAATTCATCGGCAACCCCGCCTGCGCCAGCGCGACCCCTGCCTTCACATAAAGCTTGGAGCGCTCGGGCGCGTCGGGTGCGAGCCATTCGGTCGCCTGACGTGGGGTCACGGTCTTGCCCATGATCGTGCCGAACCCGACCATCTGCCAGCGCGTCCCCGCCTTGACCGACCGCGCCATTTCCTGCGCGAGCCAGGCTTCCTGTTCCCAGCCCATCATCGTCATTGCCTTGTCCTGCCACGGCCCGTCGCGGAACGCGGCGATGGCGGCGGCGGAATCGGGTGCCATGATCAGCGCGGCGGCCTCGCGCGGCTTGGTCCGGCCGATGATCCGGGTTTCAGTGCGGAACAGCGTGGCGAGCGAACCGATCGCATAGGATTTCCACGGCTCGTCCGACACCGGCATCCATTCGCGCCATGCCTGGAACGCCGCCGCCTTGCGGATGCTCCACTCGCCTTCGTTCGCCTGGTGGTTCTGCGCGCCACCCTCCCAGCTGTCATTGGTCGATTCATGATCGTCCCACTGCACGATCATCGGCTTGGCCGCGTGCAGCGCGGCCAGGTCCGGGTCGGCGCGATAGCTGGCATAGCGCAGGCGATAATCGGCGAGGTGGATGATCTCCCCCTCGGGCAGCGGCCAGCGCCCGCCGACCGCGCCCGAGGCGGGCGCATAACCGCCCTTCTGATATTCATAGATATAGTCGCCGAGATGGACGGCGAGGTCGATATCCTCGCGCGCAGCGGCATGGCCATAGGCGTTGAAATAGCCATAGGGCAGGTTGGAGCAGGAGAACACCGCGATGCCGAAGCGCGCGGCGCTGCCAAGCGGCAGGGTCTTGGTTCGACCGACCGGCGAGAAGCTGCCATCGGGTGCGACGAAGCGGTAGAAATAGCGCGTGCCGGGCTGAAGGCCGGTCACGGTGATCTTGCTGGTCCAGTCGCGCCACGGGCCGGTGATCGCCTCGCCCCCGGCCACGATCTTGGCGAAGTCCGCGCTGGCCGACACCTCGACCCGCAGCTTCGCCGAATCGCCCTTGGCGACATAGCGCGTCCACAGCAGCATCGACGTCGCCGACGGCTCGCCGCTCGCGACATTGTGGGTGAAGCCGTCGACAATCCAGTTCGGCCCCTGCGCGGCAAAGCCGGGGATCGCATAGGCGCCAAGGCCCAATGTGCCGGTAAGGATCAGCGAGCGGCGGTCGATGCGAAACGTCATGGCGGGTCTCCCGTGGATGTTTGCCCCTTGGCGCGCGTGCATGTCCGGTTCGTGACAGTTCATCGTTGCCGGTTTAGACACAATGGCTGATCGTATCCGGAGTGACCCTATGCGCACATTCGCGCTTGCCGCCCTGCTTCTCGCTACCACCGCCTGTGGCGGCACGCCCCAAAGCAACCAGACCGCCGCAGCGGGCGAAGGCTATGACCTTGCCGCGCAAAAGGAAAAGCTCGCGGTCATCCAGATGCAGACCGACACCAGCTTCCTCACCGCCGAGGAACGGCAGGTCGTCAATCTGCTGATCCAGGCGTCGAACGTCATGTCCGACATCTACCGCGCCCAGCGTGATGCCAACTGGCGCGAAACCCGCGCCAGGATCGCGGGGGAGGGCGACGCCCTCAAGCTGGAAATGGTTGACCGCTATTTCGGCCCGTGGGACGAGCTCGCCGACAAGCGCGCCTTCTGGGGCAGCGGGTCGATGCCCGAAGGCGCGGGCTTTTACCCGACCGACCTGACGCGCGCGGCGTTCGACGCCTATCTCGCCGCCAATCCGGCGGAGAAGGCCGCACTGACCAGCCCCTATACCGTGGTGGTGCGCGACGGCGACAAGCTCAAGGCGATCCCCTATTCGGTCGCCTACAAGCCCGAGCTGACCAAGGCGGCGCGGTTGCTTGAACAGGCGGCGGCGATCACCACCAATCCCAGCCTCAAGAAATTCCTGTCGCTGCGGGCGAAGGCGTTCCTGACCGACGATTATTACGAGTCGGAACTCGCCTGGATGGACCTCAAGGACACGCCGATCGAAGTCGCGATCGGGCCGTACGAAGTCTATACCGACCGCCTCCACGGCCAGAAGACCGCGTTCGAAAGCTTCGTGACGCTCAAGGACCCCAAGGAGTCCGCCGCGCTCGATAAGTATAAGCGCTATCTGCGCGACATGGAGGCGAACCTTCCGGTCGACGACGCGATGAAGAATTTCCAGCGCGGCTTTGAATCGCCGATCGCGGTGGCGGAGCAGATCCGCGGCGGCGGCGACAATGCCCCCGGCGTCCAGACCATCGCCTTCAACCTGCCCAATGACGAGCGCGTGCGCGAGGCGAAGGGCGCGAAGAAGGTGATCCTGTCGAACGTGCTCGGCGCAAAATACGACCGCATCCTCGCGCCGATGGCGGCGCTGGTGCTGGTCCCCGACCAGTCGAAGCTGGTGGTGAAGAAATATATGCAGCTCGGCACGCTGTTCCACGAACTGTCGCACAGCCTGGGGCCGGGGACGATCACGGTCGCGGGCAAGAAGACCACGGTCAGCGAAGCGCTGAAGGATCAGGCCTCGGCGATCGAAGAAGCCAAGGCCGACGTCATGGGTGCGTGGAACATCCTGTTCATGATGGGCAAGGGCGAGATTCCTGCCGCTGAAAAGCCCCAGCTGTTCGCGACCTATCTCGCGGGCACCTTCCGTTCGATGCGCTTCGGGATCGAAGAAGCGCACGGTCGCGGCGCGGCGATGCAATATGGCTATATGAAAGCGAAGGGCGCGTTCGTCTGGGACGAGCGCGCCGGCCGCTACCGCATCGACAACGCCAAGTTCAAAGTCGCGCTGCGTGACCTGCTGCGCGACATGATCGTGTTGCAGCACAATGGCGATTATGCCGGAACCAAGGCGTTCATGGCCAAATGGGCCGTGCTCGACGATCCGGCGAAGCGCGTGATCGCGTCGATGTCCGCGATCCCGGTCGATATCCGCCCGGTCTATCCCGACGCGGTATGACCCCGCGCCGCCCGCCTCTTGTCAGGCGGGTGGCAATCGGGGAAGGGCGAGCGCCGCCGGTCGCGGCAGGTCGGGAAAGGTTCAGGGTGGCGGTCAGCCAGGATTCGCGCGCGGCGACCGCGCCGGGTGGGTTCATGCAGTCGGACCGAATGGTACTGGCGCTGCTCGTGCTGCTTGCGGTTGCGGCGCGCTTCGTCACCTATGGCAATCCCGCGCTGGGCTTTGACGAGCAATTCTACCTGCTGGTCGGCGACCGCATGGTTCAGGGTGAGCTGCCCTATGTCGATATTTTCGATCGCAAACCGATCGGCATCTTCCTGATCTATGCCGGCGTCCGCTGGCTCGGCGGGGAGGGGTTCGTCCAGTATAAGCTGGTCGCGACGCTATTCGTGATCGCGACGGCGTGGCTGATCTATCTGCTCGGTCGCCAGCGGGCGGAGCGCTGGGGCGCGGGGCTGGCCGCCGCGCTCTACATCCTGTGGCTCAACCTGATGGAGGGGGAGGGCGGGCAGACCCCGGTCTTCTACAATCTGCTGGTGATCGGCGCGGCGTGGCAGCTGTTTGCGGCGATGCGCGCGCCCGACCGGCTGGTGCCGCGCGGGGCGCTCGCGCTGCTGCTGATCGGCCTGGCGCTTCAGATCAAATATACCGTCGTATTCGAAGGCATGTTCTTTGGCCTCGCCTTTCTGTGGCTGGCGTGGACGCAGCGCATGGCATGGAGCCGGGTCGTCGCCTTTGCCGCTGCCATGGTCGGGCTGGCGCTGCTCCCGACCGCGCTGATCCTGCTCTATTTCTGGGGTGTCGGAGAGGCGGAGGCGTTCATCTTCGCCAATTTCCTGTCGATCTTCGGTCAGGGCAAGGGGTCGATGGCGGTGCAACTGCCCAAGCTGGCGGAGGTCAGTGCGCTGTTCCTGCCGCTCGGCGTGATCGCCTGGTTTGGGCGCAATGCCGTTCGCGAGGATATGCTCCGCCCGGACGCGCGTATGCTGCGGCTCTGGGTGGTCGTCGCCGCGTTCGGCGTCCTGATCTACTGGCGCTTCAACAGCCCGCATTATGCAATTCCCCTGCTGCTGCCCTTCTGCCTGCTACTCGCCTCGGCGCTCGATGCACGACGCTGGCTGGGTACCGCGATCGCGCTGATCGTGCTGGTCGCTGGACAGATCGTGCAGATCCATCTGATCGCGATCAAGGGCGGCAATGACGCCATGCGTGCGGTCGCGGCGGCGGCGAAGCCGAAGGACAGCTTCATCTTCGTCTATAACGGCTATCCCGGCCTCTACATGATGACCGGATCGCCGATGCCGTCGCGCTGGTCCTTCCCCGGGCATTTCAACGCGCAGGACGAGAATAATCCGCGCGCGCTCGGGGTCGATCCGCTGGCCGAAACGCGGCGGATCCTCGATGCCGGGCCGGATGCGATCGTCGATACCTTCCCGCCTTATGCGCTCGGCAATCGCGAGACCCGTGCGCTGCTGCATCGGGTGATCGCAGCGCGCTATCGCCCGGTGCTGTGCGTCGCGACGCGCGACCGGACGCGGGTGATCTATCGCCAGAAGCGCGAAGCCTGGCCCGTCGATCTCAGCGCGTGCCGCCCGGAGGTATTCGCGCCCGTCAAACCCTGACGCGCTGCGGCGGCTGCGCCAGCCAGCGCGAATAGAGTTCGACCAGCGCGATCGCATGGTCGCGATCGGACAGCACTTCACCAGCCGCCCGCCGCGCCGCCGCGCGCAGCGCCACCGGCTCCCGCGCGAACAGCCGCCGGATCGCATCGGCGCAGGAGCGGGTGTCGCGGGCGCGATAGGTCTCGGCAAAGGCGGGGTCCGCCACCTCGGCACAGCCGCCCTCGTCCGGCACGATCAGCGGAAGCCCGCTCGCCAGTGCTTCGCTCGCCACCAGTCCGAACGGCTCCTGATCCGACCCGTGGATGAACGCGTCAGCGCTGGCGAGGATGCGGCTGAACCGGTCGCGGTCATAGACCGGGCGGAACAGGCGGATATGGCGGTTGCCGCCGATCTGCCGCTCCAGCGCCTCGCTCTGCGGTCCCTGGCCCAGCAGCATCAGGCCGACCGGCATTTCCGCGCCCGCTGCCTGCACTGCGTCGATCACCAGCGGCCAGCGCTTTTCCTTGTGATGGCGGCCCAGGCCGATCAGCAAATGCCCCTCGGGCGGTAGGTCGAGCTGCGCCAGCATCGATGCGCGCAGCGCTTCGTCGCGCAGGCTGGGCGAGAAATGGTTGCGGTCGATCCCCAGCGGCATTGCGGCATCGACGCGCAGCCCGCGCGCGCTGTAGCGCTTCGCCAGCGCCGGGCCGTTGGTGACGAACGCGTCGTACTTGCCCAGGAACTTGTCCATGTAACGGGTGTACCAACCGAAAATCCGCTCGATCCGCGCGGGGCTGGCAATGCCCTCCAGCCAGCGGTGCGGATAGGCACCCATATTGTCGTTATGCGCGAAGAAAATCTTCAGCGCATCGCCCTGCCAGTCGCCGATGAACCAGGCCGGGCGCCACGGCGAGCTGTTCTCCACCACGTCCGGCTTGATCTGGTCGAGCAGCCTTGTGACCGCTTCGGGTTCGTTGAACAGCCAGTAATTGCGGTCGAGGATCAGCGGGGGCGATTTGACCCAATAGATGCGCCCGCCATCTGCCCGATCCTCGATCCGGTCTTCGTGGAACGGCGCGATGACGATCAGCTCATGGCCGAGTTCTGCCATGATCCGGACCTTGCGGTCGAGATAGGTGCGCACACCGCCGCCGGTCGGCGAATAATATTCGTTGACGTCGACGATGCGCACCGGCGCTCAATCCCCGCTGGGGGAAAAGCCGGACAGACCCCGCACATATTGCAGCTTGATCGTGATCGGCGTGACGGTCGCGCCGACCGTGACGATCCCGTCGGCCAGCCTGGGCTTGCTGCGCCCCAGCTTGCGGTTGCTGGGCACGCCGGCCCCGTCTTTCCAGATGTTGAACTTGTTCGCGCCATCGCGATCATGGGTCAGGAACAGCGCGTAGCGACCGGGGCGCGGTGCCTTGATGCACAGCACGATATTGCCCGACTTGGGCGTGGCGGCAAAGCTGCGGTGGAACAGCTTGCCTTCCTTCACCAGCACATGGTCGTCGCGCAGATAATCGTCCTCGACCGCCGGGTAGAGTTCCAGCTTGAGCCGCCCGATCCGGTCCTTGATCCCCTGCACCGTGACGCGCAGCGCGGGCTCGTTTCCGGCGGCGCAGGCGGCGGCATCCTCACCGATCGCCGCCTGCGCCGATGCGGCATTGGGCCAGGCGGCTGCAGCGATCAGGGCAAGCGAAAGCGGGGCGGCGCGGCGGGCGAAACGGGGGATGGTCATAGATCCTTCCTAAACAAGCCAAGCAGGCCGAATCCTGCGATCAGGATAGCATGGAACAGCAAAGTGAGCGCTGCCATGAACGACAGCATCTCGGTCAGTGCGTCGCCGCGTCCGATCAGCAAAATGGCAAAGCTGGCAAACACCACTTCCTGGCTGGGGATCAGCGGCAGGCGCGAAACGAGCATCCGCGCGGCGGCGAGCAGAACCCAGGTGCCAAAGCCCACGCCGGGCAGCGCGACGGCCCAGGCCACTGCGATCAACAGCGAATCGGCAAGCAGGCGCGCGATATGGATGCCGAACACCTCCCACAGCTCCTTGCGACCGAGCGAAAAGACCCGGCGCGAGAGCAGCAGAAAGGGCAGCGACATGCCAAGCACCACCGCCGCCGAGATCAGGCCGGTCTTGAACTCTGCCGGGCTCAGCATGTCGGTCGCCAGCGGCAGCGCGATGGCCACCAGCAGCAGGGTGATCGCATTGCCCGCCAGCGCGGACAGGATCGACACGTCCTTCACCGCCCCAAACGGCGCCGCCACCATCTTGGTCCGCTGCCGCGCCCAGGCATAGAAATAGGCCTCGCCCGAATAGCCGAGCACGACGTCGTTGGCGATTCGCTTGCGGTTGAGCGCGATCATGCCCGACCAGGGAATGTTCCACAGCTTGCGATAGATGATGAAGTCGAAGGTGGGTCCGACCATGTAGCGCAGGACGAAGATCAGGTAGAACAGCCAGCTCGCCGGCGCGGTCCGCGTCAGCCCGGCCAGCCCCTTGTCCAGCAGCTCATACCCGATCCCGACGACCATCAGGATTGACAGCACCGCGCCCAACCAGGTCGGCCAGCGCCGCCGGATCTTGGCGATCGGTTCGAGTTCGGCGAGTTCCGCGACGACCGGCTTGGGCGCGGCACCGGGAAGCGTATCGGTCGTCAAGGATTGCGCTCCTGGCGGTTCCACATCAGCCAATCAGGCAACCCCTGCTCTAGCCCCGTTGAAGGTACAACATGTCTCGGAAAGGTGGCCGCTATGCAAGTGGGGGCGAAATGACCCGAGATTATGGTTTCAACGCGGGGTGATTTGGGCTTTAACAAGGCACGCTGCAAGCCCATGCCCCAACCAAATCACTCCGCCACCCATATCTTGAGCTTTGCCCAGACCCTGAAAGGGGGCGGGGTCGAGCGTGCGATGATGCGCATGGCGAATGGCTGGGCCGAGGCTGGGCGGCGCGTGACGCTGGTGATCGGCGATGCGCGCGGCGCGCTGGCGCACGAAATTCCGCCCAATGTCGAGGTGCGCGAACTCGGCGACGCGCGCTACCGCGCCATGTTTGGCATCGCCGATATCGTGCGCGACGTGCGGCCCGACGCGATCTTCTGCCCCGGCAACCATTATACCGCCGCCGCCTTCTGGCTGAAGCGGCGCTTGGGCAAGGCGTGCCCGCCAATGGCCGCGCAGGTATCCAACACGCTGATCCGCCCCGATCTGCCGCGCGCGGTCGGCTTTGGCTATGCGTTGTGGCTGCGGATGCATCCGTCCTTCCTGGATGCGATCGTCGCCATGACCCCGGCCACGGGGGAAGAGGCGGTGCGCGAGATGCGCATCGATCCCGCCCGCGTCGTGGTCATCCCCAACCCGCCCGCCGTGCCGATCCCCGGCGCGCCGCTGCCGCACATGCCGGACGGGCGCTTCATCCTGGGTGTCGGACGGCTCGCACCGCAGAAGAAATGGGAACGGCTGATCGCCGCGATACCGCGCCTGGCCGACCCCGACGTCAAGCTGCTGATTCTGGGAGAGGGCGAGGAGCGCGAACAGCTCGAACGGTTGGTCGAGCGGCTCGGCCTGTCCGCCCGCGTGTCGATGCCGGGCCATGCCCCCGATCCGCTGCCGGTGATTGCCCGTGCCGATGTCGTCGCGCTCACGTCAGAGTTCGAAGGCGTTCCGGGCGTAGTCCGCGAAGCACTGGCCGCCGGCACCCCGATCGTGGCGACCGATTCGAGCGTCGCGATCCATGAACTGATCAACTGCGCCGCGCGCGGCTCGGTGGTCCCGCCGGGCGATCGCGCGCGGCTGGTCGGTGCGCTCAACCACTGGCTGATGCCCGGCCGGCAGCGGCCCGAACCGCTCGTCGAGGACGGGCCGGAACCGATCACGGCGTATCTCGAGCTGTTCGATCGCCTCGTCGCTCAGCGCGGGCGGTAGCTGAACCCGATCCACAGCGTGCGCGGGCTGGCGCGTTCGACCACGCCGGTACCGCTGACCCCCGTTTCGATCCGCGCATCGGTCAGATTCTCGCCCCGTGCCTCGATCGCAAAGCCCTTTGCCACCGGCACACGCACCACCGCGTCGAACGTCAGCGCATCGGCCAGCGCGCGCGCGTTGAGGTCGTCCTCGAACTGTGCCGCGACATAGCGCGTCGTCCCCGAAACGCTCAGCCGCTCGCCGCTGTACCCGAGATGCGCGGAGAGCTGATGCGGAGCAGTCTGCGCCGGGCGGCGTCCGTTCAGCGGCGCAGCGCTGCCCGACGCCTCCACCCGCGCATCGGTATAGGCCCAGGACGCACCCGCGCGCCATGGCCCCGCCTGCCACGCCAGATCGGCCTCGATCCCGCGCGAGTCGATCACGTCCAGATTCTGCCGCACGCGATAGACACCGCCCGCTGCGACGAACCCGACGCCGGGAAACGTCCCTGGCCCGCTGCCCAGCGTGACATTGCCGATTGCCTTGTCGAGCCGGTTGAGAAACGCGGTGGTGCGTAAAGTCAAACCGGCGGCGGGGGTCAGGTCGGCTCCGATCTCCACGCCCCGCAGGCGCTCGGGCGCCAACTCCGGGTTGGCTGCGGTCGCATCCGCCCCGGCTCGAAACGGGCGGTAGAGTTCGTTGAGCGTCGGCAAGCGCCAGCCGCTATAGGCCGCCGCGCGTACGGCAACGGCATCGCTGGCACGCAATGCGGCTGCCAGCCTTGCACTCCCTTCCCACCCGGCACGATCCGGCGCACGGCTGTCGGTCAGCGGCGCGCCACCGGTCAGCAATGCCTCGAACAAGCGCCCGTCGCGGATCGTCCAGCGATCGGCGCGCCCACCCGCCGTCAGCGTCAGCGCGCCGCGCTCCAGGCTCAGATCGGCAAACAGTCCAGCGGTGCTGCTCTCGCCCCCCGCCACGCGGCGGCGCGTCGGGGCGCCCGCGACAAAGCTGTAGAGTTCATTGGTCCGCCCGCTGACCATGCGCAGGTCGCCGCCGGTGCGCAGCGTCCATCCGCTGCCCAGCGGCGGCTCGATCTCGATGCGAAGGCCCGTGCCGGTCGCCGGAACATGCTGGTCCAGCGTCGGGCTCGCCGCGCTGCGCGTCGCATTCACGCTGGCAAAGCCGGTGGCGAAATCGCGGTGCTGCAGCCACCCAGTCACCGCCCAGCGCCAGCGCCCGCTGCCGATCAGGCGCAGGCTGGCGCCCGCGCCGCGGCTGTTCACCGGGGTAAAATCGGTCCCGCGATCGCGCTGATCGGAAAAGGCCGACAGGTTCGCCTGAAGCTCGATCCCCGCCGTCAGCGGCGCGACCCCACGCAACGCGATGCTCGCCTGTTCATAGGGCGCCGCACGATCCGCCGCGCCCCGCTGGCCTTCGATGATCGGCACGAACCCATCGCCGCGCGCGAACTGCGCCGCCGCCGTCACCTCGCCCGCGCCCAGTCGCGCGCCGCTGGTTGCAACCAGATCGACCGACTCACGGCTGCCGTAAAAGCCGGTCAGCGCCAGCGGTCCGAGCGTCCGCGCATCGGCGCTGAACAGTTCGACCGTCCCGGCCAGCGCCCCCGCGCCATGATAGCCGCTCCCGCCGCCGCGCGTCACCCGCACGCGCGCCAGCCGCTGCGGCAGCGTCGCGGGAAACGGCACCCAGCCACCGAACGGATCGGCCTGCGGCACGCCGTCGAGCAGCAGCAGCGCGCGGCTCGACGCATTGCCGCCCAGGCCACGCAGACTGATCCCCTGTGCGGTCGGATGCGATGAGCGCGAATCGGCGCGGCGGAACTGTGCCACGCCGGCGACATCGCGCAGAACGTCCTCGATCCGGCCGCTGGCGCTGTCGGTCAACCGCTCGCGGTCGATCTCCACGGTCGCCAGTGCAGTCTCGCCCGGCGGCGCATCGAGCCCCTGGCCGACGATCACGATCTCCTGCGCGGCGACCGGGACGGGCAGGGCAAGGAGGAGCAGCGGGGCCACGCCCCTCATGCCGGCTTGGCCCGCTCCGGGCTTGCCGCGACGAAGGCGTCGAGCGCGCAGGCCGCAGCATCGGCCGCCAGCAGCGTCGGGAATGCGTCGAGCGGCGTGTCGAAGCGCCGCGCATTATACATTTGCGGCACCAGCATCACATCGACGATCCCCGGCGCGGTGCCGCCGAGGAACGGCCCAGCGCTGGCCTTCGCCACCGCCATCGCTTCGAGCGCGGTGAAGCCCGCGATAATCCAGTGGCGATACCAGTCGGCTTTCATCGCCTCATCCGCCCCGAACCGCGACTCCAGCGCCTTGAGCACGCGTAGATTGTTGAGCGGATGGATGTCGGCGGCGATCAGCAGCGCCATGGCCATCGCGTCGGCGCGGGCCAGCGGATCGAGCGGGATCAGTCGCGGCTGCGGATAGGTCGCGTCGAGCCATTCGATGATCGCGAGACTCTGGGTCAGGATGCGCCCGCCACCGATATCGAGCGCGGGGACGAACCCCTGCGGATTGCGCGCGAGATGCGCGTCGCTGCGCTGTGCCCCCTCGACCAGATGCACCTCGCGCCGCTCGTGCGGCACATCTTTCAGGTTGAGCGCGATGCGCACGCGATAGGCGGCGCTCGACCTGAAATAATCATACAGGATCATACCGCGTCGCCCTTCTCTTCGGGATCGGGCGGCGGTCCGTCGTCATCTGATCCATAGCCCGCCGCGATCGCCTGTTCCGACCGCCGTTCGAGCGCCACCTTGATCATCGCCACGATCGGATCGGCGAGCGCAAGGCCGAGAAAGCCGAACAAGGTGCTCATCAGGATCTGGGACGACACGGTCAGCGCCGGCGGCATGTCCACCGTCCGCTTGGCGACCAGCGGCAGCAGCACATAGCCGTCGAATGTCTGCACCCCGAAATAAATGGCGATCGCCCATAGCCCTTCTGTTGGTCCTGCACTGAATCCCACCGCGACCATCAGCACGCCCGAAATAAACGCGCCGATATTGGGGATGAAGGCGAGCATCCCGGTGAGGATGCCGAGCAGCAGCGCCATCGGCACCCCGGCGACTTCCAGCAGCACCCAGGTGATAAAGCCTTCGAACACCATGCCGAGCAGGCGACCGGCGAGCAGGATGCGCATCGTCCGCGCCATCCGCGCCAGCGTGATCGCGAACTGGTCGCGGGCCGTCATCGGCACCATCCATTGCAGCCCGCGCTCATAGATGCGCGGTTCCATCGCGACGAACAGACCGATCACCAGGACAAGGAAAAAGCTGCCGATCGCCCCGATCGCCCCGCCGATGAACGATGTCACGCGCCCGACCGATCCCAATGCCTGTTGCGCAAGACCGGTCAGGTCGGACGCGGCGGGCATGACGCCCAGCTCGCTGAGCCAGGCGCTGATCCGCAGCGCTTGCGCCTCCAGCGTCTGGCGCAACTGTTCGGCCTGCGCCGCGATCTCGACCCCGGTCAGATAGATCACCCCGCCGATGAACGCGATCACCCCCAGCACGACAATCGTCAGCGCCAGCCCGCGCGGGATGGGCACATAACGGCGGATCAGCCGCGTCCCGCCATCCAGCATCGACGCAACGACAAGGCCCGCAAAGATCAGCAGCAAGGGCTGGATCAACAGCACCACCAATGCGACCGCGATGGCGAGGCCAAACCACACCGACGCGCGGCGCAATTCGGCGCGCATCACCGGATCGCGCATCTCATTGGGGCCGGGGGCCTGGGTGACGTGCACGGACTCGTCGGCGGCGCTGGCCATCGGGTTATTTCTCCGGTCGGTCGGGATGCAGCGAGTTGCCCGCACGGCCCGAACGGAATGATCCCGCCCAGGAGAGCGGGTTCCAGCTCGCGCTACCATCCAGGCTGAAGGTGATGAACTCGGCGCGCCCGCCGATATTTTCGATCGGCACCGCGCCGCCCAGTCCATTCTGGGACAGCGACATGCGGCTGTCGGCGCTGTCGTCGCGATTGTCTCCCATCAGAAAGACGTGTCCAGCGGGGACGCGCAGTGGCGGGAAATTGTCGGCACGCGTCATCACCAGGTCAATCGTATCGTAACTCGCGCCCTCGGGCAGCGTCTCACGCACGATCGGCACCTTGCAGAACTGCGTGCCCGAAGCGTCGCTTGTGACGCGGCCCTCGTAGATGTTCCGCTCGTCCGGTCGCGCATCGAGGCCGCAGCGCGTGTTGGCGTCGATCGGAATGAGGCGGTCACCCAGCTTCTCGCGCTGCACGGGGCGGCCGTTGATATAGACGATTCCGCCATGCATCTCGACCGTGTCGCCCGGCAGGCCGATCACCCGCTTGATATAGTCAGTGCGTGCATCGGTCGGGGTAACGATGACGATATCGCCGCGCTTTGGCAGGCTGCCAAACAGCCGCCCCTCGATGAAGGGCAGGACGTGGAAGGTCGGCGTGACATAGCTGTAGCCATAGGGATATTTGGTCACCACCAGCCGGTCGCCGACCAGCAAGGTCGGCATCATCGATCCGGAAGGGATGTAAAAGGGCTTGGCGACCAGGCTGTGAAAGCCGAGCACGGCGAGGACCAGCCAGAAAATCCCGCGCGCCTCGCCCCACCAGTCGGTGCCGTTGCGTGCCTGATCGTCCTCACCCGTCAACGCCAGCTCCTTGGCCATGCCCGTCCCTCTAATCGCCCGTGACGGGCAGCGCCTCGATCACCACCAGCGCCTGTGCCCAGGGATGGTCGTCGGTCAGCGTCAGATGCACCTTCACGACGTGACCCGCTGGCGTCATCGCGTCAAGTCGGGCCTTGGCTCCCCCGGTCAGCGCCAGGGTCGGCGCGCCCGATGGCGCATTGACCACGCCGATATCGCGCATGAACACGCCAGACTTGAAACCGGTCCCGACTGCTTTTGAAAAAGCCTCTTTGGCAGCAAAACGTTTCGCCAGCGTTGCGGCATAGCCCATCGGCCGCCGCGCCGCCTTGCGCAGTTCGACCTCGGTGAACACCCGCTGCTCGAACCGCATCCCGAACCGGTCGAGCGACGACTGGATCCGCTCGATATTGCACAGGTCGGATCCGATGCCGATGATCATGGCGCGTTTGTCTCGATCTCGCGATCGGGAGTGCGGCACCAGCCCGCTCCCCCACCCGGCCACCCATCGGCAGGATATTCTGAAATGGGTGGCCGG
>CAZWZP010000058.1:0-16133 GCA_964638925.1 uncultured Stakelama sp. | reverse complement strand
GGGCTTTGAATGGCGCACCCGGAACGATTCGAACGTCCGACCCTCAGATTCGTAGGCAGGCAGCGCGCCAATGAACTCAATGACTTAACCCGACAAACCGTTCCGAAACTGGCCGGTTTCGGGGCAAAAGTCGGAATGCCCTACCGCGATACCTCGCGCGACCAGTCCTGGACATAGACCTTGACCGACCGGCACCGATGGGCCGTGTCGCGCAGCCGCGCGATGAAGGTGACAGTGACCGCTTCGCGGTCGATCGCGGTCTGGTACAGCACAAGCTCGGTTCCCTTGGGCAGCGTCACGGTCTTGCCGCCGTCGTCGGTCCCGACCCCATCGGCGGTCAACGTCACCACCACCCACGGCGTCAGCGCCCCCAGCTTGGGATCGTCGGCGGGACAGGTCGCCAGCTTCGCCGGGTCCGGCGTGGCGATATCCAGCTCCGGCCTACTGCAACTCGGGAGCGACAGCATCCAAAGGGCTGCGACGATTGTGATGCGCTTCATGGGCCTTGCCCTCCATTGCCTGCGTTTCGTTCGTGATGGCCGCCCCGCGCGCGTCGTGCCCCGCACCTGCCTTGCGCTCGGCCGCCAGCTGCCTCTGCGCCCTCTCGGCGTTCTGGCGCGCCACATGGTCCGCCACCGCCTTACGATCGTTCAGCCAATCAATCCCCTTCCAGATGCCCGCGCCAGCGCCGCACAGGGCGATCAGGGCGACAATGGCGATGACTACCGCGACGACGCCCTGCGCGCGTCCCGTGGCCCCCGTGCGGGCCGCTAGCGCCATCAACGGTCCTGCGATCATTCTGCGCTCTCCAACTCGGTCAGCCGCTCCTCGACGTCCACCAGCAGCACGCCCATCTCGGTCAACGTCGTCGCCAGCGCGGTGATATCCCCGCCGACCGCCTCGGTCAGCGCATCGACGGCCTCGGTCGCCGCTGCCTGATTGCTCGCAGCCATCGGCATCGCCGCGGCGACCACCGCCGACTGGCGCAGCGACTGCAATCGCGGACTTTCGCGCGCATAATGGTGCCGTCTAGGCATCGCCCTGTTCCAGCGCCTCGCTCGCCGCCTGCACCGCCCGCGCGGCGCGCGTGTCGTCAATGTCGAGGTCTGTGCCGAACCCCTTCCACTTGATCCGCCGCTTGACCAGCAGCGCCGCGATGCCGGTGAACACGGCGAACACCTGCACATGCGCTGCGACGCCCAGCCAGAACGCACGGTCAGGCGCTTCGCGAACCATGTACAGCGCCCATGCCGCCATCGCCGTAAACGCCATGCCGCCCCCGGCGAGCAACGCGAGCGCCCACCCGCGCCGCCCTTCCGGTGTCGCCAGCGCGCCGATCGCGCGCGCGATCGCGCCGAACAGTGAAGCCACGCCGCGAGCGATCCGGTCCTTCATCGCGCCCACTCCCCCGTCTTGCCATGCAGCCAGGTCAGGAACTCGCCCACGGTCGCGCCCCGGCGCTTGCCGCCATCACTGCGGGTCAGGATCGAAGGGTTCGCCTTGGTCGCCGCCGGGCCCGCCAGCACCGCCGCATCGGACTTCACATCGGCGGCAATCACCCGCGCCGCCGTAACCGCGCCAAAGAAATGCGCGGCATAGAGCGACGCTTTGTTGATCGGCACGCCCCGCTTGGCCAGATAGTCCGCATTCTTCGCGGTGAACGTCTTGGCCCGCGCCAGCTGCTCCTCGACCGAGGGGCGCAGCCCACCGAACGCCGGGCGCAGCGTCGGCCCCCAGCTGCCACCTTCCGCTTCCCAGCTCGACTTGATGAACTGATAAAGGCCCGACGCGCTGGACGTCGCTGCCTGAATATAGGGCCGGTCGCCGCTCTCGATCTTCGACAGCATCGGCCAATAGTCGTCGGGGATCTGCGCGCCCACGCTCGCCAGCGGACGACGCGGCGGCAAAACCCGGTCCAGCGCCGCCAGCGTGTCCTTCCCCGCCCAGCCATCGACGTCCAACCCGGCCCGCTCCTGAAACAGCCGCACAAATGCGTCATCGTCCAGCATAGTCATCGCCGCGCCCCCTTCCGTTCTTCCAATGCAAGATCGAGCTTCGTTTCGATCCGGGCGAGGCGGTCGAGGATTTGCGCCTTCTCGCGCTCAAGCCCGTCCGCACGATGCTCCAGCTTCTCGATGCGCGTGTTTGCCGCCGCCATGTCGCTGCTGCGACCGCCCGCCGAAAACACGATGCCGCCCACCGCCAACACGACGCCCAGCCACGCGGGCCAACTGGCGCGCTGCTTGACGCCCTCCTTGGCCTGCTCGGACTTCCAGATTTCGAACAGCTGCTCCGCAACCACCCTCACCTGCGCCGCGTTGCCGGGATCGGTCACGCGCCCGGCTCGACCCGCGTGAACGCCTGTGGCTCGCGGTTTCCGGCGTTCATCATCACCATGTACGCCTCCTCCTGGATCGTCACTTCCGGGTCGCCGCCGGTCTGCGTCACCAGCGCCTCGGACACCTGCACGAACAGGGTGCCAAAGCCGTGCGTCACCACCCCCGTGGCGAACTTGACGTCATCATACGCCGTGATGATCGCATGTTCGCGGCGATCCTCCGGGATGCCCGCCAGCGTCTCGGCGATCATCTCATCGAACCGCGCGCGGAATTCTTCCGCTCCGGGCTGGTCGCGCTGGATATTGGAAACTGGCAGCATGGTCTTTCCTTCGCGTCTCTCGATCAGGGGAGCAGGGCTTGCATCATGTCGGCATTGGCGTTGGTCATTGCGTGCGCGCTCCCGTCCTCCATAATCATCAGGTAATCGCCGTCGCCCAGCTCCGCCGCGCGCACGCGCACACCATCGGCATAGGGTGTACGCGACAACATGAGGGCGAGGTCGAACCCGGCGTCGTCGGTCTTGCGCTTAATGTCGCGCTGGATGCGCGCCGGTGATGCGCCGAGGACGTACAGCGCCAGCTCGTCGAAGCTGATCTGCGTGCCGTGCTGCTCGTAATCGACGTTCAGATAGTGCTTGCGATACGCCGATCCGACGAAATGCACCGATACCGTGAAGCGCTTGTCCAGCGCCGCGCACAGCATTGTCGTCCAGCCGCCGCCCGAAATGCCGCAGATATGCCCGTCCGACCCCGGATAGTCCTCGAGCAGCATGTTGCGCGCGACCACCACCTGCCGCGCAAATTTGGCATAAGCGGTCTGGTTGACGCTGTGGTTGGTCGGGCTGCCGCTGGTGAAGTCGTTCGGCCCATCGGGCAGGCAGTGCAGCACGACCGGCACCCCCTGCTCCAGATAGCGTTGCAGGAGGATAGGGATACCATTGGCGTTCCAACCCGCCGCATGGCCCGCGATGATCTGCGCGGTCACGCCCGGCCGGATGAACAGCGGCACGTAGAGGCGCGGCTTGATGTTCGTGTCCGCCTCGCCGGGGATCGTCAGCTTGTAAACCTGCGAAACCAGATGGTTCATGCTCGTGACAGGCCGAGCGACATCCACCGTCTTGGTCGCGATGTCGGTCGGCAACCCCTCGCCGGGGAACACCTCGTCGATCAGCACATCGCGATCCGCTTCCATCGCCGTCACATCCGCCCAAGCGGGATATTCCGGGTTCGGATCGTGCGCCAGGACCTCCCCATACATGCGGATCGCCTGCCGCTGCGCCAGCGTCAGCGGCTCCTCATCGTGCAGCACGACGAAGTAATAGCCGGTGTTGCTGTGCTGGATCGCGCCGTTCTGCCCGCCATTGTCACCGGGGTTCGCGCCGATGCGCAACGTCGATACCGCCTCGACCAGCGCCGTGACGTTTGCCAGCGCGGGCAGGCCGGTCGCGCCGGTATGGGTAATCTCCATGCCGTCGATATTGATTGTCGCGGGGACATTGTTGGCGGTCTTTCGCCACTCCACCACATGCGGGTTGAGCGGGTTCATGCCCTGCACGCCGACGCTCAACCGGTTCGGCGTCACCCCCATGTTGAACGCGAAGTCCGTGGGCAGGCTATTGTTCAGCGTGATGTGCGAAATCGCGAAGCGATCGTTGCCGTTGTCGCCGCTCGCCCCATCGGGAGCGAGCGAGATGATGCCGTCGCCGAACTGATATCCCCTCGCCTTGAATGCGACGAACAGGTTCAGCTTGGCGTAGTTGACCGGGATGCCCGTCAGCTCAAGGAAATCGGCATTGGCGGCGGTGGCGTTGCCATCGGTGACAATCTCCACCCGCCCATCCGCGTGTTCATCGACCAGCGGGCGGCGAACATCGGTGCGCGCCATGGCATAGCCGCCATGCGTGCCCAGGTTGCGCCAGCTGCCCACGACCTGTCCATCCCCTGCCGGCGTCGTCGCCGCCGCGCCGGTGATCTCCTGCTTGCGCGTGTGCGCCGCCGACCCGTCGAGGAACACCTTGACGCTGTATGCGCCCTCGGGGGGCAGCGACAGCTCGCCCCACCACAGCCAGTCGTTCGGCCCGGTATCGGCCTTCATCAGCCAGGCGCGCTTGCCCTGCCCGACCAGTGCGGTCAGCGTCGAATTCAGCGGCTCGATGTTTACGTCATCATCGACGCCATCGGACACCAGCCGAACCGGGTTCCCGTCGCGCGTGATGAGCGGGAACATGGTGCCAGCGGGGATCGGTGTTACGCTGTTGGACGGCACCGTGATCGTCAACCACATGCCAGCCGGGCGGGGTGCCATGATCTGGATCGGCGGCGGGTCCGGCGCGACCGCCGCATCCGCCAGCGTCAGCGCGCGGTCATGGGTAATTTTGCGCAACGCCGCGCCGGGCATGATCGCCTTGGGGAACGGCCAGAACAGGTTTGAGCTCGACCCGTCGCGCTCGCGTAACTCCCAATAGGCAACATCCTCGCCGCTGGCCCCGAACGTCGCCCCGTCCGCAAGGCCCGGGTCCGCTTCCGCCTCCGCAATCGCGTCTGCGATCATCGGGGCGATGTAGAAATTGCCCGCCGCGACCAGCGCCTGCGCAATCGCCAGCGCCGACGCGGCGGCGAGCGCGCTATTCTGCGCCGCCACCGCCGCCCCTGATGCGATGCCGGTATTGTCCGCGACCTGCCCGGCCTGAATGCCGACCGTCTCCGCCGCTTCCTCGACCTGCTCGACCTTCTCGTCGATGATCTCGTTGGCGGTCTCGACCTTCTCGTCAAATTCCGCCTTCGCCGTTGCGACCTCGACCGCAAACTCCGCCGCGCCATTCGGCACGCCGACAAATTTGCCGTCAACGCGCCCCATCACCTCGCCCTCGGCGACGTCGCCCACCACCAGCGGCGTCGAACCGATCGGCACCAGCAACGCCCGCGCCAGCGCCGCATCGCGTTCCTGCGCGATCAACGCCATGCGATCGAGCTGCTTGTTGACGTCATCGGCGGGCAGGGGCTGGCCGCTTAGGATCGTCGCCTTCTGCTCCGCCGGCGTCACGCGCTCCACGCGGAACACATCGTCGTCGGGCCATTCGGCGGTCGCCGTCACGGTCCCGGTCCCCGCCGGGCCGCTGCCGCCCACGGTGTAATCGTCGCCGATCGTCAGCACCGTCTCGGCACCATCGGCATCGGCGATATGCGTGATGCGCAGATGCGCCGCCGTCAGGAACGGCCACGGCACGCCCTCGGGCGCCATCGACGCGCCGGGCGAATAGTCATGCGGGGCATAGGGGGTTTCGACCGTCACACGTCCCTCGGCACGTCATGCGGCAATGCCGCGGTTCGTGCCGGGTCGATCGGGAAGCTGGACCGGCTGCGCGATCCTATAGCGCAGCCGCGCCGCGCCGACAAGCAGGTCTAGGGCGCTTCCGGTTCCTCGCTCCCGCCCCACGCATTGCCGAAGTCCGGTGCGCGCCACGCCCCGCCGCCGGGCGGTGCATAATATCCGCCGCCCTCCTCCTCCGCGCGCTTCTCCATCCGCCGCGCCCGTGCCTCGATATCGTCGCCCGCCCACGCCGCCACCTGATCGACCAGCAACCGCTCATACACGGCGCGGATCATCCACAGCGACGACCCCGGCACTTCGCGCGTCATCAGGTCGCGCACCGCCTTGCCGCGCAGCTTCGCCGCCTTCTCCACCGCGTCGGGATCGTCCATGTCCACCGTCGCGCTCGCCCACGCCGCCTTGCCCGCATTCACCACATTCTGCGCGGTGCTGAAGCTCGGACCCTTGACGATATCGCCGATATCCTGCCCCCACTGGTTGCGGGAAAACTCGATCGCATCGCCGAACACGCCCAGCCCGCCACCCTTCAGCGTCGCGCGCCACCAGAAATCCGGCTGCTGCATGTCGCGCGGGTCTTTGCCCTTGGCCAGCTCGGACAGCTGATAGGCCATCGCCCCCGCCACCGTCGTCGCGCCCAGAAACGCGACGGCATAGGTCGCGCGCTTGGCGGTGTTACTCTGCGCCATCATGCGCCCGCCGTGCATCGCCATCACGGTGATCGGGAACATCTTGAACTGAAACCCGGTGCGGATCAGCTCGCCGAACGGATTGCCCGGCCGCAGGGCATTCAGCCAGGCGCGCGTGCGCAAGCCTCCGGTCGGCACCGCATAGTCAATCTCGGTCAGCGTCGCTTCCATGAACCGGTCGCGCAATTCGCGGTCGGCAATGTCGTCGGGCCTGATCCAGTCCATGCCCTTGTAGTCGGACGGCGGCGTCGCGCGGATCGCGTCCCACGCGCCGGGTCCGATGCCATAGCGGTCGAGGAAACCGCGAAACGCCGGGTTCAGCTGGTCATGGGTCAGGCCGCGATACTGCGCCAGCGCCGCCATGAACTCCATGCCCATCGCCTCGCGCACTGCCACGGTATGCGCGTTCAGCCCCGACACGCGCAGCACACCGTCCGCCATGCGCCGGCTCAATTCGTTGGCGGTTTCCAGCCGCTGCCCGACCGCGCCCTGCCCGCCCGACAACCGGCCCCCGAACGCATCTTCCATGTGCATCCGGCCCTGTGCCGCCATGCGCCCCGTGAACTCGTCCCCGATGATGCCCGCGCGCCGCGCGAACTCCCGGTCGCTCGCATCGGCGGGGTTCAGCTGCTTCAGATACTGGCCCATCAACTGCGTCGCGGGCAGGCCGTTGTAATGCCGCGTCAGCCCCGCGGTCGCATGATCGCTGATGCTAGCCAGCGTCGCGCTGCCCAGCTTGGTCCCCGCCTGCCAGTTGCGCAGCGTCGATCCGAACAGCGCCAGCCCGCGAAACAGGACGCGGCGGTTCTGCCCCATCACTTCGTTCCACACCGCGTCCATTTCATACCGCGCCACATTCGCGCGCCCGCGATCGGCCAGCCCGCCGCGCATCGCCGCATCGCGCTCCACCATGTCGCCCATCCACCGGATCGTCTGCGCCGGGTTGGGGCCAAGGATCTGCATGGCCGCAATGTCGCGGCTCATCACCTCGACATGCGCCATCATCGCATCGAACGCGGTGCCGTCGCCGAACCGGTCATTATAGGCCAGCCAGTCGTCGGCGCTGCGGAAATGCAGGATGCGATGCTCGGCGTGCCGGTTCGCCACCTTGCTCCCGCCCATCGCGCCGGGCGTGCGACGGCTCCACCCGTCCGACACGATCGCCTCATACATGTCGCGCAGCATCAGCTCGATCTTGCCATCGGCCATCGACGCGCCGGTCGCAAAGTCGATCATCTGCGCGCGATCGAGGCGCGGCAGCACCTCGGCAATCCACTGGTCAACACTGACCTCGCCGATCCGCATGGCGTCATGCCGGTGCGGTAACCCCCATCCTTCCAGCTTGCCGATCGCGCCACCGGCGGCGTTGAACAGTCCGCGCAGCATTTCGGCGGTCTGCGTCCACGCATCGGCCAGCTCGCGCGCGTTCAGGCTCCCGGTCGCCTCGCCGTTCAGCTCGCGCACCATATCGTCCAGGTCGCTCTTGTTGCGGACCTCGCCCAGCAAATTCGCGCGATGCTTGGCCAGCACATCATATAGCTGGCCCAGCGCCGATTGCTTGATGTTCTTCCACCGATACTCAAGGTTCGCGATGCCCCGCGCCTTCTCGTCGCGCACCAGGCTCGCCAGCATCGCCTTCGGGTTCAGCACCCCGTCCTTGCCCTTGCCGCCGTCATACTTGGTCCGCGCGTCGGTCAGGATGCGCGCCTGCGCCGCCTGTTGCAGCAGCATCTGGCGCTTACGCTGCGCGAAGTCCGACCGGATCGACCCCATCGCCTTCTCGGTCGCCATAGCCTCCGCCGCCGCGCGCCCGAACTTGGGTTCATATTGCGCGACCAGCTCATCATAGACCGGTCGCATCGCATCGGCCTGCGCCTGCGAAATCGCCCGCTTCGCGACCAGATCGGCCAGACACGCGCCCATGCTCATTATCTAATCCTCATCATTGTCGCCCAACCGCCGGGACAGTGTGCGCGGCAGCGCGGCCTGCATTTCCGCGTGGATCAAGTCCAGCAGTGCGGCCATGCCAAACGGCTCGATGTGGTTGCTGGCATCATGCGCCGCGCACATTTCCCGCACCGTCGCTAGGCACAGCATGGCGCGATCCATCCGGTCTTCCGTGTCAAGGCGATCCATGTCACGCCTCCCCCGCCTCGGCGGGAACGCCGACACGCTCCCACACATGCACCTGCACGCCGCTGATGCGGCGCTTGCGGGACGTGAACCCCATGAGCCGCAGCACGGCGGTCAGCCGCAGCGACAGCTTGGTGTCGAGCGTCAGGCCCATGGCCTCGGCCAGCTCGATCGTCCGCACCCGGTCACGCCCCTTGACGATGCGTTGCACCTGCGCCGCCAACGCATCCTCCTCCGCCGTCGCTTCGGCGATCGGGCTCGGCAAACCCAGCTTGACCCAAATCGCCTGCGCCTCTTTCCGTCCCCACACCTGCCGCGCCTCGCGCATCACCGCCACGGCGGCGGTCAGCTTGGGCAGGTCCGCGTCGTCAATCGCCGGGCTTGGCAACTCGGGCGGTTCATCGTGCAGGATATACCGCCCCGTCTTGCGGATGCTGGGCAGCACCTCGCCCGTGACCCAGCGCCGAAAGCGGCGGGCCTCCGCCTTGCGCGACTTGAGTATGGCGGCGAACAGCCCGCTTTCGGAGATGACCGTCATCTCCTGCTGTCCGCCAAGGGTGTGCAGAATGTGCACACCCTTTTCGTCATCGTCTAGGTGCCGCACAAGGTCAGGTGCGCGGGAATATCCCAGCACCTTCGCAACATCCCCCGCCACCCACCACGGCTCATCGCCGATCAGGATGACGCGGACGGTTTCATTGTCGAATTGATAGTCGATCAGGTCGTTCATGGCTTTGCTCCACAAACGCCCGTCCACCGCAGACCAACGCGGGTGGCCGGACGTGCCACGATTGGTCTTACCGCTGGAGCAGCGGCGCACCTTGCGGTGCTCGAAACACGCCCGACCATAAAAAAATCGCGACGGGCGCTATGCCTGTCACGACGCAGGCTCCAGTCAGGGAGACCAATCCCTTGTCCCGATTTTGCGAGACGGCGCGATGTATGGCACAACCCACCGACTCGCGCAAGGAGGGGGCGAACATCATGGCGGGTATCCTGCGCTGGACACTGCTGATCGCTTGGCAAGTCGGATCGATTGCCACCGTCGTCTATCTGTTGTTCTTCGATGGCGTGGACTACAATTGGTGGAACTGGATTATCATCGTCCCGGTCAGTGCCTTCCTCGCCGAAATCTGGCCGATCTACTGGCTGATCCTCCGTCCCATATTCGGTTAACCCATGCTTGTGATGCTCATCCTGCTCGCCATCTTGGGCGGCATTGCCAGCCGCGAGGATCGTTACCGCGCCCTCCTCATGGTGGCGGGCGCGCTGGCGATCACGCTCGCGATGGAGCGCGGTTATTATTGGAACTTGTTCGGACGCGGCACCGGATGGTGGACCGCCAACCGCACAACGGCGCTGGTTCTTTTCGCCGTGATCCTTATCGGCCCATCGATCCCAAAACTGTTGCGGCGCTGATCTCACGCTGGCGCGTCCGGCTTCTTAGGCGGCAAACACCCTTCCACCAGGTCGATCGCCGCCTCCTCCTCGTCCAGCCGCCGCAACAGCTCCGCCCCGGTCGCTTCGTCGCCCTCATCGAACCGGAACTTGATATCCTCGCCGCGCGCATCGAACAGGCCGCCATCGCTGCCCGGCGGCTTCTGCGCGACGTCGCCCTTCATCCGCCCCTCGCCCGCCCGCTCGAGCGACGCGCGGACATCGGCACTGGTCGGCCCGCCGAACATGTCAGGTTCATTGCTTGTTGACGGGATCGCGCCTATATCGCTGTCCGATTGGAGTGGACCAATGGAACTCGAACTGTTCGAGGTTGAGGATCGACCCGTCGCGCGCTCGGCATCGACCGCTTGGGTATTCACCGACAGGGGCTGGGTCGAAGCACCGGGATTGGTCGGCAAGGCGTCGGCTGACGGCGTGCGGCTGACCCCTGAAGCATTCGCGGCGGCCTTCCCGTCGGCGGACCTCGCCGCAATCCCCTCAAAGCCCGAACCGGCCAGCGCCGCCGCGTAACCCTCGCGCTGGACCGCCAGATGGCGGTCCGCCTCCGCCTTCGTCGTCGCCACCCGCTGCGCCTGATAGGCTGCGGCCATCCCGCCGCGCCGCGCCTCATGGATCGGGCGCGGGACAATCTGCACCTCGGCCACGCCCCCATTGGGGAAGCGGACGATCAGCTTGCGGTCCAGATAGCCCGCATCCAGCTGCTTCCACCCCTTGTCAAACGTCGGGAACGCCGCCGCCAGCGCCGCCGCCGCGCGCTCGCCCGCCTCGGCGCTATCCACCACGATCGCCCCGCGCGCCACATCGCGCAGCTCGCTCGCATCGGCATAGCCTTCCAGCCTGATCTTCTCGGCAATCCGCGCCGCCGACTTCACGCCGGGGTCGATCCATTCCCCGCCCACATCGGCAGCAATCCGCTGCGCCGCCTGCGCCAGCTGGGGCTGGTTCTCCACCGCCGCCGTCAGCACCTGCTCCGCCGACACGCCCCGCTGTCCCGCGATGATCGTCTCGGCGGTTTCGGGTTTCGGCGCGGGCGGGGGCGCGGGCGCAGCCGCCATCCGCGCATCATGCTCCAGGCTTTCGACCTGCGCCTTCGCCCCCGGTCCCTGCGGGTCGGCAAACTCCCGCGCCGCCGCCACCATCACCGGGGTATCGAACAACCCCGGCCCATCATCGACCTCTAGGGCTTCGGGTCCAGCAGCATCATCCGGCGCACCATCTCGGGCATCCACGGCTGCACGTTGAAGGTCGATGCCCCGGATTTCGCTGACAAGATCGTCGGTGACGCGCCCGATGGGTTCGCCGTCGGCAAGTCGCCGGGCTGCGCGGTCGATGGCATCCTTGATGGGTCCGCCGCTGAAGGCGAGCCGTTCGACAAGCTCGATGGCCTCTGCATTCGCCTGCGCCTCCAGCGCCGATTGATCCGCGTCGATGCGGTTGCCCCGCGTCTCCAGCGTGTCCGCTTCGCGGGCGGCCAGACTAAACACACCTTTCAACTTGCGCAACTTGGCAAGCGCACGGTCCAGCACCTTGGCGCGCTCGATGAACAGGCTCGCCATCGTGTCCAGCGTGCCGAACATGTCCGTCTGCACCCCGTCGACAAATCCCGCCGCAATGCCCTGCCGGATCACGCTGTCCGCTTGGCTCCGGTTCGCCGGGCGCGTCTTGGCCAACAGGTCGATCATGCCCGAATGCGCTTCGGGCCGATCGGGAAGCAACCGCCCGATTGCGGCGGCATATTCCGCCGGCACCACTTCATTGACCACCGCGCCAAACGCATCGTCGGACAGGCGCGCCAGCGCATCGGCATCCCGCACCAGCGCCGATCGCGGCGGCACCATGCCCAGCACCGTCTCGCGCCCTGCCTCGCGCATCACCTTGGCCGCGTCGATCGCGCTCCCGGTCCCCTCGCTGATATTCTTCAGCGCCGCGATCGTCCGCGCCTGCCCCGCCGTCACCCCGTCGCGCTCGCGCAGCACCACCGCGTCCAGCGCGATATCCTGCCCCTTGGTCGCGGCAATGCGCTTGGCCAGCCCGACGCGCTGGTGGCCGTCCGCGACGATCATCGTGCCGTCCGCGCGCTCCCACAGGATCACCCGCCCCGCAAAGGCCGGGTTCCATTCGGTCACACCCTGCAATCGCTCGGTCACGCCGAACGCATCGCCCCCGGCCTTGAACTGCATCAGGCCCGCATCGACCTGCACCTCGCTCGCCCAGGCGCTCGCCAGCGTCATCGGCGGCATCCCCGCCGCTTCCTTCGGGGTAGGCTCTTGCGCCAGCCACTCCCGCGCCGCCGCCGTCGCCGGGCTTTCCCCCGGCGCCATTGCGGCATCGGCGCGCTCCAGCTCGGCCAGCTCGGCATTCAGCCGCTCGAACTCGGCCGCAAAACCATCGCCAGCATCGTCCGCCACGGCCACGCCGCCCCCCGAGGCTTCCGCCCCGGTCCGCGTGCGGAACTTGGCGACATAATCGCGCGTCTCGGCGGGCATGTAACGCAGCCAGTCGCCGGGATTGCCCGCCTTCTCCGCCTTGCGCATCGCGTTGCGCAGCGCACCCGGCCCGGCATTATATGCCGCCGCCGCCTTGTCCGCCGCGCCGAACACGCGCAGCTGCTCGCGATAATAGGCTTGGCCCAGCGCGCGATTATAGGCCGGGTCGCTGCGAAACCGCTGCGCATCCCATGGCAGGCCCGCCAGCTTCGCCGCTTCCGGCCCCGTCGTCGGCATCACCTGCATGACCCCGACCGCGCCCTTGGGCGAAACCAGCCGCTGCCGTGCCGCCTCCGCCCCGCCACCCGTCTCGTTGCGCTCGATCGCCGCCATCGCCCCCATCGGCGCACCCGGCGCGGCGCGCGGCGGCGCCGGCTGTGAAACAGCCGCCGATGTTTCACGAGGAACCGGCGCATCGGACAGCACCTGCTCCATCGCGGCTTCCATGCGGTCGATATGCGCCCGCGTCCCCGCGCCATCGGGCACGAACGGGTTGGACGCCTCGACCTCGGCATCGCGGCGCAGCACCGTGATTGCCGCCGCTTCATCCTCGGTCAGATTGCCCTTGCCGATCAGCGTCTCGGCGATATCGGGCAGGTCGGCCTCGGTCAGCTTCGCCGGGTCGGGCCAGCGCTTGCGCGCCGCCTCGGGCAGCTTCGCCCAGGCCGCGCGCACGCCGTCGATCACACGCGGCGCTGCCGCTCGTCCGACTTCACCAACCCCTGCCAACGTGCCGCTTGCCAGCGCCGACACGCCGACGTCCGCCAGCATTTCCCCCGCTGTATAATCCTCGCCCATCCGCGCCCGCGCTTCCGCGCGATCGTCCAGCATCATCGTCTCGACGCCGGCACCCGCCAGCGCTTCGGTCAGGATGCGCGTGGCGAAGTGCTTCCCGCCGCCCCCGACGAACAGCGTCGGCCATTGCATCGGGTCCGTGAGCGACGCACCGACCCCGCCGATCAGGCCGGAAACGATGCCACCGCGCGAAGCCGTCTCCTGATCGCGGGTGCGTTGCTCATTTCGCCGCAACACGCGCTGCTCGAACTCGGCGCGCGTCTTGGGCAGCGACGCGAACGCCTTGGGGTTGCGCGCACGGTTGGCCTCGATCGCCGCCCACACTCGGTCATAATCGATCCAGCCCTTGGTATCGCCCGAGATCGACTGTTCCATCGACACCGCCAGCGGATCCTCTCCGAACAGGACGTTGCGCTGCGATTGCCGCAGGCTTTCGCGCGTCACGCCCAGATCGGCCAGCGCGTCCAGCAAGGGGCGATAGGCGTCCAGCAGCCGGTCGCTCTGCACCCCCGCCTGTTCGTCCCGCTCAACGCGAAACGCCGCGCCGATGCTCTCGATCCAGCCCGGATCGGGGCCGGTGCGCTGGCTCAACACACGCGGCGTCTCGACCTCGCGCCCCGTGACGAACCCGCCCCGATTATCGCCCATTGCGCCGGAACCGCATGAAGAACGGCCCTCCCGTCTTGGCTCCCAACGGGCTGCCGTTGCTGTCCATGAACTGATAGATCGCGCCGCCCACCGCGTCGTCACCCACCCATTGCGGGCGGTAATTGGCCAGGACGTCATCCTTCCGCGCGGGCGTGCCATTGGCATAGACCGCCGCGCCGAACCCGTCCCGGCTGATATGCGCGTCGAACTCCGGCGCGGTCATCCACCCCGGCAACCATACCGGACGCCCGCGCACGGTCTGGATGCCGCCCTGTAGGATGTTGGTGCCGGGCCGCACCGTCGCCCCGGTCATTTCGCGCACGGCTTGCGTGTAGATTTCGGCATCGAACCCGCTGCGGCCCCGCTTGGCCATCTGCCCGGCCATGATATCCCAGGCCGCTTCCATGATGCCCTCCGCCTGCCCGCCCATTTGGGTGCGCAGCGGCCCGGCCACGGCGGCGAACGCCTTGCGCACCTGACTATCGCTGCCAAACTCCTTTTTGCCGTCGCCGCGCACGCCACGGCCTTCCAGCACCTTGGTCGCGACATAGGGCGCGACATTGGCGATCACGCCCAATCCGGGGGACAGCTTCTCCGCCTTCTCGAACCGCGCCTGTGCGTTGCCGCCGATCCGCCCCAGCGCCGCCAACTGCCCCTGCGGCCCCTTCGCCGCCAATTCCTTTATCTCGCCCAGCTCACGATCGTCGGCGCTGTCGACCAGCTTGTTCAGCTGCGCCAGCCGCACCTGATCCGGCTCGCTCAACTGCCCACGTGCCCGCAACGCATCGCGCGCGCTGCGGATGCGGTCCGCCCCGCCGGGTTGCCCGACCAGCGCGCCATAACTGCGCGCCACCTCCATCTTGATTTCCATGCCCGCCGCGTCGATCAGCTGCGCCGGGTCCAGCCCTGCCGCCGTCACGGTCTGGCGCAACTGGCGCATCTCGGCTGCGCTCGGCACGATACCCAGCGCGATCTTCGCCTCGGTCGCGTCGATCGCGTTCTTGGCCGCATCCTGCGCGACCTTGACCCGCTCCGCCGCCTCGCGCTCCGCCGCGACCCGCGCCTGCTCGCCCAGATTGGCCGCGCGCTTGCTGAAATTCTCCTTGGCCTGCGGCGACAGCACGCCATCCAGCGCACCGCTATCCAGCCAGCCTTTGACCGCCTGATACCCGCCGCGTTGCGCCAGCGCGCTTTCGAGCGCGGCATCGGCCAGCACGCCCTCATCTTCCGCCAGCGCCGCCATGCGCACGCTTTCCGGCCAATCGGTCGCGCCGATTGCCGCACGCCGCTCCGCCAGCGCCAGCGCCAATGCCTTGGGCAACTTGGTCAACTCGGTCGAAAGCAGCCCGTTCGCGGTCTTGTTGCGGGACTGTACCATCCCGATGCCTTCGATCTTGTTTTGCTCGACGCGCACATAATCGGCGGCATCCGCCTTGGCGTCCAGCGAACGCTCGGAAATCAACGGCCCGAACCGGTCGATCAACTCCTCGTCATCGCCCAGCAGCGCCGCGACACCCTTGTATCGCTCCTCGACAAAGGCATTCGCCTTGGCCTGATAGTCGTTCAGTGGAATTTTGCCGCGGTTCTCGCGCTCCCATGTGCGGATATCATCACGGACGGTCGCCAGCGCCTCCAGCGTGGCCGCGCTCGTCCGTGATCGGGCACGCCGGCGCTCCTCCTCGGCAATGCGCTGCTCGCTCGCGTCGATCTGGCGCGACACTTCGGCGTCCGCATCCGCCCCGCGCTTCAGCGTGCCGCCCAGCTCCTGCAGACCCTCGGCCACGCCCGACTTGAACGCCGCCGGGTCGCGCTGGTCCAGCGGCACGACGGTGGAGGAAATGCGGCTGCGAAACACATCGGTCATGTCAGCCCCCGCTCATGCGCGGCGCGCGACTTGTGCGCTCGCGCCCCGCCTGTGCGTCCAGCTTCGCCTGCCGCCTCATGTCACCAATGCCGCCGATCGCCGACGACGCCGCGCTGAACAGGCTCCCGACCAGCGCCGCCCGCCCTGCGCGCCGCTGATCCGCCGCCTTCTGCATCAGGTTGCGGGCCTCGCCCGCCGCCTTGGTGCGCAGGCCATAGATTTCCATTTCGCGCTGGTTGGCGCTCTCCATCACCAAGTCATATGCGGTGCCGGTCCCCATCTCTGCGCCGCCGCCGCCCATCGCGGCGATCATCGCCCCGGCCATGCGCCGCTCCTCGCGCCGCGTCTGCATCGCCTCCTGCTCGCCCGCCAACAGGGTCAGGCGCGCATTCTC
>CAZWZP010000057.1:6340-16390 GCA_964638925.1 uncultured Stakelama sp. | reverse complement strand
CGCCCTGCATGGCGGAGAGGCGTGGAGCGGAGAGCCGCCGCGGGTCAGTTGCCCGGCGGCGGCGGCGGCGGAGGCGGCGGAGGCGGCGGCGCAGCCGGCTCACCGAAGTTGAACGTCACGCCACCGAGCAGGCTGTGCGAACGGAAGCGACCGTCGAAGGTGCGACCAGTCACATCGACCAGCTTGACATTGTCGGCGTTGAAGAAGCGATACTTCAGCGTGACGTCGATGTTGCTGCTCACCGGCTGACGCAGACCCGCAATCGCCTGCCAGGCGAAGACGGTGTCGGAGTCGTCGAGGAACGCACCGCGGGTGTTGAGCGCATAGTCAGCCTTGACGCGCGCCACGCCCGCACCGCCGCCGACAAAGCCCTGAAGGCCATCATCGTCGCCGAAGTCGAGCATACCGTTGATCATGAAGCTGAGCGCGGTCGTGGACCCGCCCGCATAGTCATAGTTACCGGGCGCGATGTTCGCGAGCGCACCACTTGCCGTGTAGTACGGGGTGGTGGTCGACGAACGATAGCCATCAACGGTTGCCCGCTTATAGCTAACTTCAGCCTCTGCACGGAAACCACCAAAGTCGTAACCGATGGTCCCGCCGACGTCCCAACCATAGTCATGGTCGACAGTGCCAGCGGCGGTGAGCGCGCCGATGTCGTAATCGATGTCTTCGACGATCATCGCGCCGCCTTCGACGCCCACATACCACGCGTTGTCGCGTGCGAGGGCGGGCGTGGTGAGCGCGGTCGAAGCAAGTGCCAGAGTTACGGCAAGCTTCCGCATCTTAATCCCCTTTCTTAGTTGCCACTTCGGACAGCGCTAACTTCCTAACCTCTGGAAAGTTTCCGCGCAAGCGAACAAAATCCGGAGACTGTTGCCGGAACGTCACAGTTCGGCGCTAGCGATCAATCCATGCGCTTGCAGCGCATCGAGGATCGCCGCAATGGCATTGCGCGCCTGTTCATCGACGATAGCACCGCCTGCCGGCATGGCAACCGCCTCGGCCTGCGCACCAAGCACCTGAACCCCGCCGATCTCGATCCGACTGGCGGCGATCACCCCGACCCGCCAGCCACTTGCCGCATGGTAACGCACGGGCTGGGCGAGGCTTTCGGCCCACACTTCCATGCCTGCGCGCGGTGCCGCGAATCGCCAGCCGCCTTCGGTCCAGCTGGCGATTTCGCCTGCATGTCCAGCCCAGTCTCCGGTCGGTGCCGCGCCAACGATCCAAGCATTGCCCGGCTCCGGCGCGGCGGGTGGCGAGTCGATTCCCACGCCCTGCACAGTCGAGTGGAGCAGCGCGTCGATCGCGACGATTGCCTCATTGTGGAACATCTCCTTCTGCGCTTGCCCTGCGTGCAGCAGCGGAAGGGCGAATCGGGGGGTCGCGGTCATGATCGTCACTCCATCGCATCGAGAATCAGGGTGGCGGGGGGCGACAGGCCGTGATCGCCCGCCTGGCGCACCTCCACGGTCGCGCCCGCGGCGCTTGTTACAAGCCATCGCGGCGCATCGCTCAGCGCCACGATATCGGGTTGCCCCGCCACCATGATCCGCAGCTGATAGCGTTCTGCGCTCTCGCCGATCGGCGCATCGGTACCGTCGCTCCAGCGCCATCCGGCCCGGCTGCGGCGCGTCCAGCGCAGCATCCTCCCGCCCGCATCTGGTCCTGCCTGCAGCGCGACCGGCGCAGGCGGAGTCGCCGACCGCCCGGTGACGGTTACGCCAATCTCGACCGGCTCCGCATCGCCCACCCCCGTCGCCATCAGGTTCAGCGGCGCGCCGACCGCCCCCCGCCCGTCCTGATGCACCAGCGTTTCGCGCTCGATCAGGATGAACCGGTCACCCGCCGCCATCGCACCGATCGCATCCTCGGTGCCCCGCCGCCCGCGCCACAGGCCGCTCAGCCGCCAACGCGCCGCGCCTAGGGGCTCGGCGCGCGCAAACTGGATCAGCTCGTCCCCGACAAGCGCCAGATTCACCCCCGCATCCAACGCCTCGGGCGAAGCATCGGCCATTTCCATCTCGGCATGGGCAAGGTCGATCACCAGCTGCGACAGGCGATCCTCGATCAGCGCGCTCGCAGCGCCAGCAGGTGTCACCACCATGCCGATTACAGCGGGTGCGGCGGTCACGCCGATCGCTTCCCAGCGCGCGCCATCGTCCCCGCTCAGCGCCAACGCCGCCTTGCGCCAGCCCGGGGACGTGCCGCACGCCGCGATCGTCAGGCGCGGCCCGCTCAATAGCCCTTCGCCCAGATGCGGGATCTCGAACCCATGCAACAGGGTCACACCATGGACCCGATCGGGTGCCGGGTTCACTCGCCCCGGACTTGCCGCCGCCGCAACGCCAGCCGGGCTGATCGGGGTGAGGACCAGCGCAACCGCTCCGGCCTCGATCCGAGATTCAGTGACCCGCCACTGGCCCGCCTCGCCCGAAATCGCCACGCGCGCGCCCGGCGCGATGGCCATTGCGGACCATCCCGGTCGCACCACCCGCCGCGTCCGCGCCAGATCGGCGCGGATCAGCTCCGCCGCTGCAATGCCCTTGGCCGCACCCGCCGATAGCGCGGCAGGCAGCTCGATCCGACGTTCGCGATCCTGTCCCTGCGGGTCCGACGCGCTCTGTACACCAGCTTGATAGTCGCGCGCCGGATCATAATGGCTCAGCACCACGCGGCGCGGTACGCGGTCGGGCGATTCGATCGACCGTTCGACGCCACGCCCGCCGGCACCCGGATCGGTGATCCTGGTCGCGCTTCCGGCCCCGCTTGCGAGAACGAAGCCGTCATCCGCAGCCACCGGCCACGCCCCGCTCGCCTCGATCAACGGCGCGATCGCCCCGCGCACGCTCTCGCCATAGCCGGAATAGCCCGCAATCGGCAGCACCGCCTCGCCCGCGCCGACCACCCCGCCCGACAGCGCCGCGACAATATCCCCCGCAGCCACCGGCCCCGGATCGGCAACCACCTCGAAACTCAACGAAGGGATGCGGTTGCCGAACTCCTCCAGCTCAAGATTCTCGAACACCGCATAGGCGATGCCGCGATGCGCCGGTGCCAGCCCGACACCTTCGGCCGAAGCAATAAGCGGATCGACGCCCTGATCCTCGCCCCCATGATGCAGCCGGAACCCGGTCCGCACCTTCCAGTCCCCCGCCGCCCCGCGCAACAGCTTGCCGTCCGCCCAGATCCGCCCGACCGACAGCACCGGCCGTGCCGACAGTGCCACTGCGAACGACGCCGTATAGCTAAAGCTCGTCACCGTTGGCCGCCCCTTGCCGCCGTCGCGATGGCGATGCTCGACCAGGTCGGTCGCCCAGATCACCGTTCCCGCCGCCCGCAACGTCCCGAATAGCTTTGGAATCGGCGTGCCATAGCTCGACGTCTGCAGCGTCAGTTCGGTCAGCCGCGGCCCCTCGCGCCCCTTGGGCTTGAACAGCAGCTCGCGGTCGATCACCTGCCCCGCCAGCGCACCGATCATCGATCCGACCGGTCCGCCCAGCGCCCCGCCGACGGCGGATAGCACCAATGTCGCCATCTCAATCCTCCTTGAACCGCCAGCGCGCGATCAGCGGCCAGGGCGGCACCCCGGGCCGCTCGACCACCCGGCGCAACGCCGCATCGGCATGGATCACGCCCGTCTCGCTCGCGATGGCGAGGTGCAGCTGCCCGGGCCCGGCATTGAACAGCATGAGGTCGCCCGCCCGCGCCTCCTCCACCCGCGCCAGCCCCGCCCCGCGCGCAATCCCCATCACCTGCCCGACATCGCCCCCGCGCAGCGCATAGCCGCGCGGCACCGCGACCCCATAAGCCAGCCCCGCCAGCCCGACACAGTCCAGCCCATGCGCCACACAGCGCCCATGCAACCGAAACCGCGCCCCGACCGCCCCGCGCGCGCGCTCCAGCGGGGTCATCCCCCCGGATAGCGGGTCAGCAGGTCGATCCCGGGCAGATACGGTTCGCCGCGAAAGTTCGCCGCGTTCCCGAACCGCCCCGCACAGGTCGCGATGCTCTTGTCGCATCCCTCGATCACCTCCACCAACGCCCCCACGGCATCGAAGCGCGGCGCACGACGCAACGTCACGACGTCCCCGTCAGACGCCGCAATCACATCGCTCAGCCCGCTATTCGCCCCGCTGATCCAGCGCAGCCGCCCGCCAGCCCATCCGCCCACCACCGGCTCATGCAGATCGAGCGTCAGCACCGCCCCCTCGGCCGCGATCACCCGCGCAAATTGCCGCCGCCCCGCCATCGCCACGCGGCACCTATTATCGCCCAGCTCGGCCCGGCATTCGGGCGAGGTCATCTCCACCACCGGCGCATCCAGCGCCGCCGACGCCCCGCGCAGCTCGGCAGTCAGCGTCCCGTCCCGCGTCTCGACCGCCCCGATCGTCCCGCTGCCCAGCGCGACGACCTCGCACGGCGCGGTCCAGTCGACCGCGAACAAGCTGATCCGCGCCCCGTCCCAGCGCCCGGCAAGCAGATCGACCTCGCTGATCGCCGCTCCAGTCAGCGCCCCGGTCACATCCATACTGTCGGCATCCAGCCCCGCCCCGCGCCGGATCGCCGACGGCGTCATCCCAGGCGCCGCGCGATAGTGGAACCCATCCACCTCCAGATCGCGATCATGCGCCGTCAGCCCAATCGCCACCCCATCCCGCCGCTCGATCCGCCAGCAATAGGCGATCGTGGCGAGCGGCTCGTTCAGCCAGTCCATCAGCTTCTTCCTTGACCTTGCGTGGACGCAACGCGGGTTGCACACTGAACCGATGCTCAGCTGGCTCCGCGCCATGTCCGTGATTGCACTGTTCGTCGCGCCGCCCGCGCTGGCGTGCTCGATGGGGCCAATCCGGTCCGAAACCGGCGCGCTCGACTATGCGCGACAGTCCTACGGCCTCGCCGCGCTCGTCGTGGACGCCGAGGTCGAGGCTCCGATGCACCTTGGCGACGATTGGAAACCGGGCCTGCTGCCCGTTGCCCGGCTCAAGGTTATTCGGGTTCTCAAGCCCGACGGACCGGGCATCGTCGAAGATTCAAGGATTGCCGTCGCTTATCTCGACTCCTGCTCGATCGCGTTCACCCGTGTGGGTCAGCGCGTCCGTGTCCTGCTTGATGGCGGCGCGCCGATCTTCGTGGCGGATTCGGGGATGAATGGCGCCGCGATCTGGGATGCAAAGCTTGGCGCGCTGTTCGATCGCGAGATCGATCGGCTCGCCGGTGTGCCCCGCCCCACTGGCTTGGCTCCGCTAGGGGCCGAGTAACCGCGCTAGCCTTCCCTGACCTCCACCAACGGCACACTCGGCGCCGCCCCCGCCATAAACGTCGCCCGATTCACGCTCAGCGAATCCTCGGCAAAGCGCACCGGCACATCGAACCGGAACCCGGCCGTCACCAGCGCCCCCGCACCGGGCGGTTCGTCCAGCACGACCATCCCGCCCGCGCCAATCGCGAACGCCGCCGTCTCGACCCCGTCCACCGCGACCCGCACGCTCCCCGCCACAGGCCGCGTGATCCGCCGTGCGACATCGCCATAGGCCTTCACCAACGCAAACGCCTGCCGCGCGCCATCCCCCTCGCCCAACACTTGGTCGGTCGCCCCGGGCGCACCCGCATCGTTCGAGCAGTCATCGAATGGGTCGCGCAGCCGGAACCCCCGCGCCGGCCCCATCCGCGCCCGGTAAAATCCCAGCAGCGCCCGGATATCCGCCTCGCTCCGCACCCCCGGCCCGACATCGTACCGCGTCCGCGCCTGCGCCCAGGCGGCGTTGCGCGCCTCATGCCCGCCCGCACTGGTCAGGATCGCGGTCGACACCTCGGGTGCCACCTCCGCCTCGCGCCCCAGCGCAATCGGGAACAGCACATCGTCGAACGCCTGCATCTCATCCTCCTGATCGAAGGTCACAAACCCATCGCGGATCACCTGCGGCAACGCCCAGATGAACGTCGCCGCCACCCCCCGCGCCCGCGCCGCATCCGCCGCCGCCGCAATCCCGCGCCATTGCTGCGCATCCTCCGGGTTCAGCACGAACCCCGCAAAATAATGCTGCCGCTCGACCGGATAGCCCAGCCGCGCCTGCGCCAGCGCCACGCCCCGCGCGCTCGCCACGGCATTGCCCGCTGCTGCCCAGTCATAGTCCTCCAGCTGCAGCACATCGAACGCCGGAAACGCCCAACCGACCGGCAAATTCGCCCGCATCAACTCGGGCGCGTCCCGATCCAGCACCGTGGGCAGATAGGCCAGCAGCAACAGCTGCGCCTCGGGTGCCACGGCACGCACCGCCGCGCCCAATGCCGCAGTCGAAGCCGCCAGCACCGCCCCCGCCGCGTCGAGCACATCAGTGTCGGGCTCGCCCCGCACATTCTGCTCCGCCGGATCGCCCAAAGCCGCCCGCGCCGCATCGTCATGGATGCAAAGCCGCCCGTCCGGCATCACCCACCACCACGGCTCGCCGACCTGAAACTTGACCGCCAGCCCGGCATCCAGCGCAATCCCGACAAACGCGACCGCCACCGCCTGCAAATAGCCCATCGCCCCGACATGCGCCGGCGACAGCAAGGCAGAGGGCGGCTCCCACCCCGTCAGCGCGGGCGACCCGTCGAACGCCCGCTGCTTCCAGCCGTCCGGACAATGCGCATCGAACAGCTCGTAGCTGAGCGACCAGATCACCCCGAAGCCAAGCGCCTTCGCCCGCTCGACAAAGTCCACATGCCATGCCCTACACGGGCCGTTCAGAGCGCCGCCCGTCAGCGTAGCAAGCCCTTCATCGAGCCGGAAATAATGGCTCATCCCGACATAATGGACGATGTCCCCGCGATACCCCAGCTGCAGCGCATTGCGCAGCAGCCGCGCCGGGGTGACATGGTAGCTGTCGTCATAACCCGAACAGATCGACAGCCCATGTTCGGGCACCACCACATCGCCGATCGCCAGCACCGCCCCCGGCCCCTCGACCGCGATCTCCGACAGCTCGACCCACCCCTCGACCGGCTCCGCCAGCGGTGCATCCGCACCGGTATAACCCGGCGGCACCAGGCTCACGAACATCCGGTCGACATCGCCCGCCCACACCGGATCGGCCTCGCCCGGCAGCACGAACCCGCCCGCAACGCTCGCAAAGTCGAGGCTGACGACGCAATCCTCCGGCACCCCCGCGGCATAGTTCCACAACCGCACATACCAGGCACGTGGCTCGCCCGCCGCGTCGCGCCCCTCGATCGTCAGCACCGGGCCATTGACCGCATCCAGCGGCATCACCCCGCCCGACCGCCACCGAAAGCGCAACCGACACGCGCGATAATCCCGGCTCGTCTCATAGGACAGCAGCGGGTGGTCATGGCGATCCACACTCTCCCAGATCAGCCCCGCCAGATCGTCCTGCCGGTAAAACACCGCATCCACGCGCAATGCATCGGGCGCAGTCGTCACCACGTTCGCCATCATCGGCCGCGGAAAATTGACCGTCCAATAGGCCGGGTCAAAGCGCGAGATCGCCCCCACCGCCTGCAGCGTCCGCTCGGACGCAAGCCAATATGCCATTGTCGTGCTCCGTGTTAAAAAGACGCGCAGAACGGGAGAAGGACATGCTCGTTGCGATGTTGCTCGCCGCCGGAACGGGATGCGCAGCACCCGTCTCATGCCCTTCGCCGCAGGACGTGGTCGCCGCGTTCAACGCATTTGAAGGCGATCTGGAATGGGATCTGCAGGCCGATGCGTCGCGTCAGTCAGACGATGTCGTATCGGTCGCAGTCCATCGCACCCGACGTGTCAGCGGCCTTCGCTGCGCCCCCGTTGAGGCGAAGCAACCGACCGTGACCTGCCGGGGCGTCCTGCATCGGATGAGTTCGCGCTCTCGTCAGAATTTCCGACTGATCCGCACGACTTACGGTTGGCGGCTCGAGGATCACCTGAACCGAACCGAGACCTGACCTCTTCAATCCACCGCGCTCAGCGCCGCCTTGACCGCCCGCGCCACCTGCCGCCCCGATTGCCGCAACGCCCCCGCCGCATCGCCGCCACCGGGCGCATTGATCGTGATCGCGACCCGCACCTCACGCCCGCCCCCCTGAACCGGCACCTCGACCCGCCCACTGCTCGTCGGCACGAACAGCTCCGGCCCGCGCTCGCCAACGACATAGGCCCGCTCAGGCGCCACCGGCCCGCCGGTCGCACGCCCGGGCAGGCCGAACAGACTGCCGATCACCGCGCCGATTCCGCTGCCACCGCCGCCACCGAACAGCGCGCTCATTCCGCCACGCACCGCCTCGGCCGCAATCTCGGCCATGATCTGCGACGCCACGCGCTTCAGATCCTCGAACCCCAATTTGCCCGTCCGCACCGCGCGGAGCAGCGCCGCCTCGATCCCGCGCCCCGCGCGATCCGCCCCGGCCTGCAACGGCCCGTCGATCGCCGCGCGCATTTCCGCGACATCGCGGGCAAAGCCCTGCGTATCGGCGCGCACGCGCACCATCATCTGTTCGATCTCGTCATCCATCGGGATATGCCTCCATCAGCTGCGCGATCGTGGCGCGATCGGGCGGCGCGACCGCCTCGCCAGCCACCGCCCGCACCAGCGCCGCCAATTCGGCGGGCGTCGCATTCCAGAACAGCTCCGGCGTCCACCCGAACGCCACCCCCGCCTGCCCCGCCAGCAGCGCGGCGCGCTCGACGAACATCAGCGCCCTGCCAGAATTTGCCCGATCAGCACGCGCAACGCCGGGGTCGCGGCAGCAAGTCCGCCCGCCGCGACCCCCTCGCCAAACGCCTCCCTGGTCAGCCCCTCGGGCCGCTCCTTCAGGCAATGCCAGAACAGCGCCACCATCTCGCCCAGCCCCAGCCGCCCCTCGGCCGCCCGCTCGACCAGCGCAAACAACGGCCCCACTTCCTGCTCCGCCGCGACCAGCGCCGAAAACGAAGGCCGCAGCACCAGCTCCACCCCCGCCACCCGCACGCAAGCCTCGCCCCGCGCCGGATTCGCGCTCATGCCGAAACCACCGGCCCGGAACTCTCCAGGTTCAGCGTGTACGACCGCTCCCCATTGAAATCCCCGGCATAGTCCAGCCGCGTGACCAGAAACCGCCCGGTCATCGTCTCGCCGCTCTCAAAGCTCAGCCGATAATCGTCGATCACCCCGCTCAGCGCATTGCCCCGAACCCGCGTCTCCGCCGCCGACCCGGTAAACACCCCCGCCGCCGATACGCTCACCGATCGCACGCCCGCGCCCGACAGCAATTCGCGCCATGCGCCCGAATCCTTCGACGTGATCGCCACCGCCTCGCCATTGACGCTCAGCTGCGTCGTGCGCAGCCCCGCCACCGTCGCATAGGCGACCGGCGACCCGCCATCGCCCACCTTCAACAGAAACGCGCTTCCCTTCTCCACCGCCATCACCCGATCTCCCTCAAATCCCGCTCTTCAACATCCGCAGCCGCCACTCGCTCGTCGCGATCCAGCGCCCCTCACCCTTGCGCTCGATCCGCGCGCGCAGCAGCACCCGGCTCGCCAGCTCCCAGCCACCACCGATCGCCCGCGGCATCGCCGCCATCGCCAGCTCGACCTCGCCCGATAGTCGCCGCAGCCGCGCCGGACTCTCCCCGGCATCGTGCAGGCTGACCACGACCCGCGCCTCGCGCCCGGCCATGTCCTTGGTCCCCCAATCGGACAGCTGCGCCTCACCGATCTGCGCATACGGCGTCGCCGCACGCACCGGCGGCGCATCGAACACCCCCGCCAGTCCCTCGGCCAGCGGCGCATACCCGCTCAGCGCCGCCCGGATCGCCTCCGCCAGCACCGCCGCCGCGCTCATCGCACCGCTCCGGCGCCCAGCCGCATCACCCGCCACGGTCGCCACAACGCCGTCACCGCCGCCGGCGGCACGCCATCGCCATCCATCCGCAGATGCGCCGCCAGCCGCAGGATGCCGTGCCGCACCGGCTCGGGCACCGCGTTCCAGTCCGCCGCGCTCCCCGCGCGATAGGTCACTGCGATCCGCCCCACACCGGACGCACAGCGCACCCCCCCCCCCCCCCCCGCGCCGCCCGCGCCCCCCC
>CAZWZP010000057.1:0-6330 GCA_964638925.1 uncultured Stakelama sp. | reverse complement strand
CAGCCGCCCCGCCGCGTCGATATCGATCCCATAAACGTCAGGCACCAGCGCCACCGCGCTACCATCCCCCGAAAGCGCGTGAACCGCCGTCACCGCCCGCACCGGCGATACGCTCAGCGCCTGCCACTCACCCCGCGCCGCCAGCGTCTCGCGCAACGTCCGCTCGAGCAGTGGCGCGCCGATAAATCCCTCGCACGCCTCGGTCGCAACCCGCAGCTGCGCGGCCAACTCGGCATCGCCATCCACGCCCTCGATCCGCAGGAACGCGCGCAGCTCGGCCAGCGCCACCGGGGCCGCCTCGGGCGGCACGATCGTCTCGACCATCACCGCCGCTCCACCCGCACGTCGAGCGAGCGCGCATCGCGCCGCCCGTCGCTCCAGCTCACCTGGTTGGTCAGCCGATAGACGATCCCCGGCCGCCCGCCCTCGACCGTCGCGGCACAGCGCGCGCCACTCACAGCCTCGGCGACCACGGTCAGCCCCTCGTCATGCGCCGGCTCGACCGCCCAGTCGCTCGCGCTCAGCCCCGCCGCGCCCGCAATCGCGGCCCAGTCGATCGCATAGTCCAGCGCCGCCGCCGGATCCTTCAGGAAAATGCCCATCCCTCGCTCCCAAGAAAAAAGGGGCGGCCCCGCAGGACCACCCCTTTCAGATCGCCGCCGATGCGACGCTTCAGCCGATGCGGATCACCCGGTGACGATCGCCCGCCGCCAACCCCACGATCGACAGTGCAACCGTGACAGCAGGCTCGACATCGCCTGCCGCGTCCGCGTCATCCGAACGCACCGCCCGCATCGCCCGACAGTCCAGCGCCGCCAGCCCGATCGCCGCGAACGGCACGACAAAGTCAGCCCCGATCGCAACCGACCGCCGCTGCCTTCCGGCAATCGACCCCGCAGCGATGGGCGCGCGCGCAATCATGCGCCCGCTCCCCGACCGCTCACCATGCCGTCATGATCCGCCAGTCGGTGCCGTCGCTGACCACGACGCCATCATTGGTCCCGCCACCAGCCGCAACGCTGCCCGAAGTGGTTGCGTTGAGGTCGGTCACATAATGCAGCGCCCCCGCACCCGCGCTCGCCGCCGACCCGGCACCGGCCACCGTCGCACTCGGCAGCTTCGGCGCCTTCATGAACTGCGTCTGCAGCGTCGTGAAGTTGATCCGGATCGCGTCGGCGATATCCGCGCCCTGCACGCTCTGACCGATCGTGAAATCGCCATTGGTCTTGAGCCGCAGGCCCCAGCGGTGGAAATTCGCCTCGTTGAAAAAGTCGAGATACAGGTTGCCATTGCCCTGGATCCGCCCGCCCGCGACGCCGCTCGCATGGGTGTTGCGCAGCTTGAACCCCTCGAACCGCGTCGAGGCCGAAATCTCGGTCTCGAACCCCGTCACCGACCCGGTCACCGCATTGGTGTTGAGGTAGATCATCCGCGCGCCATTGGTGAAGCCCGACGTGCCGACCAGCGACAAGAGCGACTGGATGCCCAGCGGATTGGTCCCGACATTGCCCGCCGACAGATAGATGTCGCGGTCGAACGTATAGCCATTGCCCGAATTGACGTACGGCAGGTTGATTTGCGCATTGCCCGCTGCATTGGTCTGGGTCATCCACGGGGCGTTGTTGCCCAGGCGGTTGATCCGCACCTGATTGGACAGGGTAATCGGCTTGCTATCGCCCGACGCGCCGTTCCACCCGAACGTCACATGCGAATTGCGATAGCCATCGGCAAAGGCGTAGAACGCCCCCTGAAAGCTGATATCGGAATCATAGCCCCAGTCGGCCGTATCGAACGGCGCATAGATGCTGATCGGTCGATATTCCGACCCGCCCGATCCCGTGGTGTGCATCGCATGGTGGAATTCGGACCCGTCGATCCACCCGCCCGGATTGCCCGGATTGCGCGTCGGCTTCTTGAACCGGCTCTCGACCCGGATCGACGGCCCGCCCATATCGGTGTTGATCGGGGTAAAGCTGGTGGTCAGGTTCCACGACAGCCCGAACACATTGTTGGTATATTCGGGCTGCCCCGAATACTGCGTGTTCGCGGGATAGGGACCATAGGTGAAGGCCAGCCCGAACCGGATCCCCGACGGGTCGCCATCTTCGTCGCGCGACGGCGATTCATAGACGACCCCCTCCTGCGACCATCCCGAATTGATGTTCGGCGGTGTTTCGGTCTCAATCGTGAAGACCGGCGCGGACAGCCCGTCCACCCCCATCACCTCGTCGAGAAAGTCGCTGACGGTCAGGCTCTCATTGCCCGGAATCGCCTGCCACGCGGCGAACACGTCATGCGCCTGCACCGTTTCATAGAATTCCGCCGCGACCGTCAGCGAAATCGACTTGGTGCCCACGGGCAGGTTCACCGCGCTGGTGCCGGAAGACGACACGATCGGGTCACGCACGATCGTCCCGCTGGTAAAGGTGCCGATGCCCACCTCGAACACGCTCGCATCCGCCGGCGCACCGTCGATCGCATAGTAGAATTGGTCGCCCTCGCTCAGCTCCGAAGCAAAGCTTCTGGACCCGGTCACCGCGCCGCCCGGCGTGATCGCGCCGGTCCCGGTGGTCGTCGTCACTTCCTCGACCAAATCTGCGTAAAACAGGTCTGCCATCTGTCTGCTCCTGCGGAGAACATGTCGGAACTGGCCGGGGCGCCCGCTTCGCCCCGGCCCGACTCTATCAGCCACGCAACGAACGGCAGAATCGCGATGGCTTCCGCCCCGCTAACCCTGCCGCGCGCCGTTCACGAGGCCGCGAACTTCAGCAGTTTGATCGCCTCGCTATTCGTCACCGCGCCGCCGACCCGCTTGGTCGCGTAGAAGTGGACGAACGGCTTGTTGCTGTAGGGATCGCGCAGGATCTGCGTCTCGCCGCGCTCGGCGATCAGATAGCCGGCCTTGAAATTGCCGAACGCGATCGACAGCGATCCTGCCGCGATGTCCGGCATGTCCTCGGCCTCGACCACCGGATAGCCCAGCAACGTTGCAGGCTGCCCCGCGCTCAACGACGGCTGCCACAGCAACGCGCCGTCGCTCGTCTTGAACTTGCGGATGCGCGCCAGCGTCGCCGAATTCATGGCAAACACCGCGCCCTGCCGGTAGGGCGGGCGCAGCGCCTGAACCAGGTCGATCAGCTTCTCCTCGGGGTTGGCCGCAAACGCGCCCGCCGCCCCCGACACGATATGCTGCAGCGTGCCGAACGCACGGCTCTCATCGCCGGTCGCCGCGGTGGCATAGGTCAGGAACCCCTTGGGCTTGTTGGTCCCATTGCCGCTGACGAACGCCGCCCCCTCGGCCCGCGCAAATTCGCGCGCGATCTCGTCGGCCAGCCACGCTTCGACGTCGAACGCCGCATCGTCCAGCATCGCCTGGCTCGCCGCCGGATTGGCGAACAGATCGCCCATCGGCGGGGCGATCTCGTTGAACACCGGCGTATCGGTCTCGTCGCGCGCCGCCGTCTCGCTCGCCCAGCCGGATTCCGTCCCGCCCGACGCGACCAGCTTGCGGTAGCCCGCGCTGCCCACCGTGACGACATTGGCGATGGCGCGGATCGGCGAAATGCTCGCCAGCGTCGCATCGACCAACGCGTCGATCTCGCGCGGCACGGCATAGCCGCCCTCGGCCCCGCTCGCCCCCGACAGCGCCTTCATCTCCAGCGCCCCGCTCCCGCTGCGCAGAAACCCCTCAAACGCCGCGCCGCCCATGCTGCGCGCGCCACTCAACATCGGCCGCGCCACCGGCACCCCAGCCGCTTCAACCGCCTCGAACGACTGTTCAAGGACATCTGCCTTCGTTTCCATAGTCTTCTCCCATGTGAAAAATCCTCCCCGGAACGGGGAGGGGGACCGCGCCCGAAGGGCGTGGTGGAGGGGGCCCCCGTCAGGCGAGCCCGTCGTCTCAGAAAATCAGCAAACAGCCCGATTTACGCGCTGTCCCGCGGGCACATCCGCGACCCTGCATCGTTAAGACCACAACGCACCGCCTGTCCGGGAACTCCAAATGTCCAAACGATCGACCAAAAGCTGGATGAACGCCGGGTTCGACGCCTGGTCACTCGGCTGGGAATCCGCCGCCGTCATAGGCCTACGCGCGACCAAGATCGCCCAGGGCGGTCCCGAAGCCCAGCGCGAAGCCGAACGCATGATCTCCGAAAAACTGACCGCCGCGTACGAGCTGCAACTGGCGATGATGACCGGCGCCATGGGCATGAGCCCCGCCACCACCACCCGCAAGGCACTCGCCCATTACCGCCGCAAAGTCCGCGCCAACGCCCGCCGACTTAGCTAGTCGCCGGGGGCTCAACCGCGTGCACCCGCGCCAGCCCCTGCATCGGCCGCGCAACCAAACTCACCTCGCACAGCTCCAGCGCCAAGATCTCACGCCACCGCCCCTGCCGCGCCTTGACCGTCCGGTACCCGAAACTCAGCCCATTGACCGCGCCCCGCGCCACCAAAGCCGCCAGCTCGGGCACCTGGACCCGCGCCGTTACCCGCAGTCCGCGCGCATCCTCGCCAATCGCCTCGATCACCCCCACCGGCTCTCCACGATGCTGCCACAACAACGGCACCCGCCGCACGCGCGCACCGAACGCCCCGGCCCGGATCACATCGCCGCCCCGATCGGGCACATCGAACACCGCCGCATAACCCGCGAACCGCACTGAAAGCCCCTCACCTTCAGGGGAGGGGTTGGGGTGGGGCAGTCTTGGCAAGCCCATCACTTCCCCACCCCCCAAAACCCCAATTTCACCGCCACCCCGACGACCAGCAGCGCAAGGCACATCCGCACGACCCACCCCGCCACCGCCTTCACCGCCGACCGTTTCGCATCGCGCCACGCCTCCAACAGCTCGCGCAGCTCGCCCATGTCCTTGCCCGCATGCGGGTCGTCGAGCCCCAGCCGCGCCAGCGCCCGGCTCGCCCCCAGCTCGCCCGCCTCCTCGGCCACCGCGCGCAATGTCGCCAGGTCCGCGCCCTCGGCCGACCCCTGCGCGATCAGCTGCGCGAGCAGCTTGCCGTCCACCGGCGCGCTCACGCCCCAATCTCCGGGCCAATCCCCAACATCGCGCGCTTCTCCTCGGTCGTCAGAAACTCCGCCCCACTGACGCTGCGCCACAGCCGCTCGCGGTCCTCCGCCATCGCCGGCACCTTGTCGACCGCAACCCACAGCCGCGCGTCCGGGAACCACGGCGACAGCCCCTGCGCCAATTCGGTCAGGATCTTGTCCGCCAGCGGCAGGATCGTCATCCGCCACACCGCTTTGTTCGCCTCGCGATAATTGGCGTAGCTATTGTCGCCGGGCAGGCCGATCAGCATCGGCGGCACCCCGAATGCCAGCGCAATCTCGCGCGCCGCCGCCGCCTTCAGCCCGACAAAATCCATGTCCGCCGGCGTCAGGCTCATCGCCTGCCATTTCAGCCCGCCCTCCAGCAGCATCGGCCGCCCGGCATTGGCCGCGCCGGCAAACCCCGCCTCCATCTCCCCCTTCAGCCGCTCGAACTGTGAAGGCGACAGCGCGCTGCCGTCCCCCGGCTCGTACACCAAAGCCCCCGAAGGCCGCGCGGCATTGTCGAGCAGCGCCTTGTTCCACCGCGTCGCCGCATTGTGGATCGCGATCGCGCCCGACGCCGCGCCCAGGCACCCCAGCCCGTAATGATCGTCGACCGGATTGAACGCCTTCAAATGCACGACCTGCGGCCGCCCCGCCGCATCCTCCGCCGCGATCGTGGTGACGCTCCCGCCGACACGATAGCGATAGCCAGTCGGCCACCCCCCGGCATCGGTCTCGACACTCACCCGCTCGGGCCGCAGCGCGAACAGCTCCGCCACACCCCCCGCGCTTGTCCCCAGCAGCTGCACATAGGCATTGCCATGCAACAGCAGCTGCGCGGCGATCGTCGCCCCCAGCTCCTGCCCCTGGCTGCGCGCCGTGACCAGCTTCAGCAACGCCGCATCGCTGGCCTCCACCGGAGCCCCCGCCACCCCTTCGGCAACGATCTTCACCGCCCGCTGCGCCACCGGATTGGCAGCATAACCGCTGCGCACCTGCGCCTCATAACTCTGCGGCCACTCGCCCAGCACCGCGCCCGCGCCGTGCCCACGCGCCAACACCGGACGCGAACCCTCGCGCCCGGACTTCCGCCCGAACCATTTCATAGTGGATCTCCTGTGATCGCCTCGCGGCGATTGAGCGCCTAGCGCTTCCTACCAAACCAGATCACGTGGCGCGGCCCCTTGCCATTCTGCCGCGCCCGCACCTGAACCTCTTCAACCTCGAACCCCGCATCGCGCATCCGCCGCGCAAAAGCCGGGTCCGGCCCCGCCGAC
>CAZWZP010000056.1:0-17429 GCA_964638925.1 uncultured Stakelama sp. | reverse complement strand
TTCATCCCACGGATCCTCGAGCACCTTGCCCTCGGACGAGGTGTGCAACTGGTTCGCGTCGGTCGAGAACGGCGATTCACCGCGCTTGTCCTTGGTCACCTGGATCTGGTGCTGCTCGGCAAATTCGATCAGCTTGGTGCGGCTGGTCAGGTCCCATTCGCGCCACGGCGCGATCACCTTGATGTCCGGGTTCAGCGCATAGGCCGACAGTTCGAAGCGGACCTGATCATTGCCCTTGCCGGTCGCGCCATGGCTGACCGCATCGGCATTCACTTCCTTGGCGATCTCGATCAGCCGCTTGGAAATCAGCGGGCGCGCGATCGAGGTGCCGAGCAGGTACAGCCCCTCATACAGTGCGTTGGCGCGCATCATCGGGAACACGAAGTCGCGGACGAACTCTTCCTTGAGGTCGTCGATGAAGATGTGCTCGGGCTTCACGCCGGCATCCAGCGCCTTCTTGCGCGCCGGCTCCAGCTCTTCGCCCTGCCCCAGATCGGCGGTGAAGGTCACCACCTCACACTGATATTCCTGCTGGAGCCATTTCAGGATCACGCTGGTGTCGAGACCGCCCGAATAGGCAAGCACCACGCGATTGATCTTGTCGGCCATGTCTTCAGCTCCTGAACGCAATTTGCGGGCGCTCTACGTCCGGGGGGCCGGTTCCGCAACACCGGCGAACAGTCGGGGCAAATGGATGGCTGCGAGCCGGACCGTGCCGCGCCGCGCTCCAGCATTGGAAGACGCGAGGCCGGTTGCATGTGCGCCCCTTGCGGTTAGACTGATCGTAGAATCAGTGAGGTCATGCCGTGGCCGACAACAAGACCCAACCGACCGACGCGAGCGTCACCGCCTTTATCGACGCGGTTGAGCCCGCCGCGCGGCGCGAGGATGCCCGCACCCTGCTCGCGATGTTCGAACGGATCACCGGCGAACCCGCGCGGATGTGGGGACCGTCGATCATCGGCTTCGGCAGCTATCACTACCGTTATGACAGCGGGCGCGAGGGCGATTGGTGCCGCACCGGATTCTCGCCGCGCAAGGCCAACCTGTCACTCTATCTGATGGGATGTTACTGCGATGGCGGGTTCGCCAGCCGCGACGCGCTGATGGCGCGGCTCGGCAAGCACAAGACCGGCGCGTCATGCCTCTACATCACCAGGCTCGCCGATATCGACATGGCGGTACTGGAGCAACTGACCCGCGATTCGCTCGCGGTCATGGACGCGAAATACCCACGGGTCTGAGCCGGCGGATCGACCATAGCTGCGGCGGGCTGGAGAATTTCCGGGTAGTGGCGGGGGTTTGATGAGGTTCAACCGCCAGTCATCCGCTAAGACCCAGACTGTCGACCCGTTGCCATAGGAACCACCATGCTGACCGCCCTTGCCTTGCTCGCCCTGCAGACACCGCCGTTGCACGTCGCCCCCGGCCCGCTCCCCAAGGCCGAGGCCGATCGCCGCGCGGCCGAGCGCTTTGCCGATCTCGATCTCAATGAGGATGGCAGCATCGAGCGCGACGAGGTCCGCGCCCGGTTCGATTTCGAGGCAAGTGCCGAGGCGACCTGGCAGGCATCGCGCCAGTCGAAAAAGGCGAGCGACCCGCGTCCGACAGTGCGCGCCCCGCGCACCGACTGGGTCAAGGCGGATGCGTGGTTCGCGGCGGTCGACAAGGATGGCGACGGCAAGGTGACGCGGGCGGAACTGAACGCCCATCTGGGCACGGACGTCGAGCAGCTCGGCGTCCAGTAATCAGCCGCGCAGCCGCGCTTCTTCTGCCGCCATGTAATCGCGCGTGATCGGCAGCGCGCTGCGCGACCGGCTATATTGCAGCTGGTAATTGACCAGCCCGCCATTCTCGAAACTCACCAGCGAGCCGGCGAGATAATAGGTCCACATCGCGAAGAAGCGCTCGTCATAGAGCGCGACGATCTGGTCGCGCGCCGCCATCGCGCGGTCGTACCAGTGCTGAAGCGTGTAGCCATAATGCAGGCGCAGCACCTCGACATCGGTCAGGAAGAAGCGCAGCTCCTCATGTCCGCGCAGGATTTCCGACAGCGCCGGGATATAGCCGCCGGGAAAGATGTATTTGGCGGTGAACGCATCGGTCACCCCCGGCCCGCCCGCGCGGCCGATCGTGTGGAGCAGCATTACGCCTTCCGACGTCAGCAGCTCGCGACACTTGGCGAAGAAAGTCCGGTAATGCGCCGGGCCGACATGTTCGAACATGCCGACCGACACGATCCGGTCGAATTGACCGGTCACATGGCGATAGTCGATGAGCTCGAACCGCACCTTGCCCGCGACCCCCGCCGCCTCGGCGCGTTCGCGCGCGACCTTGAGCTGTTCCTCGCTCAGCGTCACGCCCAGCACATCGGCCCCGGTCTTTTCGTGCAGGTACAGCGCCATCCCGCCCCACCCGCACCCGATGTCGAGCACCGTCATGCCGGGTTTCAGCGCAAGCTTGGCCGCGATATGCGCCTTCTTGTCCAGCTGGGCCTGTTCCAGGCTGTTCGCCGGATCGGTGAAATAGGCCATCGAATATTGCCGGTCGGCATCGAGAAACAGGTCATAGAGCCGCGCCGACAGGTCGTAATGATGCGCGACGTTGCGCTTCGACCGGCGCGCCATGTTCACCCGGTCGAGCCGGAAGCGAACATTGTCAAACGCGCGCTTGAACGCGCCCGGCGCAAGGTTGCCGGTCTTGTCTTCCCAGCGGTTGTTCGCGGTGACGAGGCGCAGCAGGGCGAGGATGTCGCCACGCTCAATCACCAACTGCCCGTCCATGAAGCTTTCGGCGGCCCCCAGCGCCGGATCGGTCAGGATGCGCCGCGCAACCGCAGGGTGCGTGAAGCGGATCGTGACCGGGGCGAGAGCCGGGTCGGGCGCACCAAAGCTGCGCGCGGTTCCGTCCGCATGGATCACGGTGAGCTCGCCGCGCTGCACCGCGCGGGTGAAGAAATGGTCGATCAGCGCCATGCGCGGCACGCTAGCGGGTGGGTTTCGTTTCGCAAGTGCGAAGGTGGCAAAAAACGGCGCTAAATCCCCGCATACCATTCGTAATCGGCGACATCCTCCCAGTATCCGCCCTTGCCACGCCCGATGCCGTCGAGCGACGCCACCGCCTCGACCCGCATGACATATTTTGCGTGCTTATAGCCCAGCTGCCGCTCGACCCGCAGCCGCACTGGCGCACCATGCGCGATCGGCAGGATACGGTCGTTCATTGCCCAGGCCAGAATGGTCTGGGGATGGAAGGCGTCGATCAGGTCGATCGATTCATAATAGGCACCGCCGCGCAGGCTGTCGGCGCAGTGAAAGACGAGGTAGCGGGCGGTGTCGCGCAACCCCGCTGCGTCGAGGATCGCCGAGAGCTTCGGCCCCTGCCATTTGCCGATCGCGCTCCATCCCTCGACGCAATCATGCCGGGTGATCTGCGCGCGCTGCGGCATGGCGCGCAGGTCAGCGAGCGACAGGCTCAGCGGGCGCGCGACCAACCCGTCGACGCGCAGCCGCCAGTCAACGAAGCGGCTATCCGCAAGGGCGCGATACGCATCGGTGTTCGGGTGGCGCGTGCCGTTCGATCGAAAGCGCGGCGACATGTCCTCCGGCGCGAATTCACGGGCGAGCGCGTTGCGGTTCATGATCGTGCGCTGGAGGCTGCGATGCACCGCTTCAGCCTTGAACAGGATGTCGCGCCCGGTCTCGCTCGTGCCGATCGAATCGCATCCGGCAAGCAGCCCGCCGGCACCCGCGACGATCAGGTTGCGTCGGGTGATCAGCGTCATGCGTCCTCCTCGCGCGGCACGCGCCATTTGCCGGTCAGCATCGACCGCACCTCGTTCAGCGGGCCGGCCAGAATCACCAGCGCGAGATGAACGATGATGAACAGCGCCAGCAGCATTGCGACGATGAAATGGATCGACCGCGCGCTCTGCCGCCCGCCAAAGACATCGAGCAGCCACGGCCACGCCGCATTCATCCCCGGCGACATGGCAAGTCCGGTGAAGATCACCAGCGGGAGCAGAACGAAGATCACGCCCGCATAGCTCAGCTTCTGGAAGATATTGTACGCGCGCGGATTCTCGGGATCGTGAAAACGCAACGCGAGGTGCGACTTGAAATCGGCGATCAGATGCCCGCGCGACAATTCGCTGCGCCGGATGCGCAGGTCGCGCTGAAAATGCCGGTTAAGCAGGCTCACGATCATATAGGCGAGCAGCGCAAAGCCCAGCACCAGCGCAAAAAACAGATGCCAGCGCCGCGCCAGCGCGAGATTATAGGTCGATGGAATCGTCAGCCATCCCGGCACGCGCGCGGTGTCGAAGAACCAGATCAGCTTGAACCAGGGCTGGTCGTGGTTCGCACCATATTCGCCCCAATAGAGCTGGCCATGCGCGTTGAGAATCATCAGCCCACTGCCCAGCAGGATGATGACGCTGATCGCGGTCGTCCAATGCCACAGGCGCGTCGCCAGCGTATGACGGCGAATCACGTTGGGCGCTTCCGGTTCGCTCATGTCGACCATTTCGCTGAGGCTCGGGGAAAGGTTACAGCCGGGCGAAGAACAGAATTGTCGTTCCTGCGGTAACAAGCAAGGTCCAAATCCGGACGACCCGCGCCGATAGGCGCTTGCCGATCGCCGCGCCGCCGAAGCCGCCCAGGATGGAACCGATCAGCATCGGCAGGCACGCCCCCCACGCGACCATCGCAAAGCCGATAAAGACGAACGCTGCGGCCAGATTGGCGACCGCCAGCATCAGCGTGCGGATCGCGAACAGCGCGCGCGGCTCGATATTGGCGAGCAGGCCATAGGTTGCAGTGGTCATCAACCCCACCCCGCCCCCGAAATAGCCGCCATAGATGCCGAGCAGCCCCTGCGCCCCGATCAGCGTGCGCCGACCGATCGTAACCCGCGCGTGCAGCCAGTCGGCGGCACGGCGACCAAATGCCATCACGACGAAGGCGAACAGCAACAGCCAGGGGATGATGACGTCGAACGTGTCGGTCGGCGTCAGCACCAGCAACAGGCTGCCCCCTAGTCCCGCAACAAAGGTGATGGTGGCGAGCAGCAGCACCGAAAGCCCGGCCACCGGCCCCAGCTCATCCCGAAACCCCCACGCGCTCGCCGCCGCGCCGGGCAGCAGCGCGACGTTCGACGTGGCGTTGGCGATGTTGGCGGGCAGTCCCAGCGCGATCAACGCGGGCAAGGTCGCAAAGGTGCCTCCGCCCGCCAGCCCGTTCATCACGCCGCCAACGACCCCGGCCCCGGCGGCGAGAAGAAGTGCGGCGGCATCCATCCCCGCCCCCTTGCGCCAGCCCGTTCCATGCCACAAGTCCCCAGCGGAATTGGAAGGGAACGGCGATGAAGCTCGATCTGGTCGATGTGTTCGGGGCGGACGGCAATAGCGGCAACCCGCTGGCGGTCGTACATGACGCCGCCCCCATGGACGCCGACGCAATGCTCGCGCTCACCCGCTGGCTGGGCTTTTCGGAAACGACCTTCCTGATCCCTCCGACTGATCCTGCGGCGGATTATCAGGTCCGCATCTTTTACCCGGCGGGCGAACTGCCCTTTGCCGGCCATCCTACGCTCGGCACTTGCCATGCATGGCTCGAAGCAGGCGGGGTGCCGCGTGACCCGGGCCTGATCGTCCAGCAATGCGGTGCCGGGCTCGTCCCGATCGCGCATAACGGTGAGACGCTGTCCTTCCGCGCGCCACCGCTAGTCCGCTCCGGCCCGCTGAGCGATGTCGAGCGCGATGAGGCCGCGCGGCTCGCCAATGTCCCTGCCGAGGCGATCGTCGACGCGGTACATGCCAATAACGGGCCGGGGTGGCAGCTGTTGCGGCTGCGCTCGGCCGAGGACGTGCTCGCGGTCGATCCGCCCGCGCGTGCACCAGCTGGGACCGATATCGGCTTGGTCGGCCCATATCCCGATGGCAGCGCCATCGCCTTCGAGCTGCGCGCCTTCTTCACGGACGGCAATGGCCGGTTGATCGAGGATCCCGTGACCGGCAGCCTAAACGCGGCGACCGCGCAATATCTGTTCGGGGCCGGGCTGGCGCAGGGCAGCTACACCGCTGCGCAGGGCCGCATGACCGGATGCGATGGACGGGTGGTGGCGCGGATCGACACGGACGGCCATGTCTGGATCGGCGGCCGCACCGCAACGGTTGCGCGCGGCGCGACCCTGGCCTGAAACAAAAAGGGCGACCCGTGAGGGCCGCCCTTTCCGTTTCTTGTTCCGACCGAAGCGATCAGAAGCGGAAGCCCACGCCGACGCCGGCGAAGTTCACGTCCGGACCTTCGATCAGGGTGCGGCGATACTCGACCTTGGCATAGACGTTCTTGCCGAGGTTGTGCTGATAGCCAGCACCCGCAAACGCACCGTCATCGCCGTCAGCGAAGCCATAGCCGCCCAGCACATAGGCGCGGCCAGCATCGCCGACCTTGGCACCGACACGACCGCCGATGCTCCAGACGACATCGGTGTCTTCGACGAGCAGCTTGTCCGCCGAACCTTCGATGCCGATGAACGCGGTATCGCCGAGGTCGAAGTCATAGCCGACTGCAACGCCAGCAAATGCCTCCTCGGCGCCGCCGGCCCAAGCGATGCCGCCACGGGCTTCGACACGGCCTTCGCCGGGTGCGGCGTCCTGAGCGAACGCGGGCGCGGCAAAGGTGGCGGCAGCAAGCGCCGCAAGAATTGCGATCTTACGCATACTAAATTCCCCAAGCAGGATGTTGTTTTTGTTTCTGCAACAGAACGTTGCGGGTCGTAGCTAGACGCGCATCCTGTGCGTTACAAGAGTAACACGCTTCATTTTTGCAACGACGCTGAAAAACTGTTGCATAGTCGCAACAGTCGTTCCTAGCCTCAGCCCAATGCGGCCTGCTTCTCTTCCGCCAGCCGGTCGAGTTCGGCGCGGCTCTTTTTCTCGGACGCAGTCTTGAGCTGGCCGCACGCCGCGTCGATGTCACGACCGCGCGGGGTGCGCGCCGGCGCGGAAATGCCCGCCCCGAACACGATCTCCTGAAACGCGCGGATGCGCTGCGGCGTGGAGCATTCATAGGGCGCGCCGGGCCAGGGGTTGAACGGGATCAGATTGACCTTGGCGGGCAGCTTATAGTGCTTGATGAGGCGCACCAGTTCGCGTGCATCGGCGTCGCTGTCATTCTTGTCCCTGAGCATCACATATTCGAAGGTGATGCGGCGCGCATTGTTCGCGCCGGGATAGTCGGCGCACGCCTGAAGCAGCTCCTCGATCCCGAACTTGCGGTTGAGCGGCACGATCTCGTCGCGCACCTCCTTGGTCACCGCGTGGAGCGAGACCGCGAGGTTGACGCCGATCTCTTCGCCCGCACGCGCCATCATCGGCACCACGCCGCTGGTCGACAATGTGATGCGACGCTTGCTCAGCGCGATGCCATCGCCGTCCATCACGATCTTGAGCGAGTCGCGGACATTGTCGAAATTATAGAGCGGCTCGCCCATCCCCATCATCACGATGTTGGTGAGCATTCTCCCCTCGGGCTGGCTCGGCCATTCGCCCAGCGCGTCGCGCGCCAGCATCACCTGGCCGACGATCTCGCCGGGCTCAAGGTTGCGGACGAGGCGCATCGTGCCGGTATGACAAAAACGGCAGTTGAGCGTGCAACCCACCTGACTCGACACGCACAAAGTTCCCCGATCTGCGTCGGGAATGAACACCATCTCATAATCCTGCCCGTCGTCCGACCGCAGCAGCCATTTGCGCGTGCCATCGGTCGATACTTGCGCCTCGACCACTTGCGGCCGCGAGACCACGAAACGCTGCGCCAGCCAGGGCTGCATCGTCTTCGAGATATCGGTCATCAGGCTGAAGTCGGTAACCCCGCGATTATAAATCCAGTGCCACAATTGCTTGGCGCGCAATTTCGCCTGTTTCGGCTCCAGCTGCGCGGTCTCCAGCGCCATGCGCAGATCGGCCTTGGACAGGCCGAGCAGGTCGATACGGCCATCGGCGCGCGGCTTCAGACTGCGCGGAACGGGCACGGGGTCGATATGCCCGGGGATGGGCATGAGAGGCGTCGCAACTGTCTGCATGGCGCGCATATAGCGAAGTTCGCGGCGGATTTCCATGCCCCTGCCCATCCCGGGGGAGCCACGGCCCGGCGATCAATGGTTGCAACGGCACCGCCGCATCGAAAACCTTGACCGGGAAGCGTCGCTGACGCCTCGACTGTAACGCGTTTTGGAGTGAAACATTGATCAACATGCCCCATGCAGCGCTGGCTGCCAGTATTTTGTTCGCAGCGCCCGCCGTCGCGCAGACTGCGGCGCCCGCTGCTCCCGCACCTACGGCTCAGACCGCTGCGCCGGCGCCAGTCACCGATGAAGAGTTGACCAAATTCGCCAAGGCCGCGCTCGCCGTGGATGCGGTGACGAAGGACACTTCGATCCCTGCGACTGAAAAGAACGCCAAGCTGACCGAGGCGGTCACCGCGGCGGGACTTGACACCGTCCGGTTCAACCAGATCGCGACGCTCGCCCAGAGCGACCCAGCGATGAACGAAAAGGTCCAAGCGGCGATCATCGCGGTGCGCGACGGGCCGCAAGCGGCGGCTCCCGCGCCGGCAGCCAGCCCGACCCCTGGCGGCCAGCAGTAACCGGCTCGCGCGCGCCCTTACCGGCGTGCGCAGCCCATCGCAGCCGCGTCGATCGCGGTTGCCGCCCCCTTCAGCGCATAGGTATCGGCGAACGCGCCACCTCCCCGCGCAACGCTCTCGACGCTCATCGAGCGGCTTGATCGGATCGCGGCGACGATCGCGCGGTCGGTGCGAGCGTCCGGTGCCCATGCATCGCTCGCCCCGGCGATCAGTTCGAACCGCCGCTCACCGATCGCCAGCGTTACCTTGGCGCGCGGGTCACGGTCACGGCTAAGCCGGACATGGAACTGGTTGCGTGCACCCGATCGCGGCCAGTTGGCGATGCTGGCGAACGACCCAGCCCGCCCCCGGACCGGTCGACCGATCGCATAGCAGCGCGCCGGAGCGGTATCGCGAAACGCCCCCCAACCATCGAAGACGCCCAGCGACTCGCGCCCGCCTCCCTGCGTCGCAATGGCTGTCGCGATCAGCAGCGCAATCATGCCGGAGCCCGCCCGCTGCCCAGATGCACCACCGTTTCGACGCCACCTTCGATCATCACCACCGACCCCTGCGGCAGACCCGGCGCGATCGGTGTCGCGAATTCGGGATGCACATCCTGCCCGGTCATCACCCCGCGCAACACGCGGCTCGATATGCCGTGCATGATGACCAGCCGGTCGCCGGGATCGTTATCGGTCTCGGCAAGCCAGGCCGATACGCGCGCCGCGATCTGGGGATAGTTTTCGCCATCGGGGGCAGGATGGAGGAGACCGGACGGCGCGACGACGGGCAGGTCGCCCGCGATCAGATCCGAGTAATAACGTCCGCCCCAACTGCCCATGCCAATCTCGGTCAGCCGCGCGTCCTGGCGCGTTTCATGCCAGTCAAGGTCGAGATGCTCGGCGATCACCGCCAGCGTCTGCAGCGCACGACCGGTGTTGGATGCCCACAGCGTCAACGCGGGCGCGGTGCCGAGCAATCCGCAGAGCGCTCGCCCCATCTCATCCGCCTGCGCGAAACCTGCGCGGGTCAACGGCGTATGCGGGTGATCGCCCTGCAGCCGCCGCGCGGCGTTGAACACGGTCTCGCCATGCCGTGCGATAAAGTCGCGCCCCTGCCGCATCGAAAACTCCTTCTGCGTCCGTCTTTCATCCTGCGCACCGCCGCGCAACCCCTGCCGACCCGCGAGAAGCGTTGCACAAATGCAACGGTTTTCGACGTTTATTTTCGGTTCATGCAACTTCGCCCCGGGCTTCCTAATTGAAGCGCGACCCCGATTGGGGTCCAGTTCAATGGAGTATCTGTTATGCGTACCCTCTTCCTCACCACCGCACTCGTGATGGCAGGCACCGCGGCACCCGCCCTGGCACAGGACGCTGCGCCGTTCGAAGGACCGCGCGTCGAGGCCATCGTCGGCTGGGACAAGGTCGACGACAAGGGCGGCACGCCGTCCAGCTCGAGCGATGGCGTCACCTATGGCGGCGCGGTCGGCTATGACTTCCGCTCCGGTTCGATGGTGTTCGGCCCCGAAGTCGAGCTGACCGGATCGACCACCAAGACGCGCACCCCCAACCTGCTGGCCGTGGGCGACGAGCTCAAGATCGAAGCGGGCCGCGACATCTATGCCGGCCTGCGCGTCGGCGCGGTGCTGGGTGAGTCGACCCTGCTCTATGCCAAGGGCGGCTACACCAACGCACGCGTCAACTACACCTACACTTTGGGTACCACGACGATCGAGGATGGCGAGAATCTGGACGGCTGGCGCCTGGGCGCAGGCATTGAGCAGAGCCTTGGCCGCAACCTCTATGTAAAGGGCGAATATCGCTACTCGAACTATGGCGCATTCGACGATTATGGCGTCGATGTGGACCGCCATCAGGTCGTCGCGGGGGTCGGCTTCCGCTTCTAAGCGCGATTCCGTCCACAAATGAATGATGCGAAGGGCCGGAGCGGCTTGCTCCGGCCCTTTTTCACGTTAAGGATATCTCGAACTTCCGACGGCAATTCAGGCGCCGTCAGTTGAATATGGGCGGCCGCCCGGGGGTTTGGATTACACATGAAAGCGACGATCGAACGCGCCACGCTCCTCCGGGGCCTCAGCCACGTCCAGTCCGTGGTCGAGCGACGCAATACCATCCCCATCCTGTCCAACGTGCTGATCGAGGCATCGCTGGATGGATCGCTCCGCCTGATGGCGACCGACCTCGATCTGCAGATCGACGAAACGGTCCCCGCAGCAGTGGATCAGGCTGGCGCGATCACTGTCCCTGCGCACACCTTGTTCGACATCGCCCGCAAGCTGCCCGAAGGTTCGCAGGTCGAGCTGACCGCCGCCGAGGGCAAGATCAAGGTCAACGCCGGTCGCGCCAAATTCGAGCTCGGCACGCTGCCGCGCGACGATTTCCCGGTGATCGCGGAGGGCGAACTGCCCACCGTGTTCGAACTGCCCGCCGAAACATTGAAGCAGATCATCGACAAGACCCGATTCGCGATCTCGACCGAAGAGACGCGCTATTACCTCAACGGCATCTTCCTGCACGTCGCCGACGACATGCTGAAGGCGGCAGCGACCGACGGCCACCGCCTCGCCCGCGTCACCGTGCCGCGTCCCGAAGGCGCCGAAGCGATGCCCGACGTGATCGTCCCGCGTAAGTGCGTGGCCGAACTGCGCAAGCTGCTCGACGAGGTGGACGGCTCGGTTGGCGTATCGCTGTCGGGATCGAAGATTCGCTTCGACCTCGGCGCCGCGATCCTGACGTCGAAGCTGATCGACGGCACCTTCCCCGATTACAGCCGCGTGATTCCTACGGGCAACGACAAGATCCTCAAGATCGACCCCAAAAGCTTCATGCAGGGCGTCGATCGCGTCTCGACCATCGCGACCGAAAAGACCCGTGCGGTCAAGATGGCGCTCGACCGCGACCGCATCACTTTGTCGGTCACCAGCCCCGACAATGGCACCGCGGCCGAGGACGTCCCCGGCGAATATGCCGCGCAGCCGTTCGAGATCGGGTTCAACTCGCGCTATCTGATGGACATTCTTGGCCAGATCGAAAGCGACCTGGTCGAAGTCCATCTCGCCGACGCAGCAGCGCCGACGCTGATCCGTGAGAATGACAAGTCGCCGGCACTCTATGTACTGATGCCAATGCGCGTCTGACCGGACCGGGAAGGCGCCGCGCGTGCCTTCCCGCCCGCGTTCGTCAGAGCTGGCCGAGGCCGCGCCGAAAGCCGATCCAGGTCGATACCACCAGATACACCGCCATCATCAACGTGATCAGCGTCCAGCTATCGACCTCCGCCACCAGTCCAAGCTTCGCCAGCGTGGCCCACACGAACAGCGCCAGCTGCGCACCCCAGAAACACACCGCGCCGGACATCAGCGACACCTGCCGCATCAGCTCATCGCTCGTGCGATACAGCCGCCAGTTGAGCCAGGTCTGAAACCCCAGCACCCCCAACACCGCCGCCGCACCGATCGCGCGCCCGTCATCGCCCAGGCCGAGATGCGCCAGTACCGGCGGTGCGGCGAGGATCGGCCCGGTCAGCGCGATGATCACGCCCTGACGCCGGATCGCCAGCATCGATTCGCGGTCGGGCGGCTCGCTTCCCGGCTGGCGAAAGGCGACCAGTCGCCGCCAGCGCGCTTCCGATGCGCTCATTGCCAGCACGAAACCGCCCATGAAGAACAGCATGAATGCGATGCCGAGCGAGGCAAGTTCGGCGATCGTCCAGCGCTCGAACCCGGTCGCATCGACGAAACTGGCGATGCCAAAGCCGAACCCGGCACCGATCACGCCACCAATCAGCGCTTCGAGCGCATTGCGCCGCCAGCGCTGCGCGCCCGTCACCTCAGTCCCGTTCGGGTGCGATCCAGTCATCGAGGAAGATTTCATCGACTGCCACTCCAAAGATTTTCGCCATCCGCAACGCCAGCGGCAGGCTGGGGTCATATTTGTCCGTCTCGACCGCATTGACGGTCTGGCGCGAGACGCCGAGCAGCCGGGCAAGGTCCCCCTGACTGAGCCCCGCCTCTGCCCGTAAGATCCGCAACCGGTTATTCACCGGAAATGTCCAGAAGTCTTGTCCATATGACAAGAGCTCTTGTCATGATTTGGGCAGGTATGTCAAGAGCTCTTGTCACCTTGCATTGGACCGCATAACCACTTATTGACACATTTGTCAGTAACGGTGGTCCCTATGGCAACGCAGGCAATCGACTGGAGCAAACCGCGCAAGCGCGAATGGGGCACGGCGTTGACCGCGCTGCGCCGCCTGCTCGCCAATGGCGACGATACGGTGCAGGTGTTCCGCATCATGCGTGCGCTCAACGGCGACACAGTGGGCCGGAATTACCGTAAGCTGCTGACCACCCCCGATGGCGGTCGGATCGCCTATCGCCGGACCGAACTGGCGCAGAAATTTTCCGACCGCGCCTGGCTCGACTCGCTACCTGCGGGCAGCGTCGGGGCGGCATACCGCGCGTTCCTCGACCGCACCGGCTATTCGGCACAGGGGCTGGCGGAAGTCAGCTATACCGACGCGGACGTCGAACGCGACGTCGAGCATCCGCACGCCTGGTATGGCCGCCGCGAGCGCGACATCCACGACATCTGGCACGTCATCACCGGCTATCAGGCCGACGAACCGCTGGGTGAGGCGTGTCTGGTCGCCTTTTCCTATGCGCAGACCGGCGGCCTTGGCTGGGCGTTCATCGCGCTCGGCGCGGCGCTCAAGAGCCTGCGCGTCACCGGATCGCGCAGCTTCGCCAAAGCGGTGCGCGAAGGCTATCGCCACGGCAAGGCCGCGCGCTGGCTGTCGGGCGAGGATTACGAACTGTTGCTCGCCGAGCCGCTCGACGCGGTGCGCGCGCGGCTGAACATCGGCGATCCGGTTTTGTATCGCGCGGCGCAAGCCGAACTGCGCGCCAAGGGTCTGATCGGGATTTAACGCCGCACGCCGCGCATCGGCGAATCATCCTCGATCGGGGTCAACACCTTAAGGTCATAGCGCAGCGTCTTGCGGTCCAGCACCGTGGCAGGCAACGCGAGCACTGCGCCGCGGAAGCTGGCCGATCCAAAGCGTTGCAGCCGATAGAGTTCTAGCGCCTGTCCCGCCTCGCCGCGTACCGACAGCCGCAGCAGCGATCCCTTGCCGAACATCTCGGCGGCGGCCTTGGCAAGATTGCGACGCGTCCCCTCCGGCTCCAGCGCCGCGACGTCTGCCGGGGCCATGTGCATCCGGATCAGTCGCCCGACCGGGGCGAGATCGGCGTCGTTGGACATCACCGCCTCCAGCCCGTTGGGGCGAGGATCGCCGACGGCGCTGACCCGCCACACCTTCCCGGTGCGGCGACCGACCTCTTCGGTGCCGACCATCACGACCTGAAAGGTCACAACCAGCGGCGGCGTGAACACCATTTCCCGGCCATCGGGCAGGCGGAGAACCCTGGTGCCATCCGGACGCAGTTCACCTGCTTCCTTCGCCGCCGTCTCCGCCACCTCGGCGCGTTTGCGCGCGGCTTCGGCGGCATCGGACAGCGCCGCCATCACGTCGGCGCGGAGCGCGGCAATCGGTTCCATCTTAAATTTAGTCTTGTCGATCGGCACGCGCCGCTCGTTCATCAGATAACCCTGGCCGTCGCGAACGATGATGCCGCGCCGCTTGCCCGCCCACAGGCGCGCATTGCCGTCCTCATCCAGATTGATCGTGATCGCGTCGAGGCGCCCCTCCTTGCTATAGCTTGCCTCCATTCCGTCGATCACGCGCGTCGCCGGATCGCCGCCGCATCCCGTGGTGCCGAGCAGAAGTGCCGCCAGAATCAGTCGCTTCATAAAGCCCCCCGGCGGCATTGGTCGCGCAAACTCTGGTCGTCGGCAAGCGGGAAGGCTACAGCCCGCGCATGGCCCTTACCCGCCTTGTCCTCACCGATTTCCGCAACCATCGCGACACGATCCTGACCCCGGGTGCAGGATTCGTCGTGCTGGCCGGGGACAATGGCGCGGGCAAAACCAATGTGCTGGAGGCGGTGTCGCTGCTCGCCCCCGGTCGCGGCCTGCGCCGCGCGCCGCTGACCGAAATGACGCGGCAGGGCGGAAGCGGCGGGTTCGGGGTGGCGGCTCGACTTAAGCCCCTCCCCTTCAGGGGAGGGGTTGGGGGTGGGGCCTCGTTTAACCCCCCCCCCCTGGGGGGGGGGGGGGGGGGGGGGGCCCTCGCCTCTGGGCGATACGCCTGACGCACTGCCCCACCCCAACCCCTCCCCTGAAGGGGAGGGGCTATTGGAAATCGGCACCGGCACACAAGCCACCGCGCCAGAGCGCCGTATCGTCCGCATTAATGGTGCGACCGCCGCAGCAACCTCGCTCGGCGAGTGGGTCACGGTGCTGTGGCTGACCCCGGCGATGGATCGGCTGTTCGCCGAACCGGCGAGCGAGCGGCGACGCTTCCTCGACCGGCTCGCCCTCGCGCTCGTCCCCACCCATGCCCACCACAGCGCGCGCTACGAAGCCGCGATGCGCGAGCGCAACCGCCTGCTCGGCGCGGAGGAACCTGCCGATCCCGATTGGCTGACCGCACTGGAGGCACGCATGGCCGAGCATGGCGCGGCAATCGATGCGGCGCGCCGCACCAGCGTCACCCAGCTGTCCGAACGCCTTGTCGCGCAACCCGAAGGACCATTCGCCCGCGCCGGCCTCGCCATCGAGGGCGACGACGCGACCGACCTTGCCACACGCCTGCGCGCAGGCCGCAGCCGCGATGCCGCCGCCGGTCGCACCCTCGTCGGCCCGCATCGTCAGGACCTTGCGGTCACGCACCTCGGCAAGGGCCAGGCCGCGCATCTATGCTCGACCGGCGAGCAAAAGGCGCTGCTGCTCGCCATCGTCCTTGCCCATGCCGAACTGGTCGCCGACCGCACCGGCCGCGCGCCGATTTTGCTGCTCGACGAGGTTGCGGCGCACCTCGATCCCGCCCGCCGCGCGGCGCTGTTCGAACGTCTCGCCGGACGTGGACAGGTGTGGATGACCGGTACCGAACCGGCGCTGTTTGCGGAGGCGGGAGCCGCCACCCGACTAAGCGTTTGCGACGGAGCGATCCACGCCGCTTAAGGCCCATTTCGCTTCCGTTTTGTGACGGTCGACCCTATATGCTGGGCATGGCATCAGACGATAACAACACCACCGATTCCGCCCCCAACTCCAACGCGTATGGCGCCGACAGCATCAAGGTCCTCAAGGGCCTTGACGCGGTGCGCAAACGTCCGGGCATGTATATCGGCGACACCGATGACGGTTCGGGCCTGCACCACATGGTGTTCGAGGTTTCGGACAACGCGATCGACGAAGCGCTGGCCGGGCATTGCGACAAGATCGTCATCCAGCTGAACCCCGATGGCTCGGTCTCGGTCGAGGATAATGGCCGCGGCATCCCGACCGGCATCCACTCCGAAGAAGGCGTGTCGGCGGCCGAGGTCATCATGACCCAGCTCCACGCCGGCGGTAAGTTCGAGAACACGTCGGACGACAACGCCTATAAGGTCTCGGGCGGTCTGCACGGCGTGGGCGTGTCGGTGGTCAACGCGCTGTCGGAATGGCTCGATCTCAACATCTGGCGCGATGGCGAGGAGCATTATATGCGCTTCGCCTATGGCGACGCCGTCGCCCCGCTCAAGGTGATCGGCCCGGCCAATGGCAAGAAGGGCACGCGCGTGACCTTCCTCGCCTCGACCGAGAAGACGCCCGGCGATGGCGGCACCTTCAAGAACCAGATCGAATATGATTTCGACAAGCTCGAGCATCGCTATCGCGAGCTGGCGTTCCTCAATTCGGGCGTGCGCCTGTTCCTGCGCGACGCGCGACATGAAGAGGTCAGGGAAGTCGAACTCTATTACGAGGGCGGGATCGCCGCCTTCGTGAAATGGCTCGACCGCAACAAGTCGCCGCTCTTCCCCGAACCGATTTCGGTGACCGGGCAGCGCGACGATATCGGCATCGACGTCGCGCTCGAGTGGAACGACAGCTATTATGAAAACGTCCTCTGCTTCACCAACAACATCCCGCAGCGCGACGGCGGCACCCACCTCGCCGCGTTCCGCGCCGCGCTGACGCGCACGATCAACAATTACGCCGACAAGTCGGGCCTCCTGAAAAAGGAAAAGGTGACGCTGACCGGCGACGATATGCGCGAGGGGCTGACGGCGATCGTCAGCGTCAAGCTGCCCGATCCGAAATTCTCGTCACAGACCAAGGACAAGCTCGTGTCGTCGGAAGTCCGCCAGCCGCTCGAAGCGCTGATGGCCGACAAGATGTCCGACTGGCTGGAGGAAAACCCCGCGCTCGCCCGTGCGATCATCCAGAAGGTGATCGACGCCGCCGCCGCGCGTGAGGCAGCGAAGAAGGCGCGCGAACTGACCCGGCGCAAGGGCGTGATGGACATTGCCTCGCTGCCCGGCAAGCTCGCCGATTGTCAGGAACGCGATCCGGCCAAGTCCGAACTGTTCCTGGTCGAGGGTGACTCGGCCGGTGGCTCGGCCAAGCAGGGCCGCGACCGGCATTTTCAGGCGATCCTGCCGCTGCGCGGCAAGATCCTGAACGTGGAGCGCGCGCGCTTTGATCGGATGCTGGGATCGAAGGAGATCGGCACGCTGATTCAGGCGATGGGCACGGGTATCGGGCGCGACGACTTCAACATCGAAAAGCTGCGCTACCACAAGATCGTCATCATGACCGACGCTGACGTGGACGGCGCGCATATCCGCACGCTGCTGCTCACCTTCTTCTACCGCCAGATGCCCGAGCTTAT
>CAZWZP010000055.1:16939-17514 GCA_964638925.1 uncultured Stakelama sp. | reverse complement strand
CGGGCTCCTCGGCCTGCACCGCCTTGCGGCCCATTGCCGTGATGCGTGCGATACGCGGGTCGGCATCGGCCTCTGCGACCTCGGTCCAGCCAGCGGCCTTGGCGGCGGGGGCGATTTGGTCGAAGGCGGAGTTGCCGTCCGCACTCTTGAGGTTGAAGCACGCCGCCTTGAACGCAGCAAACAGCGGCGATGGCGCAGGGGCGGGTGCCGCCTGCGCCATGCCGAATGCTGCGATGAGGGCGGCTGCCGACATCACGCGAGCGAGCTGTCGATGGCCTTGCAGGCGACGAGCAGTTCCTTGACCGCGTCGACCGAGACCTGAAGATTGGCCTTGGCTTCGTCGTTCAGGTCGATTTCGATCACCTGCTCGACGCCGTTCGCGCCGATGATCACCGGAACGCCGACATACAGGTCATCGACGCCATATTGGCCGGTCAGGTGCGCGGCGCAGGGGAGCAGGCGCTTCTGGTCGTACAGATACGCCTCGGCCATCGCGATCCCGCTGGTCGCGGGGGCGTAGAAGGCCGATCCGGTCTTGAGCAGGCCGACGATCTCGCCGCCGCCCTTGCGGGTCC
>CAZWZP010000055.1:16632-16860 GCA_964638925.1 uncultured Stakelama sp. | reverse complement strand
ACCACCGGGACCATCGTGTCGCCGTGACCGCCGAGAACGAAGCTGTTCACTTCCTTGACCGACACCTTGAACTCGTCGGCGAGGAAATGGCTGAAACGTGCGCTGTCGAGCACGCCGGCCATGCCGACAACCTTGCTGTGCGGGAGCCCCGAGAATTCGCGCAGCGCCCACACCATCGCGTCGAGCGGGTTGGTGATGCAGATGACGAAGGCGTTGGGCGCATACTGA
>CAZWZP010000055.1:0-16568 GCA_964638925.1 uncultured Stakelama sp. | reverse complement strand
CGTCGCGGCTCATGCCCGGCTTGCGGGCGACGCCGGCGGTTACGATGATCACGTCCGCGCCCGCAATGTCGGCATAATCGTTGCTGCCGGTGATGGTGGCATCGAAGCCTTCGACCGGGCCGCACTGCGACAGGTCGAGCGCCTTGCCCTGGGGAACGCCCTCGACCACGTCGAACAGGACGATGTCGCCGAGACCCTTCAGGGCGGCGAGGTGAGCAAGCGTGCCGCCGATATTGCCGGCGCCGATAAGGGCGATTTTCTTGCGGGCCAAATGAGCCTCCCTGAACATGCGTTGGGCGGCCGGTCCTACTTATTGGCCGCAGGGACGGAGGCGCCTTAGGCGCATTATAGAGGCGGGGCAACCGACGAATTGCGCGGTGTCAAGAAATCTTTGCTCGTGCGAATTAGTTGCAATAAGGTGGGTTTTTTTTGGCTTTGGCCTTTTGATCCTCCCCCTGGCGGGGGAGGATTATTCAGGGTTGCGCCACCAACCGCGCCGCCACTGCCTCGGCCACCTTGATCCCGTCGATCGCGGCGGAGAGGATGCCGCCGGCATAGCCTGCGCCTTCGCCTGCCGGGAACAGGCCGGGGGTGTTGAGGCTTTGGAAATCGCCGCCCCGCGTGATGCGAACGGGGCTGGAGGTGCGCGTTTCGACGCCGGTCATGATCGCGTCGGGGTGATCGTAATTGGCGATGCGGCGGCCGAACACCGGCAGCGCCTCGCGAAACGCCTCGATCACGAACGGCGGCAGGCAGGCGGACAGGTCGGTCGGTGTGACGCCGGGCTTGTAGCTCGGCACCACCTCGCCGATCGCGGTCGAGGGGCGGCCGGCGAGCAGGTCGCCAACGCGCTGGACCGGGGCGTTGTAGTTGGAGCCGCCGGCGATGAAGGCCATATCCTCGAACTGCCGCTGCAGCGCGATGCCCGCCAGCGGACCGTCGGGATAGTCGCGCGCCGGATCGATCGCGACGACCAGGCCGGAATTGGCGTTGAACTCGGCGCGCGAATATTGGCTCATGCCGTTGGTGACGACGCGGCCTTCCTCGCTGGTTGCAGCGACGACGCGGCCGCCGGGGCACATGCAGAAGCTGTAGACGCTGCGTCCGTTCGAAGCGTGATGGACCACCGAATAGGCGGCGGGGCCGAGATCGGGGTGCTTGGCACACTTGCCGAAGCGGGCGGTGTCGATCCATGCCTGGGGATGTTCGATGCGCACGCCGATGGCGAACGGCTTGGCCTCGACATGCACGCCGCGGCGGTGGAGCATCTCGAAGGTTGGACGCGCGCTGTGGCCGACCGCGAGCACGACCATGTCGGTTTCGATGAAGCTGCCGTCGTGGAGATGCAGGCCGCGCAGATTTCGATTGGCATCCAGTTCGATGTCATCGACGCGCGTCTGCCAGCGATATTCGCCGCCCAGCTCCTCGATCGTCGTGCGGAGGCTTTCGACCATGGTGACAAGGCGGAAGGTGCCGATATGCGGGTGCGCCTCCCAGAGGATGTCGTCGGGCGCGCCAGCCTTGACGAACTCCTCCAGCACCTTGCGGCCGAGGAAGCGGGGGTCCTTGACCCGGCAATAGAGCTTGCCGTCGGAAAAGGTGCCCGCGCCGCCCTCGCCGAACTGGACATTGCTGTCGGGGTTGAGCTCGGAGCGCCGCCACAGTCCCCAGGTATCCTTGGTCCGCTGGCGCACGACCTTGCCGCGATCGAGGATGATCGGGCGGAAGCCCATTTGCGCGAGGATCAGGCCGGCAAAGATGCCGCACGGCCCCGCGCCGATAACGACCGGGCGTTTGCCCGACCAGCCGACCGGGGCGGTGACCGGCGGGCGATAGGCCATGTCGGGCGTGGGGCGGACGTCCTTGTCGTCGGGGAAGCGCGCCAAGACGGCAGCTTCGTCTGTCAGGTCGAGGTCGAAGGTATAGACCAGCTGGATCGCGTTGCGGCGGCGCGCGTCATTGCCGCGTTTGAACAGCGTCCAGCTTTTGAGATCGGCACGTGTGATGCCGAGCCGCTCGCAGATCGCGGCGGGAATCGCTTCGGGTGCGTGGTTGAGCGGGAGATTGAGGCCAGAGAGACGGAGCATGGGGGCGCTTTAGGAGGGAATCGTCGGGTTTCCAATTCCTCCCCTGAGCTTGTCTCAGGGGAGGGGGACCACCGCCGCAGGCGGTGGTGGAGGGGCGGCCGCGCAGACGGCCGTGGGCATCTCGGCAAAATTCCGCCCTCTGCGGGGCGGCCCCTCCACCCCCCGCTGCGCGGGCGGTCCCCCTCCCCCAGCGAGCTGGGGGAGGAATTTGGTTGCCCCTTGCCGCCCCCTTCATTCCCGTTAAACCTTTGCATCAAAGGGATTGGGGGATTCTGGACATGGCGACCACTGCGGACGAGGCGTTGGCACAGCGCGAGCCGAGCAAGGCGGAGATGCGGCAGGTGGTGACCGCGTCGTCGCTGGGCACCGTGTTCGAATGGTATGATTTCTTCATCTACGGCACGCTCGCCGCGTCGGGGATCATCGGGCGCACCTTCTTTGCGACCGGCAATCCGGTGCTGGAAGCGCTGTACGCCTGGGCGGGGTTCGCGGTCGGGTTCGGCTTCCGTCCACTCGGCGCGGTGCTGTTCGGCTATCTGGGCGATAAGCTCGGGCGCAAATATACCTTCCTCGTCACCATCACGCTGATGGGCGTGGCGACTGCGGGGGTGGGCCTCGTCCCCAGCTATGCCAGCATTGGCGTGGCGGCTCCGATGATCGTCATTGGCCTGCGCATCCTGCAGGGGCTGGCGCTGGGCGGCGAATATGGCGGGGCGGCGATCTATGTCGCCGAGCATTCGCCGCCGGGCCGCGCCGGCTATCACACCAGTTTCATTCAGGCGAGCGTGTCGGCGGGGTTCATCCTGAGCCTTGCCGTCGTGCTGGCGACACGCTTTGCCATGCCGGCGGACAGTTTCGAGGAGTGGGGCTGGCGGCTGCCCTTCATCTTCTCGATCGCCTTGCTCGCGATCTCGCTGTGGATGCGGGTCAAGCTCAACGAAAGCCCGGTGTTCAAGGCGATGAAGGCGTCGGGGGAGATTGCGCGCAATCCGCTCAAGGAAAGCTTCACCTATCCCGGTAACTGGCGGCGGTTGCTGGTCGCATTGTTCGGGATCGCGGCGGGGCTGACGGTGATCTGGTATACCGCGACCTTCTCGGTCCTGTCCTTCCTGCAGGGGCCGATGCGGGTCGAGCCGGTGGTCGCGCAACTGCTCGCCGCCGGGGGCGCGGCGGCGGGGCTGTTCTGGTTCATCCTGTTCGGCAAATTGAGCGATCGGATCGGGCGGAAGAAGCCGATCATCATCGGCTATGGCTTCACGCTGCTGATGCTGTTCCCGCTGTTCTGGGCGATGGGCCATGCCGCCAATCCGGGACTGGCGGAGGCGGCGAAGCGCTCCCCCGTGGTCGTGTCCGGCCCCGACTGTTCCTATGATCCGTTCGCTGCCCAGCAATCGACGACATGCGGCCAGCTGATGGACTATCTGTCGAAAAAGGGCATTCCCTATACGCAGGCGCAGACCCCGTCGGCATCGGTCGCAATCGGTAGCGTTCCTGTCGTGTCGAACACTGCGGTCGATATCGACAAGGCGTTGGCCGAGGCGGGCTATTCGCTCGACCGGGTGACGCCGGGGACGGTCGATCTGGTGCTGATCCTGGTCGCGATCGTCGCGCTGGCGGCGCTGTCGGGGGCAACCTATGGCCCGGTCGCGGCGCTGCTGACCGAGCTGTTCCCGCCGCGCATCCGCTACAGCTCGATGTCGATCCCCTATCATATCGGGACGGGCTATTTCGGCGGGTTCCTGCCGCTGATCAGCCAATATATGGTGGCCAAGAGCGGCGATCCCTATTCGGGGCTGTGGTACACCTGGATCGTCGTCGCGATGGCGCTGCTGGTGACGTTGTTCTTCCTCAAGGAACGCGATCTGGTTCACGAGTGATTGCGGTGAACGCGCGCGATGCCTAACCGGGCGGAATGATCGCTTCCCCGCTTCGCCTGCGTCTCGATCGCGACGCGCTGGTCGCCAATTGGCGGACGCTCGCCGCGATGAGCGGGAGCGCAGCGTGCGGGGCGGCGGTCAAGGCCAATGGCTATGGCCTGGGCGCGCGCGAAGTCGTGCGGCATCTGGCAGGGGCGGGGTGCCGCGATTTCTTTGTTGCGACCTGGGCTGAGGCGCTGGCGCTGGCCGATGCCGGCGTTGCGGTATCGGTGCTGCATGGCGTGCGCGACGCGGATATGGCAGTGGCGCGGGCGGCGACCCATGCCCGCCCGGTGCTCAACAGCGTGGAGCAAGTGCGGCGCTGGCGCGAGGCCGGGGGTGGGGCGTGCGACGTGATGGTCGATACGGGGATGAACCGGCTGGGCATCGCGCCTGATGATGTCGCGGCGGGGCTGCTCGATGGGCTGCAAGTCGAAACGCTGATGAGCCATCTGGCCAGCGCGGACGAGAATGTGCCGCTTAACGCGCGACAGTGCGCCGGCTTTGCCGCGTTGCGCGCGCGGACGAATGCACGGCGGATGAGCCTGGCCAATTCGGCGGGGATCGCGTTAGGGGCTGACTATGCGTTCGACCTCACCCGGCCGGGGGTTGCGCTCTACGGTGCGGTGCCGGTGCCGGCGTTCGCGGGGCGGATGCGGCAGGTGGTGACGCCCGAGGCGCAGATCCTTCAGCGGCGGCTGGTCCCGGCGGGGGAGGCGGTCGGCTATAACCTGACCTGGACCGCCACCGCTGATACACAGATTGCGATCGTCAATCTGGGCTATGCCGATGGCTATCTGCGCTGCTTTTCGGGCAAGGGCGTGGCGATGGCGGGCGGAGTCGCGCTGCCGGTGATCGGTCGGGTGTCGATGGATTTGACCGCGGTGAATGTCAGCGCTGCGCCGGACCTGGGAGAGGGCGACTGGCTGACCTTTGCCTATGACCTGCCCGTGACGTCGGCGCTGTCGGGTTTGTCGCAATATGAACTGCTGACCGGACTAGGCGCGCGGTACGACCGGATTTGGGAATAGGTCCAGCTTCGGTTCAGCGTTGCGAAAGGCGCGGACGTGTACCATCTTGGGTAACAGAGGAGTGGAACGCCATGCGTATTGCTTTTGCCACCGCCGCCGCCCTTGCCGCCCTGACCCTCCCCGGTGCTGCGACGGCTGATGAAAAACCCTACCCCAAGGGTGAGGCCCAACTCGCAAAAATGCTGGAAGGCCGCGTTGCCGGGAAACCGGTGAAGTGCCTGTCGAGCTCAACGCTCGGCCAGAGCACGGTGATCGACAAGACTGCGATCGTGTATCGCAGCGGATCGAAGCTCTACGTCAACCGCCCGCGCGGAGGGGCGGACCAGCTGAGCGACGACGAGATTCTGGTCACCAAAATCTATGGCAGCCAGCTGTGCAACATCGACAAGATCGACCTGGTCGATCGCACGTCGCGGATGTGGAGCGGGTTCGTCGTGCTGGGCGATTTCGTGCCCTATACGAAGGTCAAGGACGCGCGCTAATCGCTGCTGGCGCTGTTGGATAACGGGTCGGCGGGGTTTCCCCGCCGACCTTTTTTGTTGTGCGGAAGGCGTAAAAAAAAGGGCCGCTCCCGAAGGAGCGGCCCTCAAATATTTCGATCCGTATCCGGACTACATGCGGATGCGGAAACCGGCGTAGAAGTAACGACCGGTGACCGGCCAGATGCCGCTGCCAGCGCCGGTGCCGGTGGCACCCAGCGGCGGCAGTTCGTCGGTCAGGTTGTCGATACCCATGTAGAAGCGGTACTTCTCACCGACCTTAAAGCCGACCTGGACGTCATGATACCAGATCGCCGGGTACCACGGATCGGCAATCACGTCGCCGTTGGTCGGGGCGCGGCCCTGGTGCGAGAACTGGGTTTCCCAGCCGAACACAGTCTGCTTGCCGACATAGCGCAGGTCGTAACCGAAGTCCCACTTGGGGAAGCTCAGGTTCGCGCTGAACTGGCCCTGCCATTCCGGGTCACCGAGCACACCGTTGATCCGGTCCGAACGGGCCGGGTCGGTGATGTAGGTGAACTGCTCACGCTCGCGCAGCCAACTGACGATCGCACGGGTGCGGAGCGAGCCCTCACCGATGCGGGTCGTGTAGCTTGCGTCAACGTCGATGCCCGAAGTTGCGAGCTTCGCATAGTTGAACGGCACCTGCAGGAAGCCCGCAGTGATCGGCTGGTTATACGGAGCACCGGTCAGGTTGAAGTCCGGGAAGCCGTCGAAGCGGCGGCCGGCCTGGCCTGCGAAGGTGCCGTTGACCAACGGATCGCTCGACGTCCGGCGGAAGACAACCGCGCAGAACGGGTTGTCGAGGCCGACGGGGTCGTCATAGCAACGGTTGATGATCGCCTGGCCCACGAGGCTGTTGATCGCCTGCTTCACTTCGATGTCGTAATAGTCGACGGTCAGCGTGAAGCCACGCAGGAAGGTCGGCTGGAACACGGCACCGACGGTGAAGCTGTAGCCGATTTCAGGCTGCAGGTTGATGTTGCCCGAAGTCGTACCCTGGATACCCGACGACGGTGCGTTCACCCATGGGCGGGTCGAACCGTCCGGAAGAGTGATCGTGGTCGGGATGCCGGCTGCGGCGCAGTTGCGGGCGCGGTTCGGGTTCGCGTTGATCGGGTTGCCCTGCGAGCAGGGGTCAACCAGGTTGTTCGCGAACGTCGTACCCGCAGTGGCGTAAACGTCGCTAAGGTCAGGTGCGCGCACCGACTTCGCATAGCCAACGCGGAAGCGCAGGTCGCGGATCGGGGCCCAGACGGCACCGACATTGTATGCCCAGACCGGGTCAGCCGAGTTGCTGTAGTCCGAAACGCGGCCCGAACCCTCAATCGTCAGTTCGTGGAAGAACGGCATATCGGCGAGGATCGGGATGCGAACCTCAGCGAATGCTTCCTTGACGGTGATCGCAGGCGGATCGAACGTCGCGAAACCGTTGAGGAAGGTCAGACCTGCCGCAGTGACATCGTCATAGTCCGAATAGGCGTCTTCACGACGATATTCGGCACCGAGAACCGCACCGATCGGGCCGCCCGGCAGTTCGAACAGGCCGCTGGTGTCGCCGGAGATGTAGCCGACGAAATTGAGCTGCTCTGCCCACTGCTTGCGCGACGAGGTGTGGAGCACATAGGCCAGGCCTTCCGGCGTGGTCAGCGGCGCGCCTTCGCCGAACAGGTTCAGCGGACGGCAAGCCGGATCGTCGTTGTTCGGGTTGGTATCGGCATTGACGCGGCACACGATCTGGCCGGCGCTGTTACGCACGGCGTTCGCCGCACGGTTGAAGTTGGCGATGTTTACGTTGCCGCCGGTTTCATAATAGGTGTCGGTACGACCGAAGTTACCGGCGATTTCGTAGCGAAGATTGCCGGTATCCGACAGGTCGCCACGGAAGCCACCGACGATGCGGAACGTCTCGCGCTCATGGTCCTCGGCCCGGGTGCCGATGTCGTTGTTGAAACGGAACATCGTGAATGCACCGGTGTCGTAGTTCGCGGTCCCCTGGGCATAGCCCTGGATCAGGCGGATCGAATCACGCGCCTGTGCCGACAGGAACGGGTTGTCGAGGAAGAAGGTCGGCGAAAGGTTCGAGTTGATAAAGGTCGGCTGGGTCGACGTCTGGTTGTTGGTGATCTTGACGTACTTCGCCTCAAGGAACGCGGTCAGCGCCGGTGCGAACTCGTAACGCATCAGGATGTTGCCGGCATAGCGCTCAAGGCCCGGCAGCAGCATCGCACCTTCAACGCCGGTGGCGCTCAGACCGCCGAAGCGGCCACCGCCGATGGGACGAAGATCAATCGCCGGACGATCGCGAACCAGGCGGCCATCGGTGGTGAACACATAGCCGTCGGACAGCAGGCCGCCGGTACCCGGACCCGCAGTGGTCGCGCCGCGCTGACCGGTGCAGTTCATCGAAATACGACCGAGAACGGTCGGATCGGTCGAGGTCAGCGTGGGGCAGGTCGTCTGCACCATGCCGCCGAGCGAGATGATGCCGAAGCGGTTGCCGGGCGAATTGATCCCGAAGAAGGTCTGGTCGGGGATGCCGTCGCCCATGCCGGTTTCGTCAGCGTTGAACTCCGACGTGAAGTAGCCCGGGAGGCCGCTATAAGCACCGGTCTGTTCGTCACGGTCGGTGAAGAGCAGCGTTTCGGAACGCGCATATTCCGCCGCGATCGCGATGTTGCCGCGACCTTCAGCGAAGTTCTTGCCGTAAACGACCGAAAGGCGCTGCGAGCCGCGATCGCCACGATCCGAAACGCCACCCTGGCCGCTGATGTCGAGGCCGTCAAAGTCCTGCTTGAGCACAAAGTTGACGACGCCAGCGACGGCGTCCGAGCCGTAGATGGCCGAGTTGCCGCCGGTCACGACGTCGACGCGCTCGAGCAGCGCGGTCGGGATCGTGTTGACGTCAACAGCGTAGGAGCCGGGCGTCGAGGTGACGTGACGGCGGCCATTGACGACGACCAGCGTGCGGGCCGTGCCGAGACCGCGAAGGTCGAGCAGGTTCAGGCCGGCGGTGCCGATCGCGCGGGTCGAGTTCGCCTGGCTGAACGTCGAGCGCAGCGTCGGCAGCTGGTTGAGCGCGTCGCCCAGCGACAGGTTGCCGGTGTCGAGCAGGTCTTCGGCGGTGACGCTGGTCACCGGAACGACGGTATCGACGCCCGGGCGCGCGATGCGCGAGCCGGTGACCACGACGACCTGGCCTTGGCCGGCTTCGACCTCAGGGCATTCTTCGCCGGTTGGGCAAGCGGGTGCCTCTTGAGCGAACGCGAGTTGCGGAACGGCGAATGCGGCGCTCGCCAGCACCGTTGCCGACAAAAAGCGGCTGATGTTCATATGTTTCCCCTTCGACACGGCTGGATGCCGGTTCGTCACAGAGGAAACCGCTTTGTTCAGCCTAGCGCAAGCAAAAGCATCCCTGCGGGTTCGCATTCTCCGTCATCGTGTTGCAACATTGCCACAATGGTGCATCGCAGCATTCGTATCGCGACATTAAATTACAGGTGTCGCGTGGGCATGTGATCGAATCGAACGCGGCGAAATCAGCTGCCCCGCTCGATGCACATGGCGATTCCCATGCCGCCACCGATACACAGCGTTGCGAGTCCCTTTTTTGCGTCGCGGCGCGCCATTTCGTAGATCAGCGTGGTCAGCACGCGCGCGCCGCTCGCGCCGATCGGATGGCCGATGGCGATCGCGCCGCCATTGACGTTGACCTTGGCCGGGTCGAAGCCAAGCTCCTTGCCGACGCACAAAGCTTGGGCCGCAAACGCCTCATTCGCCTCGATCAGGTCGAGGTCGGCGACGGTCCAGCCGGCCTTTTCCAGCGCCTTTTTCGACGCCGGGACCGGGCCGATGCCCATGATCGACGGGTCGACGCCGGCGGTGGCCCAGCTCTTGATTGTCGCAAGGATCGGCGCACCGCGCTTTTCGGCTTCTTCGCGGCTCATCACCACCAGCGCCGCCGCGCCGTCATTGAGGCCCGATGCGTTGCCGGCGGTGACGGTGCCGTCCTTCTTGAACGCCGGGCGCAGGCCCGCGATGCCGTCCAGCGTTGCGCCGGCGCGGATATATTCGTCCTGATCGACGATCGTGTCGCCCTTGCGGCCCTTGATCGTCACCGGGGCGATCTCGTCCTTGAAGCGGCCTTCGGCGCGGGCGGCCTCGGCGAGGTTTTGCGAGCGGACGGCGAATTCGTCCTGCTCGGCGCGACCGACCTGATATTGTTCGGCGAGATTTTCGGCCGTGATGCCCATGTGATAGCCGTTGAACACGTCGGTCAGACCGTCCTTGATCATCGTGTCGACCAGCGCGACGTCGCCCATCTTCGCGCCCGCGCGCAGCGTCTGGGCGTGCGCGGCAAGCGACATGGATTCCTGGCCGCCCGCAACGACGATGGTCGCATCGCCGGTCTGCACCGCCTGTGCCGCGAGCGCGACCGCGCGCAGGCCCGATCCGCACACCTGATTGAGGCCCCATGCGGGCACTTCCTTGGGCACGCCCGCCGCCATCGATGCCTGGCGCGCGGGGTTCTGGCCCTGTGCGGCGGTGAGCACCTGGCCCAGGATCACCTCTGACACTTCCTCGCCCTTGACGCCGGCCTGTTCGAGCGCGGCCTCGATCGCGACCCGGCCCAGCTCATGCGCGGGGGTGGCGGCGAAGGCGCCGAGGAAGCTGCCGACGGGGGTGCGCTTGGCGGCGGTGATCACGACTTCGGTCATCGAGAGGCTCCTGAACTTGGTTGCGCGCTATCTAGGGCGGGGGAGGGCGGTTAGCCAGTCTGCGAGTGGTTTCCACAGAAACTGTCGCGCCGACGAGCCGACGACCATGCCGACATGGCCGAGGCGGAGCTTGCGCTGGTCGACGAAGCCTATCGCGCTTGCGGCGGGCACGATGCGGTCGGTGAGCGAGATGAACTCGACCGTCGGGCAGGGGAGCGTCAGCGGGTCGACGGCCTGCCCCGCCACGTGCCACTGCCCGCGTCCGGGCAGGTCGGCGGTAAAGAAATCGTCGAACATCTGGCGCCCCGCCGCAAAAGTCAGCGGCGCGCCGTCATTCGCCCAATCCTCCAGCACCACGAAATTCTTCGCCGCCGCGCTGGCGGGATCGAGCCGGGCGAACTTCTCGAACTTGGCAATCGTGCGCGCCGGATCGAGCTGCCAGAAGCCGGCCTGAAGCACCTCCATCGGGACCAGCCCGAGCGCATCGCAGGTCGCGTGCGCCGCCTGCCAGATCGAGTCGATCTGTGCCAGCGCCTCCGGGCCGAAGCGCTCGAACCGCCAGGGTGCGGCAATCAGCGCAAGGCCGCGCACCGGCACCGCCTGCGCCGCCGCCGCCGCGATGGTCCCGCCGAGGCAATAGCCCGCCAGCGCCGCCGGCTCGCCGATGCTGCGCAGCAGCGGGATCAGCATCTCTTCGATATGCTGCGCCACGTCCTGACCGCGCTCGGCGGGCGTCGGCCTGCCCCAATCGACCAGCAGCGGACGAACGCCCTGCCGCGCCAGCCATCGCAGCAGCGAGCGGCGGTAACGCATGTCGAGAATCATCGGCGGATTGATTAGCGACGGCACGAACACCACCGGAATCCCCGTTCCGCCATAATCGCGTAGCGTCGCGCGCCCAGCCTGCGCGACCACCGGCATCGTGCGGCGCGGGCGGGGCCTGCGCGCCGCCTGATAGGCCGCCAATCCGGCCAGTGCAGCCGCCCGACGTTCCGGCGATGCTGCGGTTTGTTCGCGCAGCAAGTCGAGAAAGAGCGGCAGGGGGCGCGGCCCGTGTTGCGATGCGGCAATGAAAGATGTTAGGGCCATGTCAACTACCCTTGGGGGCGAGCATGAAAAAGACTGCACAAACGGACGGCCCGGTCATCATCAAGAAGTACGCGAACCGGCGTCTCTACAATACCGAAAGCTCGTCCTACATCACGCTCGACCATCTCGCCGCGATGACGCGCGAAGGGCGCGATTTCAAGGTGGTCGATGCCAAGACCGACGAAGATATCACGCACAATGTGCTGACCCAGATCATCATGGAAGAGGAAGCGCGCGGCCAGACGCTGTTGCCGGTCAACTTCCTGCGCCAGCTGATCGCGCTCTATGGCGATTCGATGCAGGCGATGGTGCCGGGCTATCTCGAAGCGTCGATGGACAGCTTCCGCCGCAATCAGGAGCAGTTCAAGTCGGCGGTCGAGGGTGCGTTCGCCAACTCGCCTTTTGCCGAGATCGCCAAGCGCAACCTCCAGATGTTCGAAGCGGCAGCCGAGGCGTTCAAGCCCGGCGCTGCGGCGACGGGCGCTGCGGCCAAGCCCGCTGCGGCTGCCCCTGAAAAGAGCAAGGACGAGGAAATTGCCGCGCTCAAGGCGCAGCTGTCCGCGCTCAAGGATCAGGTCGACAAGCTCGGCTGAGCGCAATAGCCTTGGCCCCTTCGCGTTTTGAAGGGGGAAGTGCATGAAATCCTTGATCGCCATTGCCGCGGCGGGCCTGCTCGCCGGGTCTGCGCTCGCGCAGGGGCCAGCTCAGGTCGATCGCTATATCCACGCCGGTGCGCTGCTCGACCGGCCGGGCCAAGCACCGCGCGGGGCGAGCACGATTGCGGTGCGCGGCGGGGTGATCGTCGGCGTCTATGACGGGCATGTGATGCCGCTGGGCGATGCGCCAGTCATCGACCTCAAGGACAAGACGGTGCTGCCCGGGCTGATCGACAGCCATGTGCATCTGGGGTCTGACCGCGCGGGACAGGAAGGGCTGCTGGCTGGCTTTACCGAGAGCAAGGAACTGGGCGCGTTCGAGGCGCAATGGAATGCGCGCAAGACGCTGCTGGCGGGCTTTACCACGGTGCGCAATCTGGGCGATGACGGCGCGACGCTGGCGCTGCGCGAGGCGATTGCGCGCGGCTGGACCGATGGGCCGCGGATCGTCGATGCCGGGCGATCGATCTCCACCACCTCGGGCCATATGGACCGGCGGCTGGGGGTGGTCGAGGATCTCCACCCGGCAATCAGCACCGAAAATCTGTGCGACGGAGCGGACGCCTGCCGCAAGGCGGTGCGCAACCAGGTCGCGCGCGGGGCGGACGTGATCAAGATCGCGACCACCGGCGGCGTGAACAGCCGCATCGGCGCTGGCCTTGGCAAGCAGATGTTCGATGATGAGGCCCGCGCCATCGTCGAGACTGCGCGCCTCTATGGCAAGAAGGTCGCGGTCCATGCGCATGGCGCGGACGGGATCACGCTGGCGCTGAAGATGGGCGCGGATTCGGTCGAGCATGGCACACTGATGGACGATGAGGCGATCGCGCTCTTCAAGAAGACCGGGGCCTATTATGTCCCGACGCTATCGACGGTGAATGGCTATCTGGAACGGATCGCCAAAGACCCCAACGCCTATGCCCCTGCAGTGCGTGCCAAGATCGACTGGCGCATCGGCATCACTGGCAAGGCGCTGGAAAAGGCGGTGCCGGCGGGCGTCAAGATTGCCTTCGGCACCGATGCCGGCGTGTCCAAGCACGGGCGCAATGCCGACGAGTTCGAACTGCTGGTCAAGCATGGCATGACGCCGATGCAGGCGATCGTCGCGGCGACCACTAACGCGGCCGATCTGCTGGGGCTGGCCAAGGAGGTGGGCAGCATCGAGCCCGGCAAGAGTGCCGACATCATCGCGGTCAGCGGCGATCCGCTGAAGGATGTGCGTGTGCTGAAATCGGTCGGCTTCGTGATGCGCGCCGGGGTGGTGCACAAGCAATGAGGTGACGGGGGCGGCGCGGGCCGCCCCCTCCCCGGATCAACCTCCGCGAACGCTCGGGTTGGGCTTGCGGAATTTGAGAGTCATGCGGTCGCTCTCGCCGATCGCTTCATATTTGGCGCGGTCCACATCCTTCAGGCGATAATTGGGGGGCAGGGTCCACACGCCCTGCGGCCAGTCCGCCGTGTCCTTGGGATTGGCGTTCACCTCCGACGCGCCGACGAACTTGAAGCCGGCGTCCTCGGCCAGCTTGCGCACGGTCGAAACCTTCACATAGCCGCTGGTCTTCTCGCGCGCCGCGTCGGCGGATTCGGGCAGTCGGTGCTCGACGATACCCAGCGTGCCACCGGGCTTGAGCATCGCGAAGATCTGCTGGAACGCCTCGGCGCTGCGGTCGGTGGTACCCATCTTCCAGTTATGGACGTTGCGGAGGGTCAGCACGACATCGGCGCTGCCGGCAGGGACCGAAGGCGCCCCCTCGGCGGCGGGGAAGGCGGCGAGCTTGACCGCGCCATAGGTGTCGGCGTCCTTCGCCTGCAGCGTCTGGGTGCCCTTGACGCCATTGGGCCAAGGGGCCGCAGCATAGAGCGTGCCGCCGCCCTTCTTCACATAGGGAGCGAGGATTTCGGTGTACCAGCCGCCGCCGGGCCACAGCTCGACCACCGTATGCGACGGCTTCACCCCGAAAAAGGCGAGCGTTTCGGCCGGGTTGCGATATTTGTCACGGGCGACGTTGGCGGGGGTGCGGGTCGACGCGGCGACGGCGGCCTTCAATTCCTTGCTCGGCTTGCCCATCTGGGGCGCGCCGATCGCGGCAGCGGCGGTCAGGGCGACGGCGGATAGAGCGATAGTGGGCAGGGTGTAGCGCATGGACGGCTCCTCTCTGTTCTGCTGCGTTGTGTGGAGTGGGGCGAAGAGCGATGCAAGGGCCGTTGTGGATCGGAGTGGGCGCGATGGTTGCGCTGGTCGGCATCAGCGGGGTCGCCGAATGGCGGCGCGGCAAGCGGCACGATCTGGACAAGGTCGGTTGGGTCCCGTGGACCTTCATTCAGGTGATGGCGTTGCTGCTCGCCATCGTCGGTGCTGCGCTGGCGCTGAAGGGCGTCTGAACCCTTTGCTGCGGCCCGGTGTCCGGCCTGCTTGGCGGCGCGTTCAGTAGAAGCGGGCGAGCGTCAGCGTGCGTTCGCCGCCGTCGCACAGGGTCAGGCTGACGCGGCGCCCGGGTGTGCCGGTTGTCCAGTCGCGCGCCGCATCGGCGATCGGTGCGCCATCAACGGCGCAAATGAAGATGCCGGCACGCCAGCCACCGGTATCGGCGGGGCTACCCCGCATGACGTGGAGCACACGCAGCCGGTCTGCCTCTTGTGCGACCATCAGCCCGCTGGTCGATCGCGTCACCGGCCAGTCCGTATTCGGTCCGGTCGCCAGCACCATCCGCCCGGCACGGGGATCGAGCAACACGCGATGCCGTCGCAACAGTCCGCCGCCGATCCGGCCTGCGGCACCCTTGCGGCCGGAAAATTCGGTGTCCGGTTCGACCCTTAGCTCAACTTCGGCCGCCAGTCCGCCGATGCGTAGCGCCGGGAGGACCGCAACCTCGCTCTCGACCATGCCGCCCAGCCCCCAGGCGATCGCCGTGGTGGTGCGCATCGCGGGCGGCGCGCTGGCCTGCCAGAAGCTGCGGGTCAGGCTGACCATGCCACCATCGCCGGTATCGACGATCACCGGGCGCACATTGCGGCCGCCCAGATCGAGTTCGCTGAGATACAGGCCCGAACGGTCGGCAAGGCGCAGCGGCAGCGTGACGCCGCGAAACGGCAAGCGCCCGCTCGGCAACAGGCGAAAGCGCTGGGCGTCATAGTCGATCTCGAGCGCATGGCCGGCAAGCAGGTCGGAGCCGACGAACAGGTCGACCGGTGCGCTGCCGGTTACACGCGGATCAGCGTCGATGATCGCGACGCGCCCGCCGGTACGGACCAGACCGCCGACCTCGACCCGGTCGATGCCGGTCCACGACAGCGCAACACTGCCTCCGATTGCATCGGCGCGCCCGGCGACCAGCGGCTTCAATCCGGCGGCGCGGGCGAAGCGTGTCGTCACAGCGGTGTCGGTGACCCCGGTGTCGAGCAGGGCATCGACCCAGCGCCCATTGAGCTGCGTGCGAAAGCGGATCTGGTTGCCGGCGGTCAGTTCGAAGCTGACCCAGCGTGCCTCGGTATCCGACGCGAGGTGCATGACCGCAGGCGCGGCTGCCACGCGCTGCGCTGGCGCAGCGAGGCCGAGCAGGGCGGCGAGCAGCATCATGGGCGCACGGACATCCATTCCCGCCATGCTAGGCGCGGCGCTAGCGAGCGCCAGCGGTTGCGGTCGTGGTTAATGTCCCGTTGAGGGAGTCGTTTGTCGGCGGCACCGGCCCGCAGCGTAGCTGTGATCAGAGGCACGCTTCCAGCAGCGCATGATCGAAACCGAAGGAACGCGCCTTTTCCAGCGTATAGGGGCGCAGACCCATCGAGCGATATTCGCCGATGATCTTGCCGTCGGCGCTCTCGTCGAGATATTCGAACTTGAACAGCTCCTGCGTGACGATCACCGGGCCTTCCATTCCGATCACCTCGGTAATGTTGGTTACGCGGCGGCTGCCGTCGCGCAGGCGCTTGACCTGAACGATCAGATCGACCGAGTCCGCGATCTGGCGGCTGATCGCTTCTTTCGGGATCTTGATGTCGCCCATCAACACCATGTTCTCCATACGCCCGAGGCATTCGCGCGGGGAGTTGGAGTGGAGCGTACACATCGACCCGTGATGGCCGGTGTTCATTGCCGACAGGAGGTCGAAACACTCAGGGCCGCGAATTTCGCCCAGGATGATGCGATCCGGGCGCATACGCAGCGCGTTCTTGACCAGGTCGCGGATCGTGATCTCGCCCTGACCCTCCAGGTTCGGCGGGCGGGTTTCGAGCGGGAGCCAGTGCGGCTGCTGCAGGCGAAGTTCCGCCGCGTCCTCGATCGTCAGCACGCGCTCGCCCGGGTCGATCATCTTCGACAATGCGTTCAGCATCGTCGTTTTACCCGAACCGGTGCCGCCCGAGATGACGATGTTAAAGCGGCAGGCGCCGGCGATCTTCAGCATCGTCGCCATCTTGGTCGACATCGAGCCAAAGCCCGCCATCATGTCGAGGGTGATCGGCTTGTCGGAGAATTTACGGATCGAGATCGCGGTGCCGCGCAAGGACAGCGGCGGCACGATCACGTTGACGCGGCTGCCGTCCTTCAGGCGGGCGTCAGCCAGCGGCGTGGT
>CAZWZP010000054.1:17616-17826 GCA_964638925.1 uncultured Stakelama sp. | reverse complement strand
ATGCGCGCGCACCGATCCCCGCGCGCGTCGCCGACCTGCTCGGTCGGATGACGCTGGAGGAGAAGGTCGGCCAGATGATCGCCATCTGGGCGCGCAAGGAGGAGGTCATGGACGGCCTCGCCTTCGATGCGAAGAAGGCGTCGGCGGCCTATCCCAACGGCATCGGCCATGTCACCCGCCCGTCGGACAAGCGCGGCGTGCCGGGGATTA
>CAZWZP010000054.1:0-17562 GCA_964638925.1 uncultured Stakelama sp. | reverse complement strand
GGTCGAGTTCATCAACGCGATGCAGCGCTGGGCGCTCACCGGCACGCGGCTCGGCATCCCGGTGCTGTTCCATGAGGAATCGCTGCACGGCTATATGGCGACCGACGCGACGATGTTCCCGCAGGCGATTGGCCTGGCGGGCGCGTTCGACCGCGACCTGATGCGGCGCGTCCAGTCGGTGATCGCGCGCGAGACGCGGGCGCGCGGCGTGCCTTACGTCCTCTCGCCCGTGGTCGATATCGTCCGCGACCCGCGCTGGGGCCGGATCGAGGAGACGTTCGGCGAATGCCCCTATCTGGTCGCCGAGCTCGGCGTCGCGGCGGTCGAGGGGCTGCAAGGACCGGGCAAGTTCGATCGGCTCGCCGATGGCAAGGTCTATGCGACGCTCAAGCATATGACCGGCCATGGCCAGCCCGAAAGCGGCGTCAATGTCGGCCCGGCGCAATTGTCGGATCGCGAGTTGCGCGAATATTTCTTCCCGCCGTTCCGGGAGATCGTGAAGCGCACGTCGATCGCTTCGGTGATGCCGAGCTATAACGAGATCGACGGCGTCCCGAGCCATGCCAACACTTGGCTGCTGGGCGATGTGCTGCGCGGCGAATGGGGTTTCGACGGGCTGATCGCCAGCGACTATGGCGCGGTCAACGAGCTGGAGAGTATCCACCATGTCGCCGCCGATCTCCCCGAAACCGCGCGGCTCGCGCTGGCGGCGGGAGTCGACAGCGAGCTGCCCGATGGCATGGCCTATCGCACGCTGGTCGATCAGGTGCGCGCGGGCAAGGTCGCGGTCAGCGCGATCGACCGCGCGGTGGCGCGGATGCTGGCGCTCAAGTTTCGCGCGGGTCTGTTCGAAAATCCCTATGGCGACGCCAAGCTGGCCGAGGCGATCACCGGCAACGCGGAAGCGCGCGCGCTGGCGCTGGAGGCGGCACGCAAGTCGCTGTGCCTGCTCACCAATGACGGTACGCTGCCCTTTGCCGAGGGCAAGGTCCGCAAGCTCGCGGTGATCGGTCCCAACCATGCCATCGCCCGGCTCGGCGGCTATTCGAGCGTGCCGAAGCAGACCGTCAGCATGATCGAGGGGCTGCGCGCGTTGGTGGGTGACCGGGTCGAGCTGCTGACTGCGCAGGGTGTGTTCATCACCCAGAGCGAAGACCGGTCGGAGAGCAATGTCCAGCTCGCCGACCCCGCCAGGAATCGCGAACTGATCGCGCAGGCAGTCGAAGTGGCAAAGGGTGCCGATGCGATCATCCTTGCGATCGGCGATACCGAACAGACCAGCCGCGAGGGCTTTGCCAAGAACCATCTCGGCGACCGCACCAGCGTCGATATCGTCGGCGAACAGAATGAACTGGTCGCGGCGATGGCAGCGCTCGGCAAGCCTTTGGTGATCGCCGCGATCAACGGTCGTCCGCCGAGCTGGCCGTCCGTGATCGGCAAGGCGAACGCCGTGCTCGAATGCTGGTATCCGGGGCAAGAGGGCGGCACCGCGATGGCCGAAGCGCTGTTCGGTCGCGTCAATCCCGGGGCGAAGTTGCCAGTGACCGTGATCCGCGATGCGGGGCAGGTTCCGTTCTTCTACAACCACAAGCCGTCGGCGCGGCGCGGTTACCTGTTCGCCGACAAGTCGCCCCTGTTCCCGTTCGGCCATGGGCTGAGCTACACCAGCTTTGCGATCAGCGCGCCGAAGCTGTCCGCTGCGACGATGCGGCGCGACGGCAAGGTCAGCGTGTCGGTCGAGGTGCGTAACACCGGCGCGCGGACCGGTGACGAGGTGGTGCAGCTGTATATCAGCCGCCGCACCGCGTCGGTGACCCAGCCGGCGCTGCAGCTCAAGGGGTTCGAGCGGGTAACACTCCAGCCCGGCGAGGCGCGCATGGTTCGGTTCGACCTCTCCGCCGAAACCTTCGCTTTGTGGGACGCGAACATGCGCGAGATCGTCGAGGCCGGTGAGGTCGATATCCGTGTCGGCAACAGCTCCGCGTCGCTCAAATCGGCGTTGCTGACGATCGTCTGAGCCATGCCGACGCGGACGGCACAATGCATGACTGGTAAATCCAAGGAGCTCCGATGAACCCGACCCGCCGCCAGACACTCGCCGGCCTTGCCACGCTTCCGCTCGTCGCCGCCACGTCCGCCGGTGCGAGCATCCCGCCGCCCGGCATCGACACCGTGGCACAGCGCAAGGGTCGCCGGTTCGGCACCGCCGTCGCCTGGGCACCGCCAGGGGCAGACGCGGCATCGTTCAACAATCCCGATTACGCCGCGATCGTCGAACGCGAATGCGGCGTGATCGTCGCCGAGAATGAGATGAAGTGGCAGGCGCTGCGCCCCTCGCCCACCGAATTTCGCTTCGACCGGTTCGACGCGATGGTCGCCTGGGCGCGCAGCAAGAACCTGGACGTGCGCGGTCACACGCTGTTGTGGGCGCGGCCGAAATGGTTTCCGAACTGGCTCAACGATTATGATTTCGGTTCGTCGCCCAAGGCCGCGGCGGAAAAGATCCTGACCGACCACATCACCACGGTGATGCGCCGCTACAAGGACTCGATCTCCAGCTGGGACGTCGTCAATGAAGCGGTCGATCCCGAGACATCGGGCCTCGTCGACACCTCGCTGTCCAAGGCGATGGGCGGGGTCGAGCCGGTTCTGGACCTCGCCTTCCACACCGCGCGCGCGGAAATGCCCAAGGCCGAGCTGGTCTATAACGACTATATGAGCTGGGAGCCCGGCAACGAAAAGCATCGTGCCGGCGTGCTCAAGCTGCTCGAAGGCTTCCGCAAGCGCAACGTCCCGGTCGATGCGCTGGGCATTCAAAGCCATATCGAGATGTTCACGCTCGATTCCGCCACTGGGCTTGGCCCGTATCAGGAACGCGAGTGGCGCAAGTTCATCGATGAAGCCGTGGGGATGGGCTATCGCCTCGTCATCACCGAGCTCGACGTCAAGGACAATGCCCTGCCCGGCGATCCGGCGCAGCGCGATGCGGGCGTCGTTGCCTATCTGCGTGCCTATATGGAGCTGATGCTGTCCTATCCCCAGCTGCGCGACGTGCTCGCCTGGGGCATGGTCGACAAATATAGCTGGTTGCAGGGCTTTGCGCCACGCAAGGACGGCCTGCCGCAGCGTTGCTGCCCCTATGACAGCAGCTTCCGCGCCAAGCCGATGCGGCACGAACTGGCCCGCCTTTACGCCGAAGCCAAGCCAATCGTTTAACCGCGTTTCTCCCGCGTCCGGGGACGATCGGACGTGTGAAATGAACATGCTGCGCAGCGCCCGTGCTGCGCAGCATTTTTTTGGTCAGTGGCATTCGATCTTCGGGAACGACGGGCAAAAAAATGCCGCCGCCCGGAAAGGGGCGACGGCGGGGAGGTTGGGAAGTTGAAGCCTAGTAGCTGAAGCGGATCATGCCGGTGACGCGGCGGTCGTTCATGTACCAGCCGCGCGGAACCAGCCGAACATCGCCATTCTGGTCAGTCACCGCCGCACTCGTCTTGGTCACCGAATTGGTGAGGTTCACGCCCTGGATACCGATCTTCAGCTGCGGCGTAATCGACACCGTGATTGACGCGTCGAGCTGGCCATAATCCTCCTGGAAGATCGGATCGAACGGCGTGATCACGTCGCGCAGCGTCAACAGATATTGCGAACGCCAGCTGTACGATGCGCGCGCCGACACCGGCCCGATGTCGATGAACGGGGTGATGTTGAACTGGTGTTCCGACAATCCCTGAAGCGGGAAGGTGGCACCCGTGATTGTCGGCTGACGACCGGCGGCGACATCCGGATCGGTCTCAGACAAGGTGCTCTGCGGCACGCCCTCGCTCGCGACATAGGTGTAGTTCGCCTGCAGACCGAGACCCTTGAGCGGCCCGGGCAGGAAATCGAATACCTGCTGATAGGCGATTTCGAAGCCCTTGATCTTGCCCACGTCCGGCGAGTTGACCGGGGTCGTGACGACCGCTTCGAATGTCTGGCCGTTGTTCGTGAAGGTACGGCGCACAGTGCTGTTGGTCAGCACGTTGCGCAGTTCCTTGTAGAACAGCGACGCGGTCAGCTGGCCGACCCGCGAGAAATACCATTCCGCAGTAACGTCGAAGCTATCGGCCTCGGTCGGCAGCAGTTCCGGGTTGCCCGCGTTGAACGATCCCTGGACCAGCACCTGGCCCGCCGCGATGTTGCCGTCCGAACCGAAGGCACCCGTTCCCGGTGCGGTCGGGGTGACGACAACGGGGATCTGGTTACCGCTGGCATCGACACGGGGGACCGCAGTGACGCTGACCGGGAAGTAATTACGCACCAGGCCGAGCGAAGGCGGCGCAACCCCCTTCGAATAGGCGGCACGGAACTGCACGCCGCCACCGACTTCCAGCTTCAGGTTGAGACTGGGCAGCCAATAGTCATAATCGACGTCAAAGTTGTTCGGCACGATCGCGCCGTTCAGATAGGCTCCGATCTGCGTCAGCTGGGTCGGGGTCAGCGCGCAGAGCGTGTTGACCGAACCGCCCGCCCCCGAAAGCGCGTTGTTGATCGAGTCACGGCAGGTATCGGCGGTCGGCAGGTTGGTTGCGAAGGGGAATTCGATGAACCCTTCCGACTTGCGGTTGGTGGTGGTGTAGCGCACGCCGGCATTGCCGCTGAGCTTCACCCCGTTGCCGAACTCGCTGCCGAAACGCAGCATCACATATGCGGCCTTGTTGATTTCCTGCTGCGGATTGACTTCACCCGGGGTGAAGACCGAACCCGGGATCGCGTTGGGGCGATCCGCCAGCGAACGCCAACCGCCATTGATCGTGCGCCCACCAGCCCCGGTCGTGGTCGGTTCCCACTCGCGGTTGATGCGGTTCGCATAGTCGATATAGGCTTGGTAATAATTCGTGCTGTTGATGTTCGAGAACAGACGGCACTGCCCGCCCAGCGGGCTGCTGACCGAATTACGGAAGAAGCCGTCGAAGCAGAAGGGCTGATAGCCCTGCAACGGCGCTCCACCATTGCCGCCCGGCACATTATCGACCGGATCGTCGAGCCAGACCGGCCCGCCATTGCCCCACTGCTCGCTCAGGCGACCCCAGTTATAGGTTGAGAAGCGCGCCGTCTGGTCACGATCAGCGTAGCGACCGCCGACCCGAACCGACTGGAAGAAGCTGTTTTCCGGAAAGGACAGTTCGGCGTCGAGACGGAACGAGTCCGAATTGCCGTCGCTCGCCTCGATATGGTCCATCGCCGAGCGGTAGAAGCTGTTATACGGGTCGGAGAAGCTCTGGTGCGTGCCCGTATAATAAGACGGGTAGTCTGCCGAGCTTCCCGGTGCGCCGGTACAGGGCAACGACGGACAATTTTGCGGCGGACGGAACTCGACAGTCGGGAAGTTGCTGCCGTTCAGCCGGATCGCTGCATCCTGATAGGACGACAGCCACAGGCCGTTGTCCATGATGTTCACGAACGAATCGACATGCTGATAATCAAAGCTGACGCTGAGATTGTCGGCAACCTGATAGCGGAAGTTGAACCCGTAATCATCGGTTACCGCGCGCTCGTCATGGTCGCGGCGGATATTGTTCGACTGCAGACCCAGCGCCGGGGTGCGAATGTCGCCCGCCGTATTCTGGTCTGCGCGCCATCCGGTCGGCCCGGTGATGACGCCGCTCTCGAACAGACCCGAAGAGTCGAAGGTGATCGACGTACCGTCACGGGCGCGCGAGTCGCCGTTCGACGCGACATTGTCGGTCGCGATCTCCATCGTGTGCTCGGTCCAGGCCTGACGCGCATCGGAACGCAGGAACTGGAAGGTTGCCTCGGCGCGGCGGTCATTGCTGCGCCATTGTGCGGCCGCAGCATAGCCGAACCGCCGACGTTCAAACTCCTGCGTGCCGATCACCGCGCCGCGCGGGAACAGGCCGCTACCTCGCTGGGTGGCGGTGCCGAACGGGACCACGTCGGTGCGGCTGCCATCCGAATAGATCGGGCGGACCCGGAAGCTCGACACCTGGAAGCGATCCGCGCGCGAGAAGAGCTGCGAATAGGACACGCTGCCGAGCAGACCGATTTCACCGATCCCGGTATCCCAGGTGTTGCTTACGATCAGCGCCGCCGTCGGCGAGGCTTTCTCGACAAAGTCCGAATAGTTGAGCTCGAGCGAGCCCGCCATCACGAAGCCCTTCTTGTCGAAGGGCAGGCGCGTGCGGAGGTTGACGACACCGGCAATGCCACCCTCGATCCGGTCGGCGGACGGGCTCTTGAACACGTCGACACCGCCGAGCAATTCGGACGGCACATCGGCGAAGCTGAGCGCGCGACCATTGTTGGCGGTGAACGCCTCACGCCCGTTGAATTCGGAGCGGACATAAGTGAGGCCGCGCACGACAACGCCGGAACCTTCGACCGAGAAATGGTCGGGGTCGATGCCGGCGGCGAAGCGGTTGATCGAGATGCCGGGGATGCGCTGCAGCGTTTCGGTCACCGACCGGTCTGGCAGCGCGCCGATATCCTCAGCGGTTACCGAGTCGACGATCGTGTCCGACGTGCGCTTGCGTGACTGAGCGCTCTGAAGCGACTCGCGAAAGCCAGTCACCACAACCGTATCCGGATCGGTCGTCTCCCCACCAGCCGACGCATCCTGCGCCAGCGCGACGTTCGGCATCGCCAGCGCTGTCATCAGCGCCGCACTCGAAACTCCGAGTCCCCATGAAGCACGGCCATCGGCGCGCGCACGCTTCCGCCAAATCGACATCCATCCCCTCCTCAATCGAGAGCCTTGGCGGCTCTTCTGCCAGCTGCGCCAATAAGGTAGCGCTAACATTTCTTCTGCTTAAGCGAACGCGCAGCTTTCGGCAAGAGATGTTGTGCGCTACCAGAAAGAAAATGACGCATATGTTGCAGCGATGCTGCACGGCGCAGTTTGGGGAGGAAAATCAGCGTGGCGGAACGAATCCGGTCAATCGTGATCGTGGGCGGCGGGACCGCGGGGTGGATGACCGCCGCTGCAATGGCACGCATCCTCGGCCCCGATTATGCGACGATCACCCTGGTCGAATCGGATGCGATCGGCACGGTCGGCGTCGGCGAAGCGACCATCCCCCAGATCGGCACGTTCAACCGCCTGCTGGGCATCGACGAGAACGACTTTGTTCGCCGGACCAAGGGCAGCTTCAAGCTGGGGATCGAGTTCGTCGATTGGGGCGGACTGGGTCGGCGTTATTTTCACCCCTTCGGCAAATATGGGATCGACATGGAGGGCGTGTCCTTCCACGCCTATTGGCAGCGGCTGGCGCATGAGGCGCAATTCGCCGATGTCGATGCCTTCTCGCTGATGGCCAGCGCGGCGCGCGCCAAGCGCTTCATGCCGCCGATCGACGCAGGCAATTCGCCGCTGTCGGGCATCGCCTATGCCTATCATTTCGATGCCGGGCTCTATGCGCTGTATCTGCGCGAGCTGGCCGAGGGGATGGGTGTCAAGCGGATCGAGGGGCGCATCGTCGATGTCGCGCGCGACGGTGAGGGCGGTCATATCGCCGCCGTCGCGCTCGAATCCGGGGAGCGCGTGGCGGGTCAGCTGTTTATCGACTGCTCGGGCTTTGGCGGGCTGTTGATCGGCAAGACGCTTGGCGTCCCCTATGTCGACTGGTCCGAACAGCTGCCGTGCAACCGCGCGGTGGCGGTGCCGTGCGCCTCAGTGCCGGGCGGCCTTACCCCCTTCACCCGCTCGACCGCGCGCACGGCCGGCTGGCAATGGCGCATCCCGCTGCAGCACCGCACCGGCAACGGCATGGTCTATTGCAGCGACTATATCAGCGATGACGAGGCGGCGGGGACGCTGCTCGCCAACCTCGACGGCGAAGCGCTCGCCGATCCGCGCTTCATCCGCTTTACCACCGGGCACCGTGCGCGTTTCTGGGACGGCAATTGCGTTTCGATCGGGCTCTCGGCGGGGTTCATGGAGCCACTTGAATCGACCAGCATCTGGATGATCCAGACCGGCATCGCACGGCTGCTGTCCAATTTCCCGGATTCGACCTTCGCGGAAGCGGAACGCGCGCGCTACAACCGGCTGATGATCGAGGAAAGCGAGCTGATCCGCGACTTCCTGATCCTCCATTATTGCGCCACCGACCGCACCGACTCGCCCTTCTGGGACTATTGCCGGACAATGCCGATCCCCGAACGGCTGGCTGAAAAGATCCGCGTGTTCGAAAGCTCGGGCCGCTGCTTCCGCGAGCATGAGGAGCTGTTCAACGACACCAGCTGGTTCGCGGTGATGGTGGGCCAGGGAATGCGCTGGGCGCGCCACGATCCGGTCGCTGAGCTGCTGTCGCTGGCGGAAACGCGCGACCGACTGGCGCATATCGCGAGCGCTGTGGCCAAGTCGGTCGACTATATGCCCGATCATGCCGAGTATATCCGACAGAATTGCGCAGCCTGAACAAAAAAGGGGCGGGAGTTGCCTCCCGCCCCGTCCCATTTGCCGGGATCGGCGATTCAGCCTTCCATCTCTTCCAGCTCGCGACCCGCCGTTTCCTTGATGAAGGCGCGGACGAGGAAGAAGCTGATGAACGCGCACACCGCGTAGAAGCTGTAGGTCATGGTCAGCCCCAGCCCGGTCGCCATGATCGGAAAGGTCTGGGCGATCAGATAGTTCGATCCCCATTGCGCGAAACCGGCGACGGCGAGCGCCGATCCGCGGATCTGGTTGGGGAACATCTCGCCCAGCATCACCCACATCACCGGACCCCAGCTGACGTTGAAGAAGATGACATAGATGTTCGCCGCGATGACTGCGAGCATCCCCATCTGCGGCGACAGCACCAGCTGTCCGTCCGCATCGAGCGAACCCTGGCTGAACGCATAGACCATCGTGAACAAGGTTGCCGCCATGCCAAGCGAACCGGTCATCAGCAGCGGCTTGCGGCCGATCCTGTCGACCAGCAGCACGGTGACAAAACACGCCAGGATCGACACGACGCCCGACCCGATGTTGATCAGCAGCGCGTCATTCTCGGTAAATCCGGCGAGCTGCCACAGCGTCGCGCCATAGTAGAAGATCACATTGATGCCGACGAGCTGCTGGAACACCGCGAGCAACAGGCCCGCCCAGACGATGCCGCGCACCCCGCCCTTTGCCGGGTCGATCAGGTCGGACAAACGCGGGCGGTGATCGGCGGAGAAGCTGTCGCGGATCTCGACCAGCTTGGTCGCGGCCGTTTCCGCGCCGAACAGCGCGGTCAGCACACGGGTGGCGTCGTCCTCACGCCCCTTGGACACCAGATAGCGCGGGCTTTCCGGGATGAAGAGCAGCGCGACCAGAAACACCGCCGCCGGGGCCGCCTGCATCAGATACATCCAGCGCCATGCCTCAAGCCCGAGCCAGAAGCCGCTGGTCGAGCTGCCAGCGCTTTGCGCCAGATAGTAATTGACCACGAACGCGGCGGTCAGGCCGGTGATGATCATGATCTGCTGCACCGTCGTCATCCGCCCGCGGATATTCGCCGGGGCGACTTCGGAGATATAGGCCGGCGAGAGCACGCTCGCCGCGCCCACCGCCATACCACCCATGATACGCGCGATGACGAAAATCATCTGCGACGGCGCAAAGCCCTGAATCAGCGCGCCGATGAGAAACAGCACAGCGGACAGCATCATCACGTTGCGCCGCCCCATCACATCGGCAAGCCGCCCGGCGAGGAACGCGCCGATGGTGCAGCCGATCAGTAGCGAGCCCACCGTGAAGCCCAGCCCGGCGTCATCGAGCAGATAGGCGCTCTTCAGCCCCTCCTGCGTCCCGTTCACCGCCCCGCTGTCATAGCCGAACAACAGGCCGCCAATCGTGGCCACCGCGACAATCGCGGTAATCAGGCCCATATTGGCCCGCGCCGCTGTGGTCTTGGTCAAAGCGCTTCTCCCTCTCCTGACACGCGGTGGTTCCGCGCTTATGTTAGCGCTACCTACGCATTAAACGGCAGTGTGCGCAAGATGCCGTGATACGCGGTCAGTCAGGAAAATGCTGCGCGGAATCGCGCCCTAGATCAATGGGCGAGATCAACCGTGCCAGTCGAACCATTCGCCATAGGGGTGGCAGGTCGCAAGCACGCGGCGCGTGCCATCGGGCCAGCAGGTCAGCGCCAGCTCGACCTTCTCACGTCCTTCGGTCCATTCAAAGCTGAGCCACGCGAACGGGCGCGCATCGGTGGCGCGCGCACCCGCTGCATGGATCGCGTCGATTACCGCAGCGCGATTGGTCCGACCGAGATACTGGATCACCATCGAGTGGAAGACGACGCGGCACACGCCCTCGGCCTGTGGCTCGGCAAGCTTTGCGGGCAGCCACAACGTCGCATCGGCGCGGGTCAGCGCGGGCGGATGCGCGCGGGCGAGGCGCAATGCGGTCTTGAGCCGCTCGATCCGCCGCGGTTGGTCCGCCCAGACGAACGACAACAGCCGTGCGCGCGCGCGCCGATCGGCGGCGTCGAGCGGGTTGAGATCGACCCCATGCGCCGCGACCACCTCGATCGGCGCAGCGACCGGTGTCATCCCGCGCCACTCCGGCGCGATCCGCACCGGCGAATCGGGATCACCCGCGACCCCCTCGCCCAGTTCGTAGCGATAGCGGGCAAGGTTGAGATTGAGTCCACAGCTCGACCCGATCTCAAGCAGCTCCACCGGTTTGCCCGTCCGCACCCGCAGTGCCATCAGCGCCGCCGCGAACCCGGCCGCACGCGCCACTTCATTGGTCTGGGTCGGCTCCTGCATCCAGCGGATGATGAAGCCGTCATGCGCAGCGAGCGCGTCGCCGATCGCGCGGTCGAACGCGTCATGCTCGCGCTGGTAAAGCGCGCTGAGGTCCGCAACATCGCCGCGCCGCGCCAGTGCGTGGAGCGCCGCGTTGAAGCGCATCGCCAGCGCCGCCGCCGAAGGATCGTCGGGCCAGCCGTCGATCAGCGCGGCGGTCTGTGGCGCGCGGTGCAGCTGGCGGTCGCCGGCCTCAAGCACCGCCGCGACGAACTCCGATCCGAGGGCGCGGATGACCCGAGACTGGCGGCGCAGCTCCCCCTGGGAACCCACGCGCGTCATCATGTTCATTCGACTTCCCCCAGCCGCGCGGACGCGGCCCAACACTTTGTCGGAAACGGGCCGTGGACGCCGCCACGACCCGGTTCGATCACGCCGCGTTCCACACGCCGGCGTTCATGCTCTGCGCGACCCGATTCTGCATCGCATGGACCGGACTGCGCCCGCCCTCGACGGTGAACTGCCCGGCCTGCTCGGCGAGATGGGTTACCTCGTTCACCAGGTCGCGCGCGGCGGCAGAGCTTTGCTCGACCATCGTGCTGGTCTGGCGGGTGGTCTGGTCCATCGTCCCGATCGCCGAACTGACCTCGGTGATGGCGAACGACTGGGCATGATTATCCTGCGCGATCCGGTCGAGCAGCGAGTGGACCTCGCTCACATCGGTCGAGATATCGACCAATGCGCTGTCGACCTTCTGCACCATCTCGACCGCGGCGACGATGTCGGTCTGGGTCGCGGTAAGCTGATCGCGCGCGCGGCCTGCCTCTTCCTCGGCGCGCATCGCAAGTGCGGAGACGAGGTCGGCGACGACCGCGAAGCCGCGACCGGCTTCACCGGCACGACCGGCCTCGACCGCCGCGTTCATTGCCAGAACGCGGGTCTGGAACGCAATCTTGTCCAGCCCCTCGATCACGCTGTCGATGCCCTTGGCGCTGTCCGCCACACGGCCCATCGCGCCGACCGCGCTCTCGGCAACGGCACGGCCGTTGGCGACGGTACCGATCGCACCGTTCGCCCGCTCGACCGTCTGGCCGGCGGCGGCGGCGGTAGTCTTGAGCCGCTGGTCCATTTGCAGGATCGCGGCGGAGGTCTGCTCCAGACTCGCGGCATTCGCCTCGGTCCGGCGTGCCAGATCCTCGGACGCCTCGGCGATCCGGCCGGAGCCCGAATGGATCGAGGACGTCGCCTCCATCACCGACGCGATCAGGCCGCGCAGGCTGGTAACGGCCGCGTTGAAATTGGCCTTCACCGCCGCATAATCGGCGGGGAAGTCGGCGTCGATTGCGGCGGTCAGATTGCCGCCCGCCAGTTCGGACAGCTGCGAGGAGACGATCTCGACCACCATCTTCTGCTCGGCCTCAGCCTTGGCGGCGGCGGCGTCGGTCGCCTGCTTGGCGACCGCAGCATCGCGGAACACGAGCACCGCGCGCGCCATGTCGCCCAGTTCGTCGCGGCGGTCGGCCCCGTCGATAGCCACATCGTTCCGGCCCGATGCCAGCGTGCTCATGGTGTTGGTCAGCGATGCGATCGGCGTGGCGATGGCGCGGCTGAGCAGCCAGGCCAGGGTGATGGCGAGGGCGATCAACGCAATTCCGCCGACGATCAGCACCGTGGTCGCGGTGTCCATCGCCGCTTCCTGCGTCGCCGAACCTTCCTCGATTGTCGCCAGCTCGGCGTCGCGCACGTCGCGCAACGGCAGCACGGCGGCGCTGACCAGCACCGCCTTGCCCGCGCCCTGCACTTCGGCCCGCGCCCCGGCAAGGTCGCCGCCATCGACGCGCTTGATCAGCCGGTCGCCCCATTTGGCGCGCCAGTCGAGCGTTTCCTTGCGCGACACCCGCACGGCTTCGATCAGCTTGGGATCGGTCAGTTCCGCCTCGAGTTCCGCCGACGCCTTGTCATAGTCGACGCGCCCTTCCTCATAGGATTTGAGGTAGGATGTATCGCCGGTGACGAGGTAGCCGCGCATCTGGCTGTTCTGCCGCAGCAGCGCGGTTTCGAGCGCCAGCGCCTTGGCATAGCGGCTCTGTGCCGCCGTGTTGGCATCGGTGACCGAGCGGATCATCGCGATGTTCGAGAAGAACACCGCCATCATCACCGCTGCCGAAGCGCAGATGATCAGGAAGGACAGGCCCAGCTTGCGTGGAATTTTGAGCGATTTCAGAATATTCATTGTTCCGTCCGGACTTCGAGGACCAAAAGGGGAGCGGCCGGGATGCACGATCATCCCGGCCGCGACCCGTTAGAAGTCGAAGCGAAGCGAGGCCGAGATCGTACGGCCGTTGAGGACATGCGCGCGGGTCACGCCGACCGCAGGGATCACTGCATCGTCAATCGCGGTGATCGCGAGCACGTCAAACAGGTTTGCCGCGTTGAGCGCGAGCGTCACCTTGTCGATCGGGCGGAACTGAACGAACGCATTGGTCGTCATATAGCCCGGCACCTTCAGCGTGTTTGCGGCGGTGGCATAGCTTCCGGTCGTGCCGACGAACGCCGCGCCGACGCTGAACAGATCGGTCGTGACCGCCGGCATCACCTGATAGATCAGCTTGGCCTGGTGCTGCGGCACATTGCCGTTGAACGCCGGGTTGAGCAGATCCTTGCTGATCTCCGCATCGGTATAAGTCGCGCCAGCGGTGACGCTGAAGATCCCCATGCGATAGCTACCCTCGAACTCCGCACCGACCGCCTTGTAATCGCGGACCAGCGGCAGACCGGTGGTCGAATCGAGGTTGGTATCCTCGGCCTTGGCCCAGAAACCGGTCAGGTTCAGCGTCAGGTTGCCGGTGCGATACTTCACGCCGGCTTCGGCCTGATGCACCACATCGACGCCGGCATCCTTGTCGAGCAGGCTGCCATCGACCGTGCTGATGAACGGGCTGAACTGGATACGGTCGGCGTTGGCGCGACCGCCACGGCTGTAGCGCGCGAATACCGCGAGCGGCTCGGCCACGCGCCAGAGCGCGCTGAGCGAGTAGCTGAGATAGCCGACATCATAGTCGAGCGGAGCCGGACGCGCCGGGGTGATCGCGACCTGCATCTCGGGAACCGAGATCACGCCGTCGCCATTGATGTCGCGCGGGGCGACGCCGACGCGGCCATCGCCGAGTTCCGCACCATAGAGCGAACCGCGTGCCTTGCTGAAGTCATAGCGGATGCTGCCGCCCAGCGACACGTTGCCGATCTTGAGGTTGAGCGCGCCAAAAGGTGCGTTGGTGGTATAGTCGAGGCGATAACCGCGACGGAAGGTGCCAGCGGTCGGCGCGCCGTAACGCAGCGTGCCGTCCTGCGTCACGAACACGCCGGTCGAAGTGACGACGTTGAGCAGCGCCGCATTGCCGTCAGCCGCAACGCTGTTGATCACGGTCGACCAGTTCCAGTCGGAGTTGATCGTCTGCTGCGAGCTGTAGAAGCCGACCGTGGTGGTCAGGTCATAGCCGCCGACCTTCCACACCTTGCTGGCGCGGATGTCGTTGGTGACGTTCTTCAGGCTGTCGAGATCGGTGTTGGCGAGCATCATCAGCGCCGCGATGCCGTTGCCGTTCAGCGCGGTCGGGTTGGTGATGGTCTGGCCGGCACTGGGGCCGGTCGCATAGCGCAGCGAACCGCCGGGTGCGCCGAATGCCGCAGGCAGCATCGCCGCCGGCAGGAACTGGGTGTAGTAAATGCCCATGAAGTGGTTCGACATGTTCGAATAGCGGAAGCGCTCGGTCACGTCCCAGCCGCCGAGTTCGAACTTGCTTTCGATGCCGACCGACTTGGCGACCGGGTGCTGGCCCGCGGTCACATCGTCGATCACCGGCCGGTTATTGCCGTCCAGCGTCAGCTGGCTCTGCCAATTGCGCGAGAACAGCGAATCGTGGCGCACGTCGTAATTGGCGATGTTGGCATAGACCGGGTCCATATTGGTCCCGCTCACGCCGAGCGCGGTGATGTCATAGGCCGGGGTCACATCGTCGAGATACTTGCCGTAGAAACGGATATAGCCGCCGTCGAACTCCTTGGTGATGTTGACCTTGATCTGGCCGCCACGGGTCGAGTTGAAGCCGGTCGCGCGCGGGCCTTCGCCGTCGCGATAAAAGCCGCCGACATGGAAGCGCAGCGTCGGGCTGATCTTGCCGCCATAGTCGAAGTCGATGCGGCGCATACCATAGTCCAGGCCGGTCGAAAGCTGGACCGAGCCGCCTTCGACATCGCCGGTCTTCGAGATGAAGTTGACGATACCACCCGGCGAGTTCGACGCGAAGGTCGATGCCGAACCGCCACGGATGGTTTCCACCGCCGCGAGGTTCAGGTCGGCGCGCAGGAAGGTGTCGGCGGTCGCGAACGCGATGTCGCCGAATTCGAGGACGGGCAGGCCGTCTTCCTGAAGCTGAAGGAACTTGGCACCGGTCGACGCGATCGGCAAACCACGGATGGTGATGTTCGCGCTGCCCTCGCCCGTCGATGCTTCCGAACGGATGCCCGGGATCACGCGCAGGATTTCGGCGATCGAGCGCGCGCTGGTCTTCTCGACATCATCGGCGCGCAGGCCGCTGGTCGAGGTCGCGCTGTCGAGCCGGTCGCGGCCCTTGGCGACGCCGGTCGAGAACACTTCGGTGCGCGCTTCCGGCGCGGTCTGTGCTGCGGCCGGTTCGACGGTCTCGGCGTCGCGTGCATGGGCCGGCGCGATCAGTGCGATCGGCGCTGCGGCCAGGAGAAGGAGATACTTGGTCATTCGTGCGTGCCCACCCTTGAAGATCGGAGCCCGAGCGTTCTGCCGGGCATTACCCATGTTCGCGCCCGTCCGCAGAACTACGGCTGAGGCGTCGAAGCTATGATAGGAGGGGTGGCCGGTTCCGGTTTTCGAAGATCGAGAATCTTTGAAGGGGAACAGGCAGATAGAGTCAGTAGATCATGGTAAACAGATGGCTGACATCAACGCGCAATCACGCAAATCTGCGGGATTCGCGGCAAACCGCATCCCCGGATTCACGGGTTCTTCATTCGACCTAACGGAATCTTACGTGCAGGCTCCGTAGTCTTGCGGCGTCACGCAAAATGGGGCGACGGAGCACCCGCTCCGCCGCCCCATTCATGGCAGCACATGGTTTCAGGCGGTCGCGCCGACCTCGGCCTCGTTCCAGCGCAGCGCTTTCAGCACCGTATCGACGATATGCGGCGCGTTGAGCCCCGCCTCGTCATATTGCAGCTCGGGCTTGTCCTGGTCCTGGAAGCGGTCGGGCAGGCGCATCGTGCGCAGCTTCAGCCCCGCGTCGATCAGCCCCTCGTCGCTCGCCATCGTGAGCACATGCGCGCCAAGGCCGCCGACCGCATTCTCCTCGATCGTCACCGCCACCTCATGCGTGGTGAGCAGGCGGCGGATCATTGCTTCGTCGAGCGGCTTGGCAAAGCGCAGATCGGCGACGGTGGCGGACAGACCCTTGGCCTCAAGCATGTCGGCGGCCTTGAGCGCCTCAGCGAGGCGCGTGCCCAGCGACAGGATCGCGATCGTCTTGCCCTCGCGCACGATGCGGCCCTTGCCGATCTCCAGCACCTGCGGCTCGGCCGGCATTTCGACGCCGACGCCATTGCCGCGCGGGTAGCGCACCGCAATCGGCCCGGCATCATATTCCGCCGCCGTCTTGGTCATATGCGCCAGCTCCGCCTCATCGGCGGCGGCCATCACCACGAAATTAGGCAGCGAGGCGAGATAGGTGACGTCGAAGCTGCCGGCATGGGTGCAGCCATCGGCCCCGACCAGCCCGGCGCGGTCGATCGCGAACCGCACCGGCAGATTCTGGATCGCGACGTCATGGACGACCTGGTCATAGGCGCGCTGCAGGAACGTCGAGTAGATCGCGCAGAAGGGCCGCATCCCCTGTGCCGCGAGGCCCGCAGCAAAGGTCACGGCATGTTGCTCGGCGATGCCGACATCGAACGCACGGTCGGGATGCGCTTTGGCGAATTTATCGACTCCGGTGCCACCGGGCATCGCGGCGGTGATCGCGCAGATGCGCGGATCGGTTTCGGCCAGCTTCGCCAGCGTCTCGCCGAACACATTTTGATAGGCGGGCGGTCCCGGCGGTGCCTTGGCCTGCGCGCCGGTGATCACGTCGAATTTCTGGACACCGTGATATTTGTCCGCCGCCGCCTCGGCCGGGGCATAGCCCTTGCCCTTTTGCGTCACGACATGGATCAGCACCGGGCCTTCCTTGGCGTCGCGGACATTTTCCAGCACCGGGATCAGATGATCGAGATTATGGCCGTCGATCGGGCCGACATAGTAAAAGCCCAGCTCCTCGAACAGGGTGCCGCCGGTCGCCATGCCGCGGGCATATTCCTCGGCCTTGGACGCCGCGTTGCTCAGGCGGCGTGAAATCTTGCCGGTGATCTTTTTGGCAAGGTTGCGCAGCCCGAGATATTCGGAACTGGACACGACGCGGGCGAGATAGGCCGACAGCCCGCCGACCGGCGGCGCGATCGACATGTCATTGTCGTTTAGGATGACGATCAGCCGATTGCCGGCCTGTTCGGCGTTGTTCATCGCCTCATAGGCCATGCCCGCGCTCATCGCGCCGTCGCCGATCACCGCAATGCCCTTGCCCGGCGTCCCCGCCAGCTTGTTTGCCATCGCAAAGCCGAGCGCGGCGGAGATCGAGGTCGAGCTATGCGCCGCGCCGAACGGGTCATATTCGCTCTCGGCGCGCTTGGTGAAGCCCGACAAGCCGCCGCCCATGCGCAGGGTGCGGATGCGGTCGCGCCGCCCGGTCAGGATCTTGTGCGGATAGGCCTGATGCC
>CAZWZP010000053.1:0-17924 GCA_964638925.1 uncultured Stakelama sp. | reverse complement strand
CGCTCGGCCTCGCCGACCCGCCGCGCGTTCGGGCCGAGGTCAAGCGCGGGCGCGTCGTGGCCAGCGCCTCGCCCGCGCGCACGCGGCTGAAGGTCGGCAAGGACGAGATGCTGGGCTATCGCCGCGTCCGGCTGATGTGCGGTGCGCATGTCCTGTCGGAAGCGATCAACTGGTATGTCGCCAGCCGCCTGACCCCGGAGATGAACGCGGCGCTCGACACCAGCGACGTGCCGTTCGGTCGCGTAATCCTGCCGCTTTCGCCGCAGCGCGAGACCTATGCGACGTGGAAGGTCCGGCCGGGCCGCGTGCCGCCGGGCGGCGTCGTAGTGCGCCACCGCGCGATCGTCCTTGACGGCGCGGGGCGTCCACTCGCCGCCGTGGTCGAGCATTATCAGAAGATTCTACTCGGCGGGCGCTGACCCGCCGGTAGATCAGCTCTGCGGCGCGGTGTCCGCGCGGACATGTGGTGGCAGCCATTCCTCGCCCGGCTGCGACTCGCTCACGCTTCCGCCTGGCTCGCCTTGATTAGTCGTTCCCGGCGCAGCTGAATCCGCTCCGCCCGCAGCTGCCGACGCTGGGCTCTCTGCCGCTGGAAAGGTAGCCGCGGCCGAGACCGGGGCGACCTCCTCCTGCACGGGGGCAGGCGCAGGGGTGGACTCGACGGGCTGCGCTTCGGGCGTGCTCATGGGGAGCGGGGGCGGGGGCGGTCCCTCCGGAATCCAGCCGCTCTCGGGCTGCGACGCAGGCGGGGCATCGGCCCCATGCTTTCCGGCTTCTTGCGCGGCCTCGTGCGCGCGTTCGATCAGTGTTGCGGATGCTGCGCCGGCTGCGGCGGCCCCGACGACCGGAGCGGCGGAGGATGCCTGACGCGCGTCGCGCAATTCATGCTCCAGATCGCGAATGCGGGTCTGCGCGTTCCACAATTCGGTCTCGTCGCGGTCGCGCGCACTGGCAAAGTTGATCTCAGCTTCTTCAAGCTGGCGTTTCCACTTCTTGCCGCCCGAACTGCTGGCCAGGCCGAAGAACCAGCCGGCGACGAGCGTGAAGCCAAGTGCCGCCCATTCGGTAGGCGTTGTGAACAACATGGTCGCGTCTCCCCGTTTCGCGTTCGAAACAGGTTAACCAAAGCGTCAGCCGAACGCCACCCGCCGAATCGCGCGGGTGCGCGGCAGTTTAGCCGGTCATCAGCGCGTCGTTGATCGAGCAGGCTGCCGGGCCGAGAATGACGACGAACAGCACCGGCAGGATGAACAGGATCAGCGGCACGGTCATGATCGCGGGCAGGCGTGCGGCCTTTTCCTCGGCGCGCATCATGCGCTCGTTGCGAAATTCGGCGGAGAGGACGCGCAGCGCCGAGGCGAGTGGCGTTCCGTATTTCTCGGTCTGAATCATGGTGGTGACGACCCCGCGGACGGAGTCGAGGTCGATGCGCTTCGCCAGATTTTCAAAGGCCTGACGGCGATCGGTGAGGAAACCCAACTCGATCGCGGTCAGCGAAAATTCCTCTCCCAGCTCGGGATAGGCCTTGCCCAATTCCCTGGCGACGCGGCCGAACGCGGCATCGACGGTGAGTCCCGCTTCGGCACAGATCACCAGCAGGTCGAGCGCGTCGGGAATCCCCTTGCGAATCGCGCTGGACCGCTTCTGGATCTTGTTCTTGAGGTAGAGATCCGGTGCCTTGTAGCTCAGGATCGCGCTGCCCGCGACCAGGCCATAGGCCTTGAGCGGCGTCCAGTCCGAGAACATCTCGGTGCCATAAACCAGGAACACCATCGTCCCGCCGATCACGATCGGCAGCACGAGGCGACCGAAGATGACGGCGACGGCATAGTCCTTGGACCGGATGCTGCGCGGTCTTGACCTGCGAATCCTGCAGCACCTTGAGCGTCGAGAGGAAGTCGCGGATGCGGTCGGTCGTCGCGTTCTTCTGGACCAGCTTGGCGCGCCGCTTGCTGGTCGATGCGGTGATGCCGGCCTTGAGCTGTTCGCGCCGCTCGTTGAGTGCCTTGACCCGCTTTGCCATCGGATCGCGCACCGAAACGGCGGCGTAAATGGCAAGCAGCACGCTGAACGCGGCAATGCCGGCCAGGATCGTCGCGACGTAGAATACATCGACGCCGAGCAGGGTGGGGCCGGTTGGGGTGGTCATCATCGCATCAAATCTCGAAATTGATCATCTTGGCCATGATAAAGGCCCCGATGCCCATCCAGATGATCCCGCCGCCGCCCGCGATGATCAGCCGCTGGTCGATGAAGAAGCCCTGCATATAGGTGTCGTTGATCATCCAGATCATGCCGAACACGATGAACGGCAGCGCGCCGATGATATAGGCCGACGCCTTGGATTCGGACGACATTGCCTTGATCTTCAGCTTCATCTGGCTGCGCTTGCGCAGCACCTCGGCGAGGTTGGCGAGCGTTTCGGCGAGGTTGCCGCCGGTCTCGCGCTGGATCGCGATGGTGATGCAGAAGAACTGGAATTCGGGCGTGCCCAGTCGGTCAGCTGTCTCCTGCAGTGCCTGATCGAGCGTGCGGCCGATCTTCATCTTGTCGCTGATCGAGCGGAATTCCTCGCCCACCGGGCCATCAACTTCGGCACCGACGACGCCGATCGTCTCGGTGATCGGCAGACCTGAGCGCAGGCCGCGCACCAGCAATTCGATCGCGTCGGGGAATTTGGCAGTGAAACGGGCGATGCGGCGGCTGATCAGGAAGCCGACCGCCATGTGCGGCAGGCCAGCGCCAACGACGACCCCGACCAGCAGGGCGAGCACGACCGGCAGCCCTTGAACCATCAGCGCCGCGGCAACCACCACGATGATGCCGACCGAAGCCATGGCATATTTGCCGACGGTCCAGTTCTTGCCGGTCATCGCCAGCCGCTTGGCGATCTGGGCGGGGTTGGGCAGGAACCGCGCCGCCGCATTGTCCATCTTGCTGGAACGCGTCGTTGAGATGCGGCGCAGCTGCGCCTCGACCGCACCAGCGCCGACGACGCCGACATGGCGGTCACGCACGCCGGTGAGGCGGCGTGCGCCAGCCGCCTTTGCCGATGGACCGGAAAAGGCGAGGATGAGCAGCGCCAGCACCATGAAGGTGCCGCCCGCCAACATCATCATCGGGAGCAATTCCACCCTCTCACGCCTCCGTAACGGGGGGTCGGCCGGAGCCGACGCCGGTTATGCCTTCGCCTTCCTGGCGAACTTCATCGAGCTGGTCAGCTTGCCGAGCAGCGAGCCGCCTTTGTCGCCCTTGGTCTTGCCCTTGTCGCGCACGACCTCTTCGCCCGCATCGGTGATCGCGATGACACGCGTGGCGATGTCGGCGAGCGGGGCGAGCGCCTTGACGTTCTTCCCGGCCTCGGCGAGCGGCTTGCCGAGCTTGGCGGCCTGGACCGCAGTCTTGGTATCGAGCGGGATGACATAGTCGATCTTGCGCTCGATCGAGCCCTCGAAATCCTTGCGGCTGATCTCCAGCGCCCCCGCAGGGACGCGGTTCGCGACCACGATGAGTTGCGTGTGCGGCGCGTTCGACTTGAACCAGCTGATGATGCGGATCGCATCGCGCGCGGCGGCGAGCGTCAGCTCGGTCACCAGCACCGCGACCTGCACATCGGAGATCAGATGCGGATAGTTGACCAGCATCGCACGCGGCAGATCGACCACGGTGCATTCGAAGGCGGAACGGATTTCTTCCTGAAGCTGGAAGAAGGCTGCGCCATCGGTCATCACCGGCGAGTTGATCGGCGCTTCGGCTGACAGCACAGACAGCTTGTCCGAAGCCTTCACCATCGCGCGTTCGATGAACAGCCCGTCGATGCGGCTGGGATTTTCGATCGCGTCGGTCAGGCCACGTCCGGGTTCGAGGTCGAGCGTCAGCGCGCCGGTCCCGAAATGCACGTCGAGGTCGAGCAATGCGGTCGTTCGACCGCTTTTCTCGCTCATCAGCCACGCAAGCGAGGTTGCCAGCGTTGATGCGCCGACGCCGCCGCGCGTACCGATGACGGCGACCGCGCAATGCGGGCGGTCGGACGATGCGTCGACAGCCTTGGGCGCGCTCAGCATCGCCTGGGCATGGACGAAGGCTTCGCGCATCACATCGGGGTTGAGGGGTTTCAGCAGATAGTCCTGGATGCCCGACGCGACGAGGTCACGATACAGGCGGACGTCGTTGACCTGGCCCGACGCGATCACGACAGTGCCCGGCTCGCACACTTCGGCGAGCGCGTTGATGTCGTTGAGCGGATCGCCGCTTTCGGACAAGTCGACGAACAGGATGTTGGGGCTGGCCGAGACCGACAGCGTCTGCACCGCGTTGCGCAGACCGCCCTTGTTGACCTTGTCGGGGTTCCAGCCCTGTTCGATCGCGATCGGGCGGATCGCCTCGGCGGTGGTCTCGTCGCACACGAACGCGACGAATGGCTCGCGATGGGCGGCACGCTGGGGATTGAAGGGCGCGTTCACTGTCCGCCTCCCCCCGTACCTTCGGCTTTGACCGTGGTTCCGCCGGTGCCGGTCGGGGCCGCTTCGCGCAGCGCCTTGATCGACTTGGTGATTTGCGCCGGGTCCGATGTGGGCGATCCGGGTTCACCGCGCACCAGATCCTCGGGCCGCGCGACCATCGCGGCAAGGTTGCCATTGACCGCGCAGCCATAGCCCGAGCTGGTCTTGCCCGCGAAGCTGCCCTCGCCGGTGTCGCGACGGTCGGGACAGCCCGGCACGCTCGCCTTCATCCGGCTGACGATCACACGCACCATGCCCGGCTGAACCGCGCCGGTGGTCACCGGGGCAGGACCGGAGAGCAGCACGCCGTAACGTGCGGCCTCGGTCGCCACCTGCCGCGCGGCACCGGTGCCGGCGGGGTCATCGACATAGAGGCGGTCGCCATAGCCAAGCCGCAGCGACGCCAGCCAGCCGGCGACCCGCGCCTGCTCGCCCGATGCCAGATAGCTGCCATCGGTAGCCGCATCGAACACATAGTCGGTGCGGGAGACGACCGGCTGGTTGGCCGATTCGAGGCCCGTGCTGCTGCCCGCGCCGCACGCAGACAACAGTCCGGCCGCGACGCTTAGCAAGAGGATCGTGTTACGCTTCGACATGGTCGTTCCTCGCCGCGATCAATTGAAACCGAAACCCGGTGCGGGGGCCGCACCGCGCTTGCGCTTGTCTTTGGTGTCACCCTTGGGCGCTGGCTGCTGTGCCGGGGTGGCGACCGGCTGGACCGGCTCGGGCCGTGGTTGCGGGCCGGGCTGGACCGGGGTGGCCGCGCCGAGCGAAGGCTCCGCACCGACCGGCGGGGCCATTTGCGGGGTCGGGCGCTTGCCGCCCTTGTCCGATCCGCCAAGCCGACCGAGCAGCACGCGCTCGGCATCGTCGGGTGCGCGATAGCCGTCGGTCGGCAGCGCGATCTGATTTCCGTCGACCGGCTTCACCAGATAGGGCGTGATGACGATGACCAGTTCGGTCTCGTTCCGCTTGAACCCGTTCGAGCGGAACAGTGCGCCGAGCACCGGAACGTTGCCCAGTCCGGGGGTCTGGTCGATCGAATTGTCGTGCGAATTCTGCAGCAGGCCGGCGATCATCAGGCTCTGGCCCGACCCCAGTTCGACCGTCGTTTCGGCGCGGCGGGTGGTGAGCGCCGGGATCTGAACCCCGCCGATCGTCACCGATCCGGCCGCCGACAGCTGCGACACTTCGGGACGGACGCGCAGCGAGATGCGGCCATCGGCGAGCACCGTCGGCGTATAGGCAAGGCTGACGCCATATTGCTTATATTCGACTGAGACGGCGCCGAGACCCTGGCTGACGGGAATCGGGATTTCGCCACCGGCCAGGAATGATCCGGTCTCGCCCGACAGTGCGGTCAGGTTTGGGTTGGCCAGCGTCGACACCTGACCATTGGTCTCGCCCAGATCGAGTGCGCCAAGAATGTCGAGGCCGAACAACCGTCCCAGGCCACCGATAGTGGTGCGGCCGGCCCCGGGGGTGATCGCGGTGCCAGGCTTCTGGGTGATCGCGCCGGTAATCGGATCGATCGTGTAGCCGGTAATGGTGCCGCCGACGCCCAGCGGCAGGTTCGGGTCGGTGGTCCAGGTCGTCGCTGGCTGACGCCCGCTGCCGATGCCGAATTTGAACCCGCCCGATCCGTCGATCGTGGTGAAGTTGCTGCCGATATTCTTGGCGAAGCTGCGGCTGACCTCCGAAATGCGGACCTGCAGGTTCACTTGCAGCGGCGTCGCGGTCTTGAGGCGCGACAGCACCTTGGTCTCTTCACCGACGAATGCCTGCGCCAGCCGTTCGGCTTCGGCGGCGTCCTGCGGCGCGGCGACGGTGCCGGTGAGCAGCACGAAGCCGTTCATCGTCGTCGCGGTGATGTTCGATTCCGGCATCGCCGTTTCGAGCATTCCCTGAACGCTGTCGAAATTATTGCCGACGCGCACGGTCGATGAATAGATCACCTTCCCCGCCTTGGTCGTGGCATAGACGGTCGTCTCGCCGGCCTTTTTGCCGAACACCCAGAGCTGGGTGGGCGAGCGGACCTGGACGTCGGCGACCTCACTGTCCGCGACGAAGATGTCGGACATCGGCGCGCTGAGCGTGACCAGACGCCCACGCCCGGTGGCGATCTGAACCATGTCGCGCGGCGCGGCATGGACGGTCTGTGCCAGCACCGGTGCCGGAAGCGTTGCCGCCGGCATCGCCAGCACGGCGACCGCCGCGAGCGTTCCGCCCAGCTTGTTACCCCTCACACGCATCTCAATTCTTCCCCCCTACCGGGACGACCGTGACCGCATTGCCCCGTGAAATCTTGACCACCGGCCCGTCGCCCGCTGCCGCAGCGCCCGGATAGACACCGGCTGGCCGGGGAGCGCCCGCATCGGGCATCAGGCTTTCGTCGCGCGCCTTGCCGGGCACCGTGCTGCGCTGGAAGCGCGACACATCCGCACCGGTCGAATAGGTCGATCCGCCCTCGGCAGGACGCGATGCGAGGCGGGCGATCATCGCCTTCTCCGCCTTGGGATCGCTGCCATCGGGCATCGTCACTTCGCCCGAGGCGATCGCCTGTTCGAGCTCGCTGGCATTGTCGGCGATCGAACGGAGCGAGAGCGAGAGCGTGCCGAGCGTCTGTGCGACCGCGATCTTTTCGGCGATGCGCGGCGTCGCTTCGACCGTCACGGTCGAATAGGTGGCGACGACGGTTTTGCCTTCCTCATCCTGCTGCTTGTCGGTGCGCTGGTCGGTGGCGAGCACGCGCAAATTGCGCAGCACCGTTTCCGACGCCTTGAGCGGCGGGCCGTCGCCGCCACCCGCGACCGCCTGGGTCAGGATGAGGTCGACCCGGTCGCCCGGAAAAATGAAGCCTGCGACAGCGGCCTGTGCCGACACCGGCACGGTCACTGCGCGCATCCCCGGCGCGAGGGCGGCGGCGAGGAAGCCGCGATCACCCGGCTTGACGATTGCGCCCTGGGTCAGCGGCTGACCGGCGGGAATCGCGTAACGGACGACGGTGCCCTGCAGCTTGGCAAGATCGGTGCCGTCCTTCTGAAAATAGGCACCTTCGACCAGATCCTTGGGCCAGGCGACGAACTTGATCGAATCGGGGCCGAGGATCGTGCCGACAGGCAGCGCCTTGGTCGCGACCAACACTTCGATGCCGTCGATCGGCGCAGGCTGACCCGCGACCGGCGCAGCGCCCGCGACCGGGGCTGACGACCCGGTCATCAGGCTGCGCGCCATGAACGCGGTGATTGCAGCGACGATTAGCGCCCCCACCAGCAGAATGATCTTGCGTCCATCCATGACGTCTCAGGCCTTTTCTTTGTCCGACCGGGTTGAACCGGCGTTAAGCATCACAAGAAGGGGTTAAAAATCGGTTCGCGAAGGGTGAGCAGCGCGGCGATGGCAATCGCGATCCCGTACGGAACCTCCGGTTGCTCGCTGCGGCGGCGCACCCATTTGTCGATCAGCATCACCAATGTGATCGCACCGCCCGCAAGCGACATGATGATGAGCAAGCTGACCAACTGGTTGAATGGAAACCACAGAGCGAGTGCGGCGATCATCTTGACGTCGCCGCCACCCATCATCCCGAGCTGGAAGGCCGCTGCGAACAGCGCGAAGATGCCGAGCGCGATGCCGAGCTGAATTGCCATGTCGGGCCAGGGGGACAGGCCCATCGCGAACCACCACGGCACCGCCAACAATGCGATCGCGGCGTTCTTCCAGTTGGAAATCTCACGGATTCGCGCGTCCTCGATCCCGGCCGAAACCAGGATCAGGACCAGCAGGCCCAGCAGAAGTGCAGGCGCAAATTCCCCCATCTCAAATCTGGTCCTAGACGGGAGGGCTTTCCAAACCGTAACCAGCGCGCATGACCCTTTCCCCATTCGATCGCCGCGCCATTCCTGCCGGCGCCAGCGTCACCAACTGGACCGCGCCCGATGGATGGGTGCTGCGCTGCTTCGCCTGGCCCGCCAGCGGCACGCCGCGCGGGTCGATCCTGTTTCAGGGCGGGCGCGGCGATATCTTCGAGAAATATCTGGAGAGTTTTGCGCACTGGCAGGAGCGCGGCTGGACGATCACGTCGTTTGACTGGCGCGGGCAGGGCGGGTCGGGGCGGCTGACCGATGCCGCCAATTGCGGGCATATCGAGGATTTCGCGCAGTATATCGCGGACTTTCGGGATTTTGCGCGTGAGTGGATGGCGACGACGCCGGGGCCGCATATCATCATGGGCCATTCGATGGGCGGGCATCTGGTGCTGCGCGGGCTGGTCGAAGGCGCGGCGCGGCCTGATGCTGCGGTGCTGATCGCGCCGATGCTGGGGCTGAAGGGGCCGTTCGGTGCCGCGCTGGGCGAGCGGCTCGCGCGGTTCCTGGGTGGCGTGGGCAATTCGGCGCGTCCGGCGTGGAAGTCGAACGAGCGGCCCTACACCACCGATACGCGCGAATCGCTGCTGACCCACGACACCGACCGTTATCAGGACGAGATCTGGTGGCAGCAGGCCAATCCCGGCAACGTCACCGGCCCGCCAAGCTGGAAATGGGTGATCGAGGCATTCCGGTCGACCCGCGAGCTGCGCAATAATCCCGCGCTCAAGCGGATGGACGTGCCGGTGCTGGCGCTGATCGCCGAACATGACGGACTGGTCGATGCCAAGGCGGCGCTGGCGATGGTCGCAAAGCTGCCCGATGCCCGCGTCGTCCGCTTCGGCAAGGAAAGCGCGCATGAAATCCTGCGGGAGGCGGACAAGGTGCGCAACCGTGCGATCGGCGAGATCGACCTGTTCCTTGAGGCGCGGGCGCGGCGCGGATGAGCCAATACGATGTTGCGATTGTCGGTGCGGGAATTGCCGGAGCGAGCCTGGCGGCGGAAATTGCGCCGCACGCGCGCGTCCTGATTCTGGAGGGGGAGGACCATCCCGGCTATCACGCCACCGGGCGGTCCGCCGCTTTCTGGTCCGAAACCTATGGCGGGCCGGACATCCAGCCGCTGGTGATCGCGTCGGGCGATTTCCTGCATAACCCGCCGCCGGAGATGGGGGGCGAGGGGTTCCTCTCGCCACGCGGCGAATTGTTCATCGCCCGGCGCGGGGACCGTGCGGTTCTCGACGGCTTTGTCGCGAAGTTCGCGGCGCTCGGGGTTGAACTCGATGAAGTCGATCCCGCCGCATATTGCCCCGGCCTGCGCCCTGAATGGACCGACGCGCTGTATGATCCCACATGCAGCGATATCGACGTCGCGCGGCTGCACGGCGCGTATCTGACCGCCGCGCGGCGCGCTGGTGCCGAGCTGATCTGCGACGCGGCGGTCACCGCGCTGTCACGGAACGGGACCTGGCGCATCGCGACCCGCGCCGGAGTGTTTGCCGCTGATGTGCTGGTCAACGCCGCCGGGGCCTGGGCCGAGCCGGTCGGACTGCTGGCCGGCGCGCCGCCGACGGGACTTGCCCCGCTGCGCCGCACGATGGTCCAGCTGCGCGTCGATCCGCCCGCGCCGATGAGCCTGCCGCTGGTGCGCGACGCGCATGAGCGGTTCTACTTCAAGCCCGAAACCGGCGGGCGCATCTGGCTGTCGCCGCATGACGAAATTCCGACCGACCCGTGCGACGCCGCGCCGGAAGAGATCGACGTCGCGATCGCGATCGACAAGCTGGGCAGCGCGGTGGACTGGCGGGTGGAGGCGGTCGAGCGGCGCTGGGCGGGGCTGCGCACCTTCGCACCCGACCGCAAGCCGGTCTATGGCTTCGACCCCGCCGTGCCGGGGCTGTTCTGGTGCGCGGGGCAGGGCGGTTATGGCATCCAGACCGCCCCCGCCGCGTCCAAGCTGGCGGCGGCGATGCTGCTCGGCACCCCGGTCGATCCGATGGCCGCACACCTCGACCCCGAGCGCTATTCAATCCGCCGATTTCGCGGCTGAACCGCTGGACGCCGCGCCGCGAGTCGCTATCGTTCGAGCATCGCAACGAAGGAGCATGTCATGGCCCATAAATTCGTGATCGAGCAGAACAAGGCCGGCGAATATGTCGCTAAGTTCAAATATAACAATGAGATCATCTTCTGGACCGAAGGCTATACCAGCAAGGCGTCGGCGAAGAATGCGATCGAATCGATCCTGAAGAATGGTCCCGGCGCTCCCGTCGAGGAGGGGTGAAGCGCGGCGGCGCGTTGCGTGTGTTCATTTGGTCTCCGTGTGCTGTGATGTGCTGACGAGTATAACCAAATAGGTTCGTGTAGGAAAGCGGGTAGCGGTTTTTGGCTGTTTTCCGGGGGTTTTCTCGTGGGCGGCGGATGGCATGGGGCTTCAGGACGGGCGATTCCAGGTGCGTGCGGAGCGTCCTGCGAAAAACGTGATGCGACGATGTCGACGAACTTCGCGTGATGGAGCACCGGGCGAGTGTCGCTTTCGCGGAGGGGAATGTCGAACACGTAGAACGGCGTGGACGAGCCGATCGAGCAATGCCGGTGGTGAAGTGGATCGCGGACCGAGGCCGCGATGACGGTGGAAGTGGAATGGCGGCTGACGACCCCTTATCGGTCGTCAAGCGTGGCGGTAGCGAAGTCCGTTAGCTGCCAAGAAGCCCTTGGCGTCGAAGCTGCTCCATACCTCGCCCCAAGGCATCTTGCCTGGCTGAATGTTCATGTCCTGCGTCAGTGTCCCGCGAACGAACAACAGTTCGTGCTCGATTGCGTCTCGCGTCGGCCAACCGCTCTCCATCGGTGCGCCGGGTAACTGGACATTCCATGATGCTTGCTCGAGGCGGCCATTATGGAAGCATAGCGAGAGCCCTGCGGGTTCCCCGCCGAACGTCAGGTCACGAAGGTCAAGCCATTCAAAGCCGTTGCCATGATCTCGCGATCCCTTGAGCAAGTTCGCTATCATTGGTTCGATCGACGACTTCGTCTGGTTTGGGCGCAATGTCGTGACATCACCGATGCGAATATCGCCAGTGTTTCTATCGATCCGTAGTTCAGCAGCCATGAGCAGAGCATCCACAATCTGCCGCCTGTGGCAATGACCGCTTTCTTGGACCAGTAGTCCAAATGCCGCCAGATCGGCACACGACCCAAACCCGCCCCTAACTCCGCAGCGCCGCGTCGCTCGCCAGCTGGTCGGCGCGCTCGTTGTCGGGGTGGCCGGCATGGCCCTTGACCCATTGCCATTCGATGCGGTGCGGCTTGGCCGCTTCGAGCAGCTCGATCCACAGGTCGCTGTTCTTGACCGGCTTTTTGTCGGCGGTTTTCCAGCCGTTGCGCTGCCAGCCTTTGATCCATTTGGTCAGGCCGTCCATGACATAGCGGCTGTCGGTGGACAGCTTGACGCGGCACGGCTTGTTGAGCGCTTTCAGCCCCTGAATCGCCGCCATCAGCTCCATGCGGTTGTTGGTGGTGTGCGGCTCGCCGCCCGATAACTCCTTCTCGACCGTGCCCATGCGCAGCAGTGCGCCCCAGCCGCCGCGCCCGGGATTTCCCTTGCACGCGCCATCGGTGGCGATTTCGACGAGGGGGAGTTCGGTCATGCAGTGGGGCTCATGCGTTCATAATGGTGGAGGCGGCGGACATAGGCGAGCGGGTCCTTGCGGGTGACGAGCGCGTCGGCGGGCGTGTTGAGCCAGTCGAAGGCGCGCGACAGGGCAAAGCGGATGCAAGCGCCGCTGGCGAGCAGCGGGAAGGCGGCGCGCTCGGTGTCCGTTAGCGGGAAGCGCGACTGGTAACCGCGCAGGAGGGCGTCGCCGATCTCAGCGTGATAGGTTTCGCCGGTCGCGTCGAAACTCCACGCGCTGTGCATCACGGCGAGGTCGTAGATGCGGATGTCGGTGCTGGCGAAATAGAAGTCGATCAGGCCGGTGACGGTATCTCCCAGCATCAGCACATTGTCGGGGAACAGATCGGCATGGATCGCGCAGCGATCAAAGCCGTCGCGCGGCCATTCGTTGAGCACGCGGTCGAGCGCCGCGCGCAGATCGTCGTGCAGACCCGGCGCGATCTGGTCGAGGCTGTGGCCGCAGCGTTCGAGCAGCGGCCACCAGCTGTCGACCCCCATCGAATTGGGCCGGTCCTGCCCGAAATCGGCGACCGCCATATGCATTTCGGCCATCGCGCGCGCTGCGGCCTCGGCCTGCGCCGGGGTGGGGTGGGAGAGCGAGACGCCCGAGAGGAATTTGATGAGGCAGGCGGGGCGGCCTTCAAGCGTCTGGATTGCGACGCCATTGCGATCCACAATCGCGGGCGGCACCTTCAGCCCCTTGGCATCGAGATGCGCGAGCAGGTCCATGAAATAGGGCAGGTCGCCCGCCTCGACGCGCTTTTCGTAGAGCGTCAGGATGAAGCGGCCCTTGGTCGTGTCGACCAGGTAATTGCTGTTCTCGACCCCCTCGGCGATGCCTTTGGCGGAGACGAGCTCGCCCACGTCATAGCGGGCGAGGAACGCGGCGAGCGATTCGGCCGGGACCTGTGTGTAGACTGCCAATTCGGGTCCCCGTGCGTGTGGTGTGTTCGAGGGTCGCGGGTAGATGCTGGGCGGGACCGGGGCAAGGCGGATTTGGCGTTTTAGCGCGGGTTGAGGCGCTCATTCCTCCCCTGAGCTTGTCTCAGGGGAGGGGGACCGCCCGCAAAGCGGGTGGTGGAGGGGCTGCCCCGAAGAGGGCAGAATTTTGCCGGGCCGTCGACGGCCGTCTGCGCGGCCGCCCCTCCGTCAGCGCTTCGCGCTGCCACCTCCCCTGCGGGGCAGGGGAGGAATTTTCTTCACGCCGCCTCAAGCCCCTTGGGCAGTTTGAAGGTGATCGTTTCCTGCGCGGTTTCGACCATGCGTTCGTTGATGTCATACCGGGTGGCGATGCGGTCGATCACTTCGCGCACCAGCACTTCGGGGGCCGACGCCCCGGCGGTGATGCCGAGCGTGCCGATCCCGGCCAGCCAGTCGAAATCGAGATCGTCGGCGCGCTGGATCAGCTTCGACGTCGTCCCTTCGCGCTCGGCCACTTCGGCAAGACGCAGCGAGTTGGACGAATTGGGCGCGCCGATCACCAGCACCAGATCGCACGACCCGGCGATGGCGCGCACCGCCGCCTGCCGGTTCGACGTGGCGTAGCAGATATCGTCGGCCTTGGGTGCGACGATCGCGGGAAAGCGTGCCTGGAGGATCGCGAGAATCGCGGCGGTATCGTCCACCGACAGCGTCGTTTGGGTCAGGAAGGCAAGGTTGTCGGGCGCGTCGGTGGTAAATCCGTGCGCATCCTCTTCGGTCTCGATCAGCGTCATCGCGCCGTCGGGCACCTGACCGAAGGTGCCGATCACTTCGGGATGCCCTTCATGGCCGATGAACAGGATATGGCGCCCGGCGGCGACCAGCCGCTCGGCCTGACGATGCACCTTGGACACCAAAGGACAGGTGGCGTCGAAATAGGACAGGCCGCGATTCTGCGCTTCGGCTGGAACCGATTTGGGCACGCCATGCGCGGAGAACACGACATGGACGCCGTCTGGGACTTGATCGAGTTCGTCGACGAAGATCGCGCCCTTCGCCTTCAGCGTGTCGACCACATATTTATTGTGGACGATTTCATGGCGCACATAGACCGGCGCGCCGTGCAGCTCGATCGCACGCTCGACGATCTGGATCGCGCGGTCGACCCCGGCGCAAAAGCCGCGCGGCGCGGCGATGAGGAGGTCGAGAACGGGTTTCTGGCTATCGGTCATCGCGGCTGCCTTACGCGATCCGGGCGTGCTGCGAAAGCCGCGGGATGGGCGTTGCGGGAAGCCGATGCGCTGCCTATGGTGCCCGCCGCCGGGCCGGGTCCGCCAGCAATGGGGGTGGCAGGCATGTCTTGTTCGGGAAAGGTGCCCCAGTTGAACGTTCGCAAACTCGCGCTTGCCGCTTCGATTCCGCTGGCGCTCGCCGCCTGCTCCCGTGAGGGCGACATTGCCGAGGGCGGCATCACTGCGGTTCGCTCTGCCTGCCCGCGTGTCGGCGTGCCGGCCGGGACCGGCGACATCACCCTGTTCAATCCGGCCGACAGCACGGCGGCGACCGCGATCGACGTGACCGCGACGCTGACCAACGTCACGTCGAACTGCGACGACAGCGGCGAGATGATCCGCAGCGACATCGCATTCGAGGTGCAGGCCAGCCGCCGCTCGACCGAGGGTGCGCGCGAAGTGACCCTGCCTTATTTCGTGACCGTCGTTCAGGGCGGCACGTCGGTGGTGTCGAAGCGCGTCGCACAGGTGACACTGCGCTTCGAACCGGGCCAGGCGCGCGCGCAGGCGACCGGCACCGCCAACGCCTATGTCTCGCGCGCGGCGGCGACGCTGCCCGAGGATATCCGCCGCCAGATCCTGGCCAAGCGCAAGGCGGGTGACGAGACCGCAGCGCTCGACCCGCTGGCGCGGCCGGAGGTGCGTCAGGCGGTGCTGCGCGCGACGTTCGAGGCGCTGGTCGGGTTCCAGCTCACGGACGCGCAGTTGAAGTATAACGCGACGCGTTGATTTGCTGGCGCCGCAATGCGGCGCGCGGCACCGGCCCGCTCCCCCACCCGGCCACCCATTTCAGAATATCCTGCCGATGGGTGGCCGGGTGGGGGAGCGGGCCGGTGCCGCAAACAAACAAACGCCAACTTCGCGATTGACTCGGACGGTGCGGCGCAGCATTCCCATGGCGTCGGCATCGGGTAACCGGTGAAGGCACGCGCGGGAGAGTTTACGGGTTTCGCGACCCGGAACGCCGAAGGAGCAACCGCCCCGGAATCTCTCAGGCACCAGGGACCGCGCGGGCCACGACACTCTGGAAAGCGCTTGCTCCGTCAGGGGTGAGCCACCGAAGGGGTAAGTCCCGGACACGCTCCGGGATCAAAGCTCTCAGGTTCCCGTGACAGAGGGGGCGACGGATGAATGGCCGCGCTGTGCGGCATTCCGTCGTCAATTCTGGAGCACGCGCGTGACCGACGGCCCTGATTCCCTTACGGGCGAGCCCGAATTCGTCGAAGAACTGATGCTGCTCCCGCTCGATGCGTGGCATCGCGCGCGCGGCGGGCGGATGGTGCCGTTCGCGGGCTATGAAATGCCGGTCCAGTATGAAGGCATCATGGCCGAGCATCTGTGGGTGCGCGAATCGGCCGGGCTGTTCGACGTGTCGCATATGGGCCAGTTGTTCCTGTCGGGCGAAGGGCTTGACGCCGAGCTGGAGAAGCTGATCCCCGCCGATGTTGCGGGGGTGGCGGTGGGGCAGCAGAAATATTCGCTGTTGCTCGCCGAGAATGGCGGCATCCTCGACGATCTGATGTTCAGCCGCTGGCCGGGCGGCATCTACATGGTCGTCAACGGCGCCTGCAAATGGGACGATATCGCCCATCTGCGCGAGCATCTGCCCGACGATATCGAGATCAATCATATGGACGAACATGCGCTGCTGGCGCTGCAGGGTCCGAAGGCGTTCGATGCGCTCAAGCGCCATGTGACGGGCGAATACCCGCTCGACGCGTTGGTGTTCATGAAGGGCGGCAAGTTCGAGATTGCCGGGGTGCCGGCCTATATCAGCCGTTCGGGCTATACCGGCGAGGATGGGTTCGAAATCTCGATCCCCGCCGATCAGGCCGCGACCGTCGCCGACCTGCTGTGTGGCGAGCCTGAGGTGAAGCCGATCGGCCTGGGTGCGCGCGATTCGCTGCGGCTGGAGGCGGACCTGCCGCTGTACGGCCATGACCTCGATCCTGAGACGACGCCAATCATGGCGGCGCTGAACTTTGCGGTCGCGAGCAAGCGGCGGCGTGAGGAAGCGAATTTCCCCGGCGCTGAGCGCATCCTGATGGAGCGCGAGAACGGCCCGATCCAGCGCCGCGTCGGCCTGATCGTCGAGGGGCGTCAGCCGGTGCGCGAGGGTGCGCTCGTGCTGGACGACCAGGGCAATGAAGTCGGTCGCGTCACCAGCGGCGGCTTTGCCCCGACCGTCCAGAAGCCGATCGCGATGGCCTATGTGCCCACCGCGATGGCCGAAATCGGCACCCGCGTGACGCTGAGCCAGCGCGGCAAGATCCATCATGGCGAAGTGGTGCCAATGCCCTTCGTCCCCCACCGCTATGTCCGTCAGGGAGGCATGAAATGAGCCGTTACTTCACCGAAGATCATGAATGGATCGAACTCGACGGCGAAATCGCGACCGTCGGCATCACTGAATATGCGCAAGGCCAGCTCGGCGACATCGTGTTCGTCGAAGTGCCCGAAGAGGGCAAGGAAGTCGCGAAGGGCGATGACGCCGCGGTGGTCGAGAGCGTCAAGGCGGCAAGCGACGTCTATGCGCCCGTTTCCGGCACGGTGGTCGAGGGCAACCCGGCGCTGGAGGACAATCCCGCGCTGGTGAACGAAGATCCCGAGGGCGATGGCTGGTTCTTCAAGATGACGCTGAGCGATTCCAGCGAGCTCGACGGGCTGATGAACGAGAGCGCCTACGCGGATTTCGTGAGCAAGCTCTAAGTCCCCCTCCCGCTTGCGGGAGGGGTCGGGGGAGGGCGTGTCCATGGCCTCACGCGCTCCGCTTTAGACGATCTGACAGGCCCTCCCCCGACCCCTCCCGCAAGCGGGAGGGGAGAAGGAAGATTGATGCGCTACCTTCCCCTTACCCCGTCCGACCGGCAGGCGATGCTCGCCGCGGTCAATGCCGCGACGATCGATGATCTGTTCGCCGATGTTCCCGAAAGCGCGCGCCTCAGCGGCCCGGTCGCGGGGCTGCCGATGCATGCCAGCGAGCTGGCGGTCGAACGGCACATGTCGAAACTGGCGGCGAAAAACCTGTCGGCGGGAAGCGCGCCGTTCTTCCTTGGCTGCGGTGCCTACAAGCATCATGTGCCGGCCAGCGTCGATCACATCATCCAGCGCGGCGAGTTCCTGACCGCCTACACGCCCTACCAGCCGGAAATCGCGCAGGGCACGCTGCAGGTGATGTTCGAGTTCCAGACCCAGGTCGCGCGCCTGCTGGGCACCGATGTCGCCAATGCGTCGATGTATGACGGGTCGACCGCGTGCTGGGAGGCGATCGGCATGGCGCGGCGCATCACCAAGCGCGCCAAGGCGATCCTGTCGGGCGGGCTGCACCCGCATTATGTCTCGGTCGCCAACACGATGGCGAAATATACCGGCGACACGCTGGTGACTGCGGTGCCGGAACTGACTGCCGAGCCGGATACGGCCAAGCTGATCGACCTGATCGACGACGACACCTCGTGCGTCGTGGTGCAATATCCCGACATTCTCGGCCGCATTTCCGACCTGTCGGAGCTCGCTGCTGCATGTCAGGCGAAGAAGGCGTTGCTGGTCGCGGTGGTGACCGAGCCGGTGGCGCTGGGCGTGATCAAGTCGCCGGGCGAGATGGGCGCGGACATCGTCGTCGGCGAAGGCCAGTCGATCGGCGTCGGGCTGCAGTTCGGCGGGCCCT
>CAZWZP010000052.1:3319-19248 GCA_964638925.1 uncultured Stakelama sp. | reverse complement strand
GATCTGCTGGCGCGGGTCGGCGTCGTGTCGGATCGCGTGGCGGCCCCCGATATTGATGAGAACCCGCTCAAGGCCGAGCTGCCGCGCGTCTATGCGCTGCGGCTGGCCGAGGCGAAGGCGCGCGCGGTGACGCGGGCCGAGGCTGAGATCGTGCTGGCAGGCGACACCACCATCGCGCTTGGCCGCCGCATCCTGCCGCCCGCCGAGACCGAAGACGTGCCGCGCGATCTGCTGAGCAAATTGTCCGGCCGCCGCCACCATTGCCTGTCGGCGGTGTGCCTGATCGGCCTTGACGGCCGCGCCCGCGTGCGCCTGTCCGACACGGTGGTGGCGTTCAAGCGGCTGAGCGCGGCCGAGATCGACCGCTATATCGCGTGCGGCGAGGGGCTGGGCAAAGCCGGCGGCTATGCCATTCAGGGCCGCGCCGAGGCGTTCGTGCGGTTTATCTCCGGCACCTATTCGGGCGTGGTCGGGCTGCCGCTCTACGACACCCGCGCGCTGCTGGAGAGCGCTGGCTACGACCTTGGCTGAGTGGCTCTACGAAGCCGGGATCGGCGAGAACCGCGCCGCGCTGGTCGCGCGCGGTACGATCCGCAAGGCGCGGATCGAACTGCCCGGCCTGCGCGCCGACACCATCGCCATCGCGAAGCTGATCGACCGCAGCACCGGCAAGGTCATGCTGCCCGGCGGCGGCGAGGCGTTGTGCGACCCGCTGCCCAAGGGGGTGACGCAGGGCGCGCCCTTCCCGGTCCGCATCGTGCGCGAATCGGTCGCCGAGCGCGGGCGGGTCAAGCTGCCCAAGGCGGTGCCCGCACCCGACAATGCGACCGCACCCGGCCCCGACCTGCTCGCGCGGATCATGGCGAGCGGCTTGCCGGTGCGCCACTGCCACCCGCATGAGCCGGATGCGCTGGAGGAAGCCGGCTGGTCCGAAGTGCTGGAAGAAGCGCGCACCGGCGAGATCCGCTTCGCCAGCGGCGCGTTGTTGCTCTCACTCACCCCGGCGATGAACCTGTTCGATGTCGATGGCGGCCCGCCGCTGGGGCCGCTGTCGATCGACGCCGCGCACGCGGTCGCGGCCGCGATGGAGCGGCTCGACATCACCGGATCGGTCGGGGTCGATTTCCCGACGCTCGCCAACAAGCATGAACGCAATGCAGTGGGGGAGGCGATCGACGCGGCCCTGCCCCAGCCGTTCGAGCGCACCGCGATGAACGGCTTCGGCTTTCTTCAGATCGTCCGGCGCAAGACGCGCATGTCGTTGCCCGAACTGATCGCCGCCGATCCGGTCGGCGCGGCGCTGCGGGCCGAGCTGCGGCGGCTCGAGCGCCTTCCCCCGCCCGCGCCCGATACCCATATCCTCCCCGCGCCGCTGCTGCGCCGGATCGAGCGCGAGCCCGACTGGATCGCACAGCTCCACCGCCGCACCGGCGGGCGCATCCAGTTTGTGGAAGCGACATGAAAGCCATATGCCCGATCTGCGGCGCCAAGCCCGCGCCCGAATTCAAGCCATTCTGCAGCCGCGGCTGCAAGGACCGCGACCTGCTGCAATGGCTGGGCGAAGGCTATCGCATCCCCGGCCGCGCGGTGGACCCGGAAGAATTGCAAAGCGGGCTGGACAGCGGTCAACCCCGCGACTAAGAGCGCGCCTTCATCCCGTGCCCGGATAGCTCAGTTGGTAGAGCATGCGACTGAAAATCGCAGTGTCGGCGGTTCGAATCCGTCTCCGGGCACCACTTTCCCAAAACCCATAATCCCCCCCTCCTCGACATCGACGGTGAAGGCCAACGTCTTGCCGCGTGAGCCGGGGTCCAACCCTGCCTGCAACGCGGCGCGCACGCCGCGCGTCTGGCATGGTCTCACTGGTGGCGGAGCGTCTTGTCGAACCCCTCATTCGCCTTGGTCATCTTTGCCAGCTTCCGCAGCCAGGCGCGCACATGGCGTTCGAACCGGGCCTCGTCATACAGGCCCGTCGCGCGATACTCGTCCTGCGCGATCAACTCCTTGATGCGCTTCGCGAACGCTGCCTGATCGTCGATGCTTGGGTCGTTGCCCAGCGCGCGGCACGCATATTCCTCAGCAGCGGCCTGATCATAGTCGTCACGATACGCATAACCGCGCCGATCCGCCGCCGCCTGATCCAGCCGCGCGGCCGCGATCCGTCGGTCGAGCCAAATGCGGACCAGAGCTGGGTCCCAGGGCTTTGCGGGGGTCGTCATGGCAGGTTCCAGTTCGTTTCGCGGCGAGTTCATGGTAGCGGCATCGCGCTATGGCCCGCAGGCGCGCAAAACACGATCCCTATGATCACCTTCCACAGGAGGACGAGGCACCGCCTGAGCCGGTGCTCTGCTGGCTGTGCGGACGGCCGACCGGAACGACGATCGTCTGGCATCATCCCGTGCCCAAGAGCCGCGGCGGTCGCGATGTCGTGCCGATGCATTCGATCTGTCAGCAGACGGTGATCGCCAACTTCACCAATTCCGAGCTGCAACGCCACGGGATGGAGGTCGCTGGCCTGCTCGACAATCCCAATGTGCGCAAATTCGTCGACTGGGTGGCGAACAAGGATCCCGACTTTACCGCGACGATCACCAAGAAGCAGCGGTGAAGTTTACACGGGCAGCGCGGTCGTGGACTTGATCTCCGACAGCGCGACGGTCGAGTTGATTTCCTGAACGCCCGGCAGGCGTGAGAGCTTCTCGAAGAAGAATTGCTCATAGGCCTCGATATCCGCCGCGACCACGCGCAGCATGAAATCGACCGTGCCCATCAGGACATAGCATTCGAGCACTTCGGGCATTTCATGGATCGCGGCGGCGAATTCGTCGAGATTGGCGCGGCCGTGTGCGTTGAGTTTGACCAGCGCGAAGACCTGCGCGCGCAGCCCGATCTTGCGGCGGTCGAGCAACGCGACGCGGCGCTTGATATAGCCTTCGCGCTCCAGCCGGTCGATCCGGCGCCAGCAGGGGGAAGCGGACAGGCCAACCCGTTCGGCGACCGCTGCGGTTGAGAGTGAGGCATCGTCCTGCAGCACGCGGAGGATGCGGCGATCGTGCGAGTCGAGCGGTTCTGGCATGAATCAACCTCAATTTCGGCGATATGTGGTCAGAGTTTAGCGGACTATCGCCATATGGCGAATTAATAGGTCAGAAATTGCCGGTGTCAGGCGTTATTATTTTTGGTCTTGCGATCAAGGTGACCCATGATGCCCGATTCCGCCGCGCCCGGTCCGCCCGAAGGGGGGCTGCGCCTCGACGACCCCTACTCGGGGCTATCGGGGGTGATCGTGATCCATTCGACCGCGCTCGGCCCGGCGGCGGGCGGGTGCCGGTTCCACCGTTACGCCAGCGATGCCGACGCCGTGACCGACGCGCTGCGGCTGGCGGAGGGGATGAGCTACAAGAATGCGCTTGCCGGGCTTCCCCTTGGAGGCGGCAAGGCGGTGGTGCGGGTGTCCGATGGGCCGTTCGACCGTGCTGCCCTGTTCCGCGCGTTCGGGCGTGCGGTCGCGTCGCTCGACGGGCGCTATGTCACCGCCGAGGATGTCGGGACCAGCGTCGCCGATATGGAGTGCGTCGCCGATAGCACGCGCCATGTCGCCGGGCTGCCCGCGCGCGCCGGAGCGGCGGGGGGCGATCCGTCACCCTGGACCGCGCTCGGTGTGCTGCGGTCGATGGAGGTGGCGGTGGCGCGGCATCTCGGCGCGGGGCTGTCGGACGTGACCGTCGCGGTGCAGGGGCTGGGCCATGTCGGCTTTGCTTTGTGCGAGCTGCTGCATGAAGCGGGCGCGCGGCTGATCGTCGCCGAACCGCGTGCCGAGGTGGCGGCGGAGGCCGCGCGGCGCTTTGGTGCGACGGTGGTGGCGTCGGAGGATCTGATCGCGGCCAAGGCCGAAGTCTTCGCCCCCTGCGCGCTGGGCGGCGTGCTCGACGCGGCTTCGGTGCGGAACCTGGGCGCTGCGGTGGTGTGCGGCGCGGCGAACAACCAGCTGGCGACCCCGGCACAGGGCGACGCGCTGCTGGCGCGCGGCATCCTTTATGCGCCCGATTATGTCGTGAATGCGGGCGGGATCATCAACGTCGCCGCCGAGCATCTCGGTTGGGGCGTGGATGAAGCGCGTGCGCGGGTCGAGGCAACCGGCGTGCGGTTGACGGCGGTGCTCGACCATGCAGCGGCAGAGCGGATCGCGCCGCATGTCGCCGCCGACCGGCTCGCCCGCGCCGCAATTGCCCGCGCGCATCGCCAGCCCGGCCTCGCCGCCTGACATGTCGATCTGCGAGACGACGGGCACCGCGACCTTTGTCGTGACCGCTGCGCGCTGCCCGCAATTGCTGTGCCGGGTGCTCGGTCTGTTCGCGCAACAGGACCGGACGGTGGAGCGCCTGTCGGTTGAGGCGCGCCCGCGCGGCTATCGCGCCGCGATCACCATCGCCGGAATCGACGCGCAGCGAGCCGAGATCATCGAACGCAAGATGCGCGCGATCGTCAGCGTGCGCACGGTCAAGCTGCGCCTTGGTTAAGTTTCCGCCGATACCGATTTGACAATTCTCTAAATAGGATCATCATCGTCGGATCAGGACGATTCACCCGCGCTACGTCAATCGTCGGGGCAAGGATCGCATAGCCCAGGGAAGGGGGACACGATGTTCGTGTGGACGCACAAGGTCAAACTGGCGGTGGCGGCACTGCTGGCACTTACCGTCGCGATACCGGCTTCAACCCAACAAGCGCCATTGGTGCCCAAAGCGGACACTGTTCCGGTCGCGCAGACCGCATCGCCCACTGCCCCGGCCGGGCTCGACAAGCTCACCAAAAGCGATGTCGACACCTGGCTCGACGGTTATATGCCCTATGCCCTTGCGCGCGGTGATATTGCCGGCGCGGTGGTGGTGGTGGTCAAGGACGGCGCGGTGCTGACGCAGCGCGGCTTTGGCTATTCGGACGTTGCCAAGCGCGCGCCAGTTGACCCGGAAAAGACGCTGTTCCGTCCCGGTTCGACGTCGAAGCTGTTCACCTGGACCGCGGTGATGCAGCAGGTCGAGGCGGGCAAGATCGACCTCGACGCGGACATCAACAAATATCTCGATTTCACGATTTCGCCGCATGGCGACAAGCCGATCACGATGCGCCACCTGATGACGCACACGGCGGGGTTCGAGGAAATCATTAAGGGCCTGCTGGCGTTCGACATCCAGCTGAAACCGCTGGGCGACATCCTGAAGGAGCGCATCCCCGAACGGATCTACGTCCCCGGCACGACGCCGGCCTATTCCAACTATGCGACGGCACTGGCTGGCTATGTCGTGGAGCGCGTGTCGGGCCAGTCGTTCGACGATTATGTCGAGCGCAACATCTTCGGCCGCCTGGATATGCAATATGCCAGTTTCCGCCAGCCGCTCCCCGCCAAGCTCAAGCCGTTCATGTCGCAAGGCTATGAGGGCGGGTCGGGCAAGGCGCAGCGCTTCGAGCTGATCGGCATGGCCCCGGCCGGTGCAATGTCGGCGAGCGGCGCGGACATGGGCAAGTTCATGCTTGCCTTCCTCAACGATGGCGGCCCGCTGCTCAAGCCCGCGACCACGACCCAGATGCTCACGGCGCAGAATCTGAGCGTCAAGGGCAGCAACCAGATGGCGCTGGGCTTTTACGAACAATGGATCAACGGTCGCCGCGCGCTGGGGCATGGCGGTGACACGGTCTATTTCCACACCGATCTGAAAATCTTCCCGGCGGAGAAGGTCGGCATCTTCATCTCGGTCAACAGCCAGGGTGCGGGTGGCGCGCCGGGTGCGGTGCGCGGCGCATTGGTCGACGGCTTTGCCGATCGCTACCTCCCCGCCGCCAACCCGAAGCCGCCGGTCGAGCTGGCCACGGCAAAGGAGCACGCCAAGCTGCTCACCGGAAGCTGGACCAACAGTCGTCGTGTCGCGTCGAGCTTTGCATCGTTCGTCTATCTGCTCGGCGAAGAAAAGATCGGCCTCGACGAAGACGGTCGCCCGCTGGTCAGCGGCATCCCCTCGCTCGGCGGCGCGCCGCGCAAGTGGATCGAGGTCGAACCGTTCGTGTGGCAGGACGCCTATGGCAAGGAACGCCTCGTTGCCGAGGTCCGCGATGGACAAATCGTCCGCTGGACCTTCGGCATGGTCTCGCCCTTCATGGTGTGGGACCGCACTCCCTGGTACGCGACCGGTGCGTGGCTGATCCCGGCCTTGCTGTTCGCGCTCGCCGTGATCCTCATCACCGCGCTTGGCTGGCCGATCGGCTGGATCGCGCGCCGTCGCTATGGCGCACAACTCGCGCTGACCGGGCCTGCGCGCACCGCCTATCGCGCCACGCGCGGGCTGGCCTGGCTCGTCGTGCTGGTGCTGATCGGCTGGCTGGTCGTTGTCATGGGGATCGAGAATTTCGAATCCCATGGCAAGAATGACTGGCTGATCCTGACGCTTCAGCTGGTCGGCACGCTCGCCTATTTCGGTCTGCTCGCCGTTTCGGTGTGGAACCTGCTGTTGGCGTTCAAGGGCAAGCGCAGTTGGTTCTCAAAGCTGTGGTCGATCCTGCTCGTGCTCGGTGCCTTCTTCCTTCTGTGGGTGGCGCTGGTGTTCAAGCTGGTCAGCTTTGGCGCCGGTTACTGAGGTTCCCCGCGGGTCGGGTTCGGGTCACATGGCCCGGACCCGGCCCGTACCGAATCCAGATTGACAATTGTCCGTTCGAGACAACACTATCCCAATTAGAAAAGCCGTGCGCCGGACTGGACCCGCGTGACAGGCAGGCTCAGGGAGATTTCACATGACACGCCATGCCATTCCCGCGCGTATCGTTCTGTCCCTCTCGACCGCCGCCGCCGCGCTGATGCTTCCGGCATCGGCCTTCGCGCAGGATGACGGCACCGGCGTCACCATGGAGCGCGACGAGATCGTCGTGACCGCGCAGAAGCGCACCGAGCGCGTGCAGGACGTGCCGATCTCGATCACCGTGGTCAGCGGTGAGGCGATGCAGCAAAGCGGCGCGTCGCAGCTGTCGGATTATGCCGCGTCGATCCCGGGGCTTCAGGTCGACAATGCCGGATCGCCCGGCCGTTCGACGCTGACGCTGCGCGGTGTCGCGCCGATCGGGCCGAGTGCAACCGTCGGCTTGTATCTGGACGATGCCCCGATCGGATCGAGCGGCATCTACAACCGCTCACATGTCTTCACGCTCGACCTGATGCCCTATGATATCGAACGGCTGGAGGTGCTGCGCGGGCCGCAGGGCACGCTCTATGGGGCCAGCTCGATCGGTGGCCTGCTCAAATACGTCACCGTTCAGCCCGATCTGAACGATCTCAAGATTCGCGGCGGTGCCGAAGTCTTCACCGTGGCGCATGGCGATGGCGTGGGCTGGGCCGCGAATGCGATGGTCAATGTCCCGCTGGTGACGGACAAGCTTGCGGTCAGCGCCAGCTACGCGCGGCGCGAAACGCCGGGCTATGTCGACAATGTCCAGACTGGCGAGGATGACGTCAACGACGCCGTGCAACAGGGCGGGCGCGTGGCGTTGCTGTGGCAGCCCGATCCTGCGCTCACCATCAAGCTGAGCGGCGTGTGGCAGTCGGTGGATTCGGACAATGTCAGCATCGTCTATGAAGGCATCGGCAACACCCCGATCGCGCCGGGCGTGCCGTTCCTCAGCACCAACGCCCAGCTCGCCGAACCTTTCACCAGTGACTTCCAATTCTACTCGGCGACGCTCGGCTATGATCTGGGCTTTGCGGAACTCAGCTCGACCACGTCGTACAGCAAGCTGGAAATCCTCGAAGTGACCGACGCGAGCCGCGTGTTCGGCGGGATCTTTGGCGGCTTCGCGCCCTATCCCGCGACGCTTGAGCAGAAGAAATGGACGCAGGAGCTGCGCCTGACGTCTGCGCCGAGCGGACGGTTTGAATGGATGGTCGGCTTTTTCTACACTGATGAAGACAACACCCACAGTCAGGTGGTGCGCGCGCTCGACGCGAGCGGAACGCCGATCCCCGGCTTCGATCCGTTCGCTGTGGTCGGCTTGCCCAATACGTACAAGGAATATGCGGTCTTCGGGAACGCGACCTGGAAGATCAGCGAGATGTTCCATGTGACCGGCGGGCTGCGCTGGGCACGCAACGACCAGACTTTTACCCAGTCGACCGCGATCCCGCTGCTGGGCCTGAACGCCAGCGGCGATGGCACATCATCGGAAGAGATCGTCACCTACAGCGTCAGCCCGCAGATCAATCTGAGCCGCGACGCGATGATCTATGCCCGCGTTGCCAGCGGCTATAAGCCGGGCGGGCCGAACGTCGCGCTGCCGGGCTTCCCCGCCACTGTCGGCGCGGAGCGCGTGACCAGCTACGAAGCGGGCGTGAAGGCCAGCTTCCTCAATCGCGCGGTCAGCCTGGATGCCGCGCTATTCATGCTCGACTGGACCGACCTTCAGACCGCCGCTGCCTTTGCCGCCGGCATCAACGGGCTGGTCAACGCCGGCACGGCGCGCAGCCAGGGCGTCGAGGCGTCGCTGTCGATCACGCCGATCGCCGGGTTCAATTTCGGCGCGAACTTCGCCTACACCGATGCGAAATGCACCGAGACGACGGCTGCGTGCACCGATGGCGACCAGTTGCCAAGCGTGCCGAAGATCGCGGCGGCAATGACTGTGGACTATAGCTTCGCCGTCGGCGGATCGGCACAGGCGCGGCTTGGGGGGGCGGTGCGCATTGTTGGTGACCGCATCTCCGACATTGAAAGCTCGGCACTTTCGGTGCCGATCGACGGCTATGCCGCACTTGATCTCAACGCCGCCGTCACTTTCAACGACAAATGGACGCTGCGCGCCTATGCCCGCAACCTGACCGATGCCGAGGGGCGGATCACCAGCAACGTCGCGACTACCAATCCCGGCTTCCTCGCGACGGTGCCGCTGCAACCGCGCACGCTGGGGCTCGCCATCGACCTGTCGTTCTGATCGCGCCGGGGATGAACGCTCCGTTCAACGCGCCGGGGTCGGATGCGACGCTCCCGCAGCCCTATCTGCTCTTTCTGGGCGATACGCAGGAGCGCGGCTTTGCCAAGACGGCGCTGGGGCTCCGCGACTGGGCCGCGGACAAATGCGTGGGAGAGCTGCGGCTGACCGACGCGACGGTGTCTACCGGCCTGCCCGGAATGACTCCGGCACAGGCACGCGCACAGGGTGCGCGCGCGATGGTGATCGGCGTCGCCAATCAGGGCGGGATCATCCCGCTGTCGTGGCGCGCCTCGCTGGTTGAGGCGCTGGAAGCGGGGTTGGACCTGATCGCGGGGATGCATATGCGCCTCGCCGACCTGCCCGAAGTGGCGGCGGCGGCGCAGTTGCTGGGGCGGAAGCTGTTCGACGTGCGCGTCCCGCCCGCCGACATCCCGGTCGCGACGGGTCGCAAGCGCAGCGGCAAACGGCTGCTGACCGTCGGCACCGATTGCGCGCTGGGCAAGAAATACACTGCCCTTGCGCTCGCCCGTGCCTTTGCCGATCGCGGCGTCCCGTGCGATTTCCGCGCGACCGGCCAGACCGGGATCATGATCGCGGGGCGCGGCATCCCGATGGACGCGGTCGTTTCCGATTTCGAGGCGGGTGCCGCCGAAATCCTGTCGCCCGACGCCGCGCCCGACCATTGGGACGTGATCGAGGGGCAGGGGTCGCTCGCGCACCCGGCCTATGCCGCAGTGTCGCTCGGCCTGCTCCATGGCAGCCAGCCGGATGTGTTCGTGGTGTGCCATGAACCGGGCCGCACCGCCATGCTCGGCACTGCGGGCTATGGTCTGGTCAGCGTCGAGGAGATTGCTTCGCTCGCCATCGCGCTGGGCCGTCGCACCAATCCCGCGATCCGCTGTGGCGGCTATTCCTACAATACCGCCGCGCTTGAGGCCGATGCGGCGACCGCCTTGATGGCCGCCGAAAGCGTGCGGCTGGGCCTCCCTGTCGCCGATCCGATCCGGGGCGGCGCGGCATTTGACGCGCTCGTCGACAATATCCTGAAGGGCGCATGACCATGACCAAAGCGACCTGGTTCCAGCGCTTCCTGCTCCCCGGACTAGCGTTCAAGGGGGTGGTGATCGGCGGCGGTTATGCCACCGGGCGCGAGTTGGCGGAATTCTTCATCCCCAGCGGGCCGCAAGGCGGGTTGATGGCGATGATCCTCGCCATGCTGATCTGGAGTGCAGTGTGCGCCGCGACCTTCGCCTTTGCGCACCTGACCCGCAGCTATGATTATCGCAGCTTTTTCCAGAAACTGCTCGGCCCCGGCTGGATCGCGTTCGAGATCGTCTATGTCCTGTTGCTCGTCCTGATCCTCGCGGTGGTTGGCGCAGCGGCGGGGGAGATCGGAGCTAGCTTCGGCGCGCCGGCGATTCTCGGCACGTTACTGCTCACGGCGACAATCGCGGTAGTCACCAGCCTTGGCACCGCGTCGGTCGAGCGTCTGTTCAAATATGCTTCGACCCTGCTCTACCTTGTCTATGCGCTGTTCCTGATCCTGGGTCTTGTGCTGTTTGGCGACAGGATCGGTACCAATCTGGCCACCCCAACCCCCTCCACCGGCTGGGTTATGGGCGGCATCGCCTATGCCGGCTATAATCTGATCGCCGCCGCGGCCGTGCTGCCGCTGACCGCGCATTTCACCAGCCGCCGCGATGCCGTGATTGCCGGGACGATTGCCGGGCCGCTGGCGATGCTGCCCGCGTTCGGCTTCTTCCTGTGCATGATCGCCTTCTACCCCGCAATTGCCGACCAGACCCTGCCTTCCGCATTCCTGCTGGGGCAAATGAACATTCCGGTGTTCACCATCGCGTTCCAGGCGATGATCTTCGCCGCGTTGCTCGAAACCGGGGTGGGCATCATCCACGCGGTCAACGAGCGGGTGTCGGGCGTGTGGCAGGCAAAGCGTGGCGCACCGCTCGGTTCTGTCCCCCGCGCCGGCATCGCGCTCGCATTGCTGCTTGGCTGCGTGTTCGTCGCCACCGCGATCGGCCTGATCGACCTGATTGGCAGCGGCTATCGGCTGCTCGCCTTCGCCATGCTTGCCGTCTTCGTCCTTCCCGTGATGACCCTGGGCGTCGTGCGTATTCTGCGCGCACGGCCCGAAGTGGAGATTGTTGCATGATCCGCGCCCTGCTCGCGCTCCCTGCGCTGCTGCTCGCCCTCCCCGCCGCTGCCGAACTGCCCAAGGGCTTTGCGGAAAAGGTCGAGACACTCCGCGCGAAAAGCGGCGCCCCCGGCATCGCCATCGCGGTGGTGCACAAGGGCAAGGTCGAACTCGCGCAGGGCTGGGGCACGACCAAGCTGGGCGGCACGCAAAAGGTCGATGCCGACACGATCTTCCAGACCGGATCGACCGGCAAGGCATTCACCGCCGCCGCGCTCGCGATCCTGGTCGATCGCGGCAAGATCAAATGGGACGACCGCGTGATCGACCATATGCCGTGGTTCCGCATGTACGACCCCTGGGTCACGCGTGAGATCACGATCCGCGACCTGCTGGTCCATCGCAGCGGCCTTGGCCTTGGCGCGGGCGACCTGCTCTATGTTCCGCGCGGCAGCCTGTCGCGCAAGGAGACGGTCAAGCGCCTCGCGCACATCCAGCCAGCGCGCAGCTTCCGCTCGGGCTATGCCTATGACAACATCCTCTATTCGGTCGCCGGGCAGCTGATCGAGGAAGTCAGCGGCAAGAGCTGGGAAGACTTCATGGCGCAGGATGTGTTCGCCGCCGGCGGCATGACCAGCGCCACGGCGAATTACGAAAGCCGCCTCGCCAACCCCAATCGCGCGCATCCCCATGCCCGGATCGGCGGCGCGGTGCGCGGAGACGGGCCGGTGTCGATGCTCGACGAGCGCGCGGCAGAGCTTGGCCGCGCGGCGCTGCCCGCAGGCGGCCTCGCGCTCAGCGCCAACGATCTCGCTCGCTGGCTCCAGATCCAGCTCGGCAAGGGCGCGCTGCCCGGTGGCGGGCGGCTGTTCAGCGCGGCGCAGTCGGCGGAGATGTGGAAGGGCGTGACGCTTCAGCCGATCTCGCCGATGCCCGGCCAGCTGGCGCCGCTCACCCCCAATTTCAGTTCCTATGCGCTCGGCTGGAGCGTGACCGACTATCGCGGCGTTCGCGTGATCGCGCATGGCGGCGCGGTGTTCGGGGCGATCGCCTATGTCATCCTGCTCCCCGATCAGGAGGTTGGCATCGCCGGCGTGGTCAATGCTGAAGAGACGGCCCTGCTACGCGGGGTGATCCACACGCTGGTCGACCATTATCTCGGCGCACCCGATCAGGATTGGCCAACGCGGTTCAACGCCTTCATCGAAGCACGCATCACCGGGGCCAAGGCGGCGCTGTCGACCACCCGCGCCGCGCCCGCCAAGGTCGGTCCGTCGCTCGCGCTGGACCGCTATGTCGGCACCTATCGCGACGCCTGGTATGGCGACGTCGTGGTGGGCAAGGGCAAGGATGGCGGCCTGACCATCGACTTCACCACCACCCCGGCGATGAAGGGCAAGCTGGTCCATTGGCAATATGATAGCTTCGTGACGCGCTTCGACGACAAGTCGCTCGAACCCGCCTACGTCACCTTCGCGCTCGACGCCGACGGCAAGGTCGCGCGCGTGTCGATGAAGGCGGAAAGCCCGATCGCGGACTTCAGCTACAATTATCAGGATCTGGACCTGCGTCCGGTGGGAGCGACCAAGTGAAGCGTTTTTCGATCCTCGCCCTGCTGCTGCTCGGCGCCTGCACCGCCGCCACGCCTGAGGCTCCCGCCGAGGACATAGCGGCACTGCACAAGCGGCTGCTCGTGCTCGACACGCATCTCGACACGCCGCTCCATTTCGGGCGTCCGGGGTGGAGCTTTGGCGACAAGCACGACCCCGCAACCGACATCGCGCAGGTCGATATGGGCCGGATGGAGGAAGGCGCGCTCGATGGCGGCTTTTTCGTCATCTACACCGATCAGGGGCCGCTGACGGCGAAGGGCTATGCCGACGCGCTCGCCTTTGCGCGCGGACGCTCCGATACGATCGACACCACCATCGCACAATTCCGCGACCGGATCATGCCCGCCACCACCGCCGACGAAGCGCGCCGCTTCAACGCCGCAGGCAAGCTGATCGCGTTCAAGTCGATGGAAAACAGCTATCCGCTCGGCGAGGATCTTTCGCTGCTCGGCGAGTTCTACAAGCGCGGCGTACGCATGGCCGGGCCGGTACACGGCAAGAACAACCAGTTCGCCGATTCATCGACCGACAAACCGCGCTGGAACGGCCTCAGCCCGCTCGGCCGGCAATGGGTCGCCGAGATGAATCGGCTCGGCATGGTGATCGACGCCAGCCATTCCTCCGACGCCGCGTTCGACCAGATGCTCGCGGCCTCGCGCGCGCCGATCATCCTGTCGCACACCACCGGCCGCCACGCCTATGACCACCCCCGCAACCTCGACGACGCCCGCATCCGTGCGCTCGCAGCAAAGGGCGGGGCGATGTGCATCAGCACGATCTTCCTGTCCGAACTCAACCTGGCCGGCGAACGCGGCGCATTGTTCGCGAAGTACGAGCAGATCGCGACGCTACCACCCGCCGAACAGGTCGCGCTGGCGAAGCGCTGGCGCGAACTCGACAAGACCCAGCCGCTGTGGGACGCCGATTTAGAGAAATATATGGCGATGGTGCTGCACGTCGTGAAGGTCGCCGGCCCCGACCATGTCTGTTTCAGCGGCGACTGGGACGGCGGCGGCGGGGTCAAGGGGTTCGAGGATATCTCGGCGCTGCCTTTGGTCACCGCGCGGCTGAAGCAGGCGGGCTATTCGGACGACGATCTGGCGAAGATGTGGGGCGGGAATATCCTGCGCATCGTCGAGGCGGCGCGGGCGAAGGCGGGGGGCTGAAGCTCAATCCCGTTGGTCACCCCGGACTTGTTCCGGGGTCCACTCTTCCTCGCGTCCAGCCCTCAACCCTCTCGCGCCGCGCCTGCCTCCCCGTGGACCCCGGCACAAGGCCGGGATGACGAAGACGGATATAGCTGCCGGTCGGTTTTCAAGCCCATTGCTGACGTTGCGGCGATACGTACTCGGGCTATGGTGCCGCTATGTCGTCTCCGATGCTTCCCACCTATTTCCGACTTCCTTGGCCAGAAACGGATCTTCCAGCGGGCGAGCCGGAATGGATGTATTATGAAATCGACCAATCGCGGGATGCAGTTTGTCGGTCTATCGAGGTTTTTCCGGATGGGCGGATAGAGCGAAATAGCATCGAGATAGAGGAGCGCGGTGGCCGTGATTGCCCGTCACTCATCGACCTCTCACTGCACGAAGGCTTTGATGGCACCGAGCCGATCGAGGTTTCGCGAGCGGCATTTGAGGATTTATGGCGGCAAGGTTCGGACGTTCCATTCTGGAATGTCAGCTAACCACCCAATAGCGGGCCTTCAGGCTTCGCATCGTGGTGGTCACCGATCAGAGCCCGGTGAGGCGGGACAAACCCTACAGTGCCGACTTCGACCGCCGCGCGCCGCTGGCCTCGACCACCTCATGCCCCTGCAGGTTCATCAGCGATTCCATCAGCCGCTCCTCGGCGCTTGAACACACGCCCAGCACCGTCGCCTCGGCGCACCCCTCGGCGGCGATATAGGCGTGGCCCATGTTCGAATCGATGTAGATCGACTCGCCCTCGTGCAGCACGACGGGATCGTAGAATTCGGTATGCACCTCGACCGCACCCTGCAGGACGTAGATGAATTCCTCGCCCGAATGGCGGACCAGCTCGCCGAATTCCTCGACGGTGCGCGCGCGGATCTTGGTGACGATCGGGATCATCCGCTTCCGGCGCAGCTCGGTATTCATGTAGAAATAATCGTAGTTCGCGGTCTCGACCCGCACCGCGCGGTCGAGCTTGCCGACGCTGCGCCGCGCGGTCACCGGCTGCTGCTGCGGATCGGCGGGCTCGCTGCTTTCGGCGAACAGCTCCGACATGCGCAGCCCCAGCTTCTGCGCGAGCTGGAGCAGCTTGTCATAGCTCAGCGTCAGGCGGTTATGCTCGATCTTCGACAGCGTCGATACGGGAATCCCGGTGCGCTCGCTCATCTGCTTGAGCGTCCAGCCCTCCTGACCGCGCAGGCGGCGCAGGAAACTGCCAAGAGTGGGGGCATCAGACATAGACGGCGGTCACCTCAAAGTTTCCGATCAGGACGACTAATCCCGATCGGCACTCATCGGTGATAGCAGCCCCGCGCCGCCAGACAATCCCGTTACGGACCTAAACCCCCGGGCAGGCGTGACGCAGCACGCGGCCGGCGCGCGCGCCGGTCGGCTGGCCCTTGTCCAGCGCCAGGGCGCCGTTGACGATCACCGTGTCGATGCCGGTGGGCGGTGTCGTCGGCGCGTCGAACCTCGCGCCGTCCTTGATCGTGTCGAGGTCGAACACCACCACATCGGCGCGCATCCCCGGACGCAGCAGCCCGCGGTCGGACAGGCCCAGTCGATGCGCGGGCCATCCGCTCATCTTGCGGATCGCGTCGGGCAGGGTCAGCACCTTCCGCGCCTTCACATATTCGGCGATGATGCGCGGGAAGGTGCCGTTGGCGCGCGGGTGCGGGCGACCCTGCTTTTCGGGATCGACCGTCGAATCCGTCGCGGACGCGTCGGTGCCGACGCTGACCCAGGGCTGTTTCATCGCCAGCGCGATATCGGCCTCGTCCATCATGAAATAGAGCGCACCGGCGCGGGCGGGCAGCGCATCGAGCCAGATGTCCCACGCCGCATCGGCGGGATCCTTGCCCAGCGCCTTGCCGATCTCCGCGAAATTCTTGCCGTGGAAGCGGGCATATTTTTCGTTCTGCGCATTGGCGAGCACGACATTTTTCCACCCGCCCTAGGCATGGACCAGGTTCGACCAGTCGGGCTGCGGTCCGGCCGCCAGTT